>CAYRQB010000081.1:0-19910 GCA_964426025.1 uncultured Heliomicrobium sp.
GCCGTTTTGACCGAATGGGTGAAGATGGGCGCTCCGTGGCCGAAAGCAAAAACCGGCGTCGTCGCGTCTGAAACGAAAGCTCCACCAAAATCCACTCGCGAATTTACAGAAGAGGAAAAGAAGTTCTGGGCTTATCAGCCGCTGGCAAATCCTGCGATTCCGAAGGTCAAAAATTCTGACTGGGTGAAATCGCCGATTGACGCCTTCATTCTGGCCGAACTGGAAAAGAAAAACCTTAAACCCGCTCCGCCCGCCGACAAACTGACCTTGTTGCGACGAGCGACTTTCGACCTGACCGGATTGCCGCCGAGCGAAAAAGAGATCAAGGATTTTCTGGCTGATGATTCGCCGAAGGCATTTGAAAAAGTCGTCGAGCGATTGCTGGCCAATCCGCGTTACGGCGAAAAGTGGGGACGCCATTGGCTGGACGTAGCCCGTTACGCCGATTCGACAGGCAACGACGAAGACCATCGTTATCCATTCGCCTGGAAATACCGCGATTACGTGATTGATTCTTTCAATCGCGATCTGCCTTACGATCAGTTTATCCGCGAACAACTGGCGGGCGATCTGCTGCCGAGCAAAGAGGGCGCGACTGAAAACGGAGAGACAGTCAATCGGCGAGGAATCATTGCCACGGGCTTTCTGGCTCTGGGGCCGAAAGCCGTCGCGCAACAAGATAAACAGAAGATGCTGTACGACGTGTTCGACGAACAGGTGGACGTGACGAGCAAAGCTTTTCTGGGTCTGACCGTCGCCTGCGCGCGTTGCCACAACCACAAATTCGATGCGCTGTTGACCAAAGATTACTACTCGCTGATCAACATCTTCGCTTCGACGCGCAGCTTCACCAATCCGGAATCGCACGTTTCCGTGGTGTTTGAAAAACCGCTTGTCCCCAAAGCCGAGTGGGAGAAATACAGAGAAGCCCGCAACGCGCATCAGGCCAAAGAAAAACTGGCGCGGACGGAAATTGATGAGATCGTTGATTCGGTGAAAGAGCCAGCCGTCAAACAGCTTGCTCCGCGATTGGCGGATTTCATGCTGGCCGCTCATCGGGTATACAGCGGCGAAGCCAAAGCCGATGAAATCGCCCGGCAGTTGAATTTGCCTGAAGATGTTTTGAATCGCTGGGTCAATTTTCTGAAACCGAGTGATTTGACTCCTCAGCATTTGCTGGCGTGGCGAAAAGCCAAACCCGAACAGTTGCCGGAAATCGCGAAGCATTATCAACAAACTTTTCAAACACTTCTGCGCGAATGGGATGAACGCGTAGCCAAATGGCGAGCCGAATACAAAAAAGCGATTGCCGAAAACAGCAAATCGCTTCCAGACAAACCGAAATTTGAAGCGGGCGATGATCGCTTTTTCGACGGAGTTTATTTCGACGGCAACGGGCCGTTCGGATTGACGGCAAAAGACAAGGCGAAATTCACCGCCGCTCAGCAACAGCGCATCGGCGAATTGCAGAAGCGATTGGAAGAGTTGAAAAAGAGCGCTCCGCCCGAACCTGAACTTGCCTGCGCGGTCGAAGAAGGCGAACCCATTGAGCAAAAAGTTTTCATTCGCGGCGATTACAACAATCACGGCGAAGAAGCGCCGAAGGCTTTCCCGGCGATTCTCGCGGCCTTCAACACCAAACCAGACTTCACAGGCAGCGGGCGATTGCAATTGGCCGAATGGCTGGTTCAACCCGAACATCCGCTGACAGGTCGCGTGATGGTCAATCGCATCTGGCAATGGCATTTCGGCGAAGGTCTGGTGCGAACGCCTGACAATTTCGGCAAGACGGGCGAACGGCCAACACATCCCGAGCTGTTGGATTTTCTGGCGCGCGAATTCGTCAAAAGCGGTTGGTCAATCAAAGCCATGCATCGAATGATGATGCTGTCGAGCGCTTATCAAATGTCCACCGAAAACCCTACGCTGTTTGCGGACGCTGACGGCGACAACCGTTTGCTGACGCGATTCAACCGCCGCCGCTTGACGGTCGAAGAAATGCGAGACGGATTGCTGGCGATTGACGGAACGATTGATTTGACGATGGGCGGAACGTTGCAATCCGGGCGCGGCACTGACGGCGAAAACAATCAGGGACGATTGAGCCTGAATCCCGAAAAACTGAAACGTCGCACGGTTTATCTGCCGCTCAGACGGGCGAATTTGCCGACGCTGTTGAACCTGTTCGATTTCGGCGATGCGACTTCGATGTCTGGCAAACGGCAATTGACCAACGTTTCGACGCAAGCGCTGTTCTGGTTGAACAGCGAATTCCTGACCGATCGTTCAACCGATGTCGCCAAATCGCTATTGGCTGAAAATGGTTTGAGCGACGCGGCGCGCATTGAAAGCCTGTATTTGCGCGTGCTGAATCGTCAGGCGAACAAGGAAGAAACCGCGCAGGCATTGAACTACATCTCTGCATTCAAACAAAAATTCGCGGGTGATAATGCCGAAGCCAAAGCCTGGCAGAGCCTGTGCCGCGTGCTGATGGCGTCGAACGATTTTCTCTACGTGGATTGATTGAGTTGCGGTACGGGGAGCGGTAGCGACCTGGTTGTCTCGCTACAGTAGAGGGTCGAGATGAGTTTCAATTTTGACCGGGATCATATTCCATTGGCTTATCTCATCACGTTTCGCTGTTATGGCACGTGGTTGCACGGAGATGAGCGCGGCTCGACAGACCGGCATCGCAATCAATACAGCGCACCATTCATCAGTCGCAATGAGCGGTGGCTAAGTTACAATCAGCATTTGCTGAAACATCCTCCTGTCGAGCTTGACGAAGGGCAACGGATCGCAGTCGAAGCCGCCATTCGTTATACCTGCGAAAAACGGAATTGGTTGCTACGCGCTATCAATGTCCGCACCAATCATGCTCATGTGGTTGTTTCCGCTGACTGTTGGCCGGAACCGGTTCTTTCTGCCTTCAAAGCCAATGCAACGCGACAAATGCGCGAGAACGGCTGTTGGCGTCACAGCTACAGTCCGTGGTCTGATAAAGGCAGCAAGCGATATTTGTGGAAAATGCGCAGCGTTGAACGCGCAATTGATTATGTTGTTAATGGACAAGGCGGCGAATTACCTGATTTCAACGATGGCGAAGATATATGAGATTGTGGGAGCAACTTGGTGGCAACTGATCAACGTCGCCAATGAACCTGACCAGGTCGCTACCGCTCCCTGTACTGCAGAATCAACGTTGCCAATGAACCAGACCAGGTCGCTACCGCTCCCTGTACGGCAAACTGAGCTATGACGAAACCTAACCAGGTCGCTACCGCTCCCTGTACTGTAATGGTTGCGCTGGGGTTATCTGCATTGCGATCATCATCTGCGCCAGTTCGGCGTTTGAGGAAATATGACTGACGAACTTCAAAAACTGCTTCGCCCGATTTACCGACAGGTTGACAATCCAATGTCGCGCCGCGCCTGGTTGCGAGCCGCCGGTCTGGGATTCGGCTCGCTTGGTCTGACCGCGATGATGGCCGAGCAAAGTCGGCTGCTGGCCGCGGATGAAAATTTGAATCCGTTGGCTCCGCGTCCGCCGCACTTTGAACCGAAAGCCAAACGAGTCATCTTTTTGTTTATGCACGGCGGGCCGTCTTCGATTGATTCATTCGATCCGAAAGAACGGCTGGTGCGCGATCACGGCAAACCGCTGCCGATCAAACGTCCGCTGGCTTTTGCCGATGGACCTGTCGGGCCGTTGATGAAACCTTTGTGGGAATTCAAAAACTGCGGCAAGAGCGGGATTCCGGTCAGCGATCTTTGGCCGCACGTTCGCGAATGCGTGGACGACATGACGATCATTCGTTCGATGGTCGGCGAAGGCGTTGATCACGGCGCGGCGCTGTTGCAAACCTTCACGGGAATGTCGAATTTCGTGCGCCCGAGCATGGGTTCGTGGGTGGTTTACGGGCTGGGAACCGAGAATCAAAATCTGCCCGGATTCATCACCATCAAACCGACGTTGTCGCACGGCGGGGCCAAAAACTGGTCGTCGGCTTTTTTGCCCGGAGCTTATCAGGGAACAGCCATAGGCAATTCAGGTTTGAAAGTTGACGACATCAAAAACGAGCCGATTGAATATCTGTTGGGCAAACACCTGTCGCCGGACGAGCAGCGCTTCGAACTGGAAATGCTGCAAAACATCAATCGCCGCCACGAAGCTTTGCGCAAAAACGATCCGCAACTGGAAGCGCGCATTCAGGCCTTTGAACTGGCCTTCCGCATGCAGACCGAAGCGCCCGAAGCTTTCCAGGTCGAAAAGGAATCCGAAGCGACCAAGAAACTTTACGGTCTGGACGATCCCGTCACGGCAGATTTCGGATGGCAATGTTTGCTGGCTCGGCGATTGGCCGAACGCGGAGTGCGATACATTCAATGCACTCACAGTTACAAATGGGATCAGCACAGCGAGCTTTACAACCTGCACAACAAAAACGCCCGCGAAGTTGACAAGCCGATTGCCGGACTGTTGAAAGATTTGAAATCGCGCGGATTGTTGAAAGACACGCTGGTTATCTGGGCAGGCGAATTCGGTCGCACGCCGGTTTCTGAAAGCGGCGACGGGCGCGATCACAACCCTTACGGTTACACGATCTGGATGGCCGGCGGCGGAACGAAAGCCGGTTTCGTTTACGGCGCGACGGACGACATCGGTTACCACGCAGTCGAAGACCGCATGCACATTCACGATTTCCACGCGACGGTATTGCACCTGTTGGGACTGGATCACGAACGATTGACTTATCGTTCCAGCGGACGCGATTTCCGTCTGACCGATGTCGCGGGCGTCGTCGCCAGGAAAATCATCGCCTGAAATCGGACGATTGAACTGCCGAACACAATTCGCAGATTCCAGGAACAGATTTTCTCGACATAAAACTTACCGCGTTCCCCAGCGCGAATCGGAGCGTCGTGGAGAGTTCACGCAACACACGCAAAGAATGGGTTCTGACCAAAGAGAGCTTCGCGCGATTTCTCGCCTGTCTTGATCCTGATGCGGAACTTGCCGGGGAGTTGTACGAATCCATTCGCCAGCGGCTGGTCAGGTTTTTCGATTGGCGCGGAGCGCAGTTTCCCGAAGAATGCGCAGATGAAACCATCAATCGGGTCGTCAGGAAAATCGAATCAGGCGATACGATTCGCGAGCCAGCCACCTATTGCCACGGCGTCGCCCGCCTTGTCTTCCTGGAAAAGCTGAAACACCCGGACAATCAGAAAGTCAGCCTGGAAGAAATGACGGCGATAACTGCCGCTTCCGAACATTCTCAGGGCGAAGACAACAATCAGCGCGATTGTTTCGAGCGATGTTTGCGCGAACTGCCGCTCGAAAACCGCCAATTAATTCTGCAATATTATCAGGACGAAAAACGCTCCAAGATCAACAACCGGCTGGCTCAGGCCGAACGGCTTGGCATACCGCTCAACGCTCTGCGCAGTCGCGCGCAACGCACCCGCGACCGTCTGGAAGATTGCATCAATCAATGCTTGAAGAAAAAATGAAATCGAGCCGACATGAATTGCAGCAATTTGTCAGTAATCGGTGAAAGCCGCCATACAACAGCGGTTTTCAAACTCACTCCACCCCAAACTGATTCGCAAGTATCGAAATGCAGCATGTCCAAAAACAAGATGAGCGAGTAGTCCGTTACCTGCTCGGCGATTTGACTGAAGAGGAGCAATCAGTTCTCGAAGCGGAATATTTTGCCGACCAGGAGAAGTTTGAAGAAATCCGGGCGGCGGAAAACGATCTGGTTGACGCTTACGTGCGCGACAGATTGCCGCGCGCGCAACGAGAGCTTTTTGAACGGAACTACCTGCAATCGCCGAAACATCGCCAGCGGGTGGCGGTGGCCGAAAGACTGCTCGAAGCCGCAGATCAAGCGGCGGCGGATGATCGCGTCGAAGATAGAAATTTACAAACAACTGCTTCATGGTTGAGCAGGATGAAGCAAGCGTTCCAGCGTCCGCCAATCCTGCAACAGGGGATGGCCTCTGCGGCATTGGCTCTGCTTTTTCTATCCGCTGGATTGTTGTTGTTTGAAAGAGCGCGATTGAATGAAGAGTTGGGGAAAGCCAAAGCGGAACTTTCAGAACAGCAAAGATTACAGCGAGAGAGAGATAATCAACTGGCTGCGGAGCGTGAACAGCGCGACAAACTCAAATCGGAGTTGCAGCAGTTGCAGGAATCAATCGCGCAGAAGCCGGTTTCATCGCCTCAACCCAATCGCCTGTCAGTTCTTTCTTTTTTGCTGTCGCCGATCAGAGTCCGAACCGGAGACGGTTCTCAACAGCAGATTTCCATTTCGCGCGATACCGGCCTGGTTCGATTGCGAATGAACGTCGAAGAAGGCGATTCGCGCAGTTTTCAGGCGACGGTTGGCACGGTCGGCGGCGAACGGATTTTGGAACAGCAATCGCTCCGTCCGCGATCAAACGCCGTCAGCGTCAACATTCCCGCCGACAAACTTCCGATGGGTGATTACATACTCAGACTCTCGGCCACGAATTCATCCGGCCAGACGGAAGAGGTCAATCGCTACTTCTTCAGAATCGTCAGAAAATAACTTTCCGAATTTCCCGCGACATGTTTTATGCCCGGCTGCCAGTAGTAAACGACGTGAACTTTATCAACCGATGTTTACTGCCAAAGGAGGCCTGGTATGAATTACGTTCAATCGCAACTTCGCCATCTCGGCATCGCTCTTTTTTCCATCCTGATTATTTTCGCGCTGGCCGCGTTGCCGGACATCCCGCAAACCAAAGCGTCAGCCGCGCAATGTCCGTTAATCGCCGTCGGGCCCGGTTCGATCCCCGGAGCATCACTTGGCGTGGCTTATTCGCAAACCTTCACCGCTTCGGGTGGAAACGCGCCTTACACTTTTTCACGGATTGCCGGTTCGCTGCCTCCCGGATTGTTTTTGAATTCTGGCGGCAGACTGGCCGGAACGCCGAACACACTCGGAAATTACAACTTCACCATTCAGGCAACGGGCGTCAACGGTTGCACCGGTTCGCGGTCATACTCGATGCTTGTTGTTTGCCCGAACATCACTCTCAATCCGGGAACTCTGCCCGCCGCCACACTCGGCGAGACGTATTCGCAAACCTTAACCGCATCGGGCGGAAAGTCGCCTTACAGCTTTTCGCGAACTACGGGTTCGCTACCTCCCGGATTGTTTTTGAATTCTGGCGGCGGGCTGTCCGGAACGCCGAACACAACCGGAACCTACAACTTCACGATACGCGCAACGGATGACAATGGCTGCACAGGTTCGCGCGCTTATGCTGTGACGGTAAACTGTCCAAACTTCCTGATCTTCCCGGCAAATATTCCCGGCGCAACCGTGGGGGTTTCGTACTCTCAGAATTTCTCTACCACCGGAGGCCAGTCGCCGTACGCTTATTCGCTGGCTGGCGGTTCGATTCCGCCCGGAATGTTTCTGGGTTCAGGCGGAGTTTTAGGCGGGACGCCGAACACCTCAGGAACTTACAACTTCACCTTGCGTTCGACCGATGCCAACAATTGCGTTGACACGCGGTCGTACACTCTCAACGTCAGTTGCCCGACAATCACGCTGAACCCGGCTTCATTGCTTAACGGCAAGGTTGGTGATTTGTATTTGAACATCATCACGGCGACTGGCGGTCAGGGACCATATGAATATTTTATTTTCATCGGCAGCTTGCCGCCGGGACTGACTTTGTCGTCAACCGGTGTGCTCGGCGGCACACCGACCACGGCGGGAAATTACAGCTTCACCATTCGCGCCAGAGACGCCAACAATTGTTTCGGCCTGCGAGCTTACACAATCAACATTGACCCGGATTGTCCGACTTTCACTTTCTCGCCCGCCACCTTGCCGGACGCCACACCAGGCCGCGTTTACGTGCAGACAATTAACGTCAACTCAGCCGCTTCGCCTTATACCTTGTCGCTGTTTTCAGGTTCGTTGCCGCCCGGACTAAACTTTGATTCGGCTACGCGCACGATCACCGGCACGGCAGCGCCGGCAAGCGGCTCTTTCACTTTCACTTTACGCGCAACCGACGCCAATGGCTGCACAGGTCAGCGGACTTACACGATCCAGATGGCCTGCGCGACGATCAACATCGCGACCGACAACGTCAACGCAACAGTCGGCGATTCGTTTTTGCAAACGATCTTCGCCAACGGGGCGACGTCGCCTTATACCTTCAGCTTTGTCGCTCCGAATCCGCCATCTTGGTTGAACCTTTCAACAACCGGAGTGTTGACAGGCACGCCTGCGGCGACAGGCAGTTTCAGCTTCGGAGTAAAGGCAACGGACGCATACGGCTGTTCACAAACTAAAACCATTACCCTGAACGCCATCTGCCCGACAATCACGATCAATCCGGCGACTTTGCCTGCTGGCACTGTCGGCGCAGCTTACAGCCAGGTGTTATCGGCTACCGGCGGAACATCGCCATATTCATTCGGCACGAACATCAGCGCCTTGCCGCCGGGGTTGACGTTGAACACCAACGGCACTCTGAGCGGCACGCCGACAACCCCCGGAAATTACGACTTCATCATTCGCGGCAATGACGCCAACGGATGTTTCGGCGAACGCAGCTACACGCTGATCGTCAACAATCCGGTTTGTCCGACGATCACGGTTAATCCGGCGACGTTGCCCAACGGAAATACAGGCGCGGCATACAACCAGACGTTGTCGGCAACAGGAGGACTTGCGCCGTATTCATTCAGCTCTCAAACCACCGCCTTGCCGCCGGGACTGACTTTGGCCACAAACGGCAATCTGAGCGGCACTCCGACAATTGTGGGCAGTTACAATTTTACCGTGCGATCAACCGACGCCAACGGATGCAGAGGAGAGCGCAATTACACAATCGCCATCAACAACACGGTTTGTCCGACGATAACAATCAATCCGCAAGCTTTGGGAACATTTCGGGTTGGCAATGTCTTTGGCATGAACCTGACGGCAAGCGGCGGAACGTTTCCGTATACGTTCAGCGTTTTGACGGGCGCTTTGCCGTCCGGTGTGATTCTGCAACCCGGCGGAAATCTGACTGGCAATCCGACGACGGCGGGCAATTACAACTTTACGGTGCAGGCGACTGACGCCAATGGATGTACTGGAACACGCGATTACACAATGGCCGTGAACAACGACACTTGTCCGACCATCACCGTCAATCCATCCAGTTTTCCAGCGGGAACAATTGGCGCTGTTTACAATCAGAATTTTTCGGCCAGTGGCGGTTCGGCTCCTTACACCTTCAGCGTATTTGCCGGAGCTTTGCCGCCCGGACTGTCGCTTACCACAAGCGGCGCGTTGACCGGAACACCGACGACAATCGGCAGTTACGTTTTTCAAGTTGGAGCGACCGATACCAACGGATGCACAGGATCGCGCGCATACACGCTGGTCATCAACAATCCGGTTTGCCCGACGATTACAGTCAACCCGACGAATTCAACTCTGCCGTCAGCCACAGTCGGAGCGGCTTACAGCCAATCATTCACAGGCAGCGGCGGCGTCAGCCCATACAAATTCAGTGGAAACGGAAATGTGCCGCCGGGATTGAATCCGACAGCGAACGGCGATCTTTCAGGAACTCCGACCGCGCCTGGCAGTTACACTTTCACGGTAATTGCCGAAGACGCCAATGGTTGCACGGGCGAACGCAGCTACACGCTGGTCGTCAACAGTTCGGTTTGCCCTACGATCAACATCAATCAAACCGCTTTGCCTCCGGGCATTGTCGGAACGGTTTACACGCAAACGCTGACTGCGACCGGAGGCTCATCGCCTTACAGCTACGCTATCAGCGCTGGCAGCTTGCCTGTTGAGTTGGTGTTGAACCCGACGAACGGAGCGATTCTTGGCGCTCCGGCGATGGCTGGTGTTTTCAACTTCACCGTGCGAGTGACGGACATCAACGGCTGCAATGGCGAACGGAGCTTCACGCTGGTTGTTTCCGCCAATCTGGTGACAAGCGTTTCGGCGGCCAGCTTCATCGCCGGAGACACGCTGGCGCCGGAATCCATCGTCGCCACATTCGGAGCGAATCTGGCTTCGAGCATTCAAGTCACCACGACAACCGTGTTACCGACCGAACTCGACGGCGTCAGCATGAAGATCAAAGACAGCGCGGGCGTTGAACGTCCGGCTCCGTTGTTTTTCATTTCGCCGAATCAGATCAATCATCAAATGCCCGCGGGCACTGCGCTGGGCACGGCGGTTGTGACGGTTCTGAACGGCGCGAATGTCGTCGCCACCGGTTCGGTCGAAATCACCAACGTTTCTCCGGGATTGTTTTCGGCTGATGCCAGCGGTCGCGGTCTGGCTTCGGCGGTTGTCTTGCGTGTCAGGCAGAACGGATTGCAAAGCTTTGAACCTGTTGCACGATTCGACACGGCGCTCGGCAAATTCGTCGCTGAACCGATTGATGTCGCCAATCCGGCGGATCAGGTTTTCCTGGTGTTTTACGGCACTGGCTGGAAAAACCGAATGTCGCTTGCGGCTGTCAATTGCACTATCGGCGGCGCGAGCAGCGAAGTCCTGTACGCCGGAGAAGTCCCCGGTTTCGTCGGTTACGATCAAATGAACGTGCGGTTATCTCCTTCGCTGGCGGGAATGGGCGAAGCGGACGCAGTGATAACTATTGACGGCAAAACCGCCAACACCGTGCGAATCGCCATTCGCTGAAAATACGTGCAAGGCGAAAAGGCCGGTGATTTGTCATCGGCCTT
Organism: uncultured Heliomicrobium sp.; assembly: GCA_964426025.1. Classification (GTDB taxonomy): domain Bacteria; phylum Acidobacteriota; class Blastocatellia; order RBC074; family RBC074; genus RBC074. The sequence goes on from CAYRQB010000081.1 coordinate 10,754, forward strand.
TTTGCATTTCCGGTAACAGGTCTTCCGACACTTCGGCAATAGAAATCCGGACGTCAGAGACAGTCGCCATGCCTGCGGCTGATTTACCTGTGCAAGGCTTAGGTTTAGAATTCGCGCAATCTCAGTTCTTCCAAAACAAAAGCTGGCCAATCTGAAAGGAGAGTCAAATGATTTATCCGGTCTCCGTTCTTTTCACCTTGTCATTTCCGCGTTTAGCAAGTGCCATCGTCAGCGCAATTCTGCTGGCGACTGCTCAGTTTGTGCAGTTTCCAATTGTGAATGCTGAGATGCGTCGTCCGGGTCAGCAAATCGAAGATGTTCGCCAGCTTCCGCCAGGGTCGCCAATTGAGCGCGAAATTTCAGGATCAGACACTCACGTCTGGCTGATCAATCTTTCATCAGGCGATTACCTGCGGCTGTGGGTGGCTCGCAAGCAGATCAAACTGGCGGCAAAATTGTTTTCTCCGAATTCTGACGGCCAGAAAGATCGAAAGCCTCTGCTCAGCACCGTTGATCGAAACGTCATCTTTGAACACGATTCGAACTCAAAACTGACAGCCACTTTTTCTTTGCTTGCCGAAGTTTCAGGCACATACAGGTTGGAAATGTCATTGCTGGACAAAAACCTCCCGTCGGTAAATTACGAAATCAAAATCGAGACTCTGCGACAGGCAACGCCGGATGACCGGTTGCGCGTTGCCGCCGAGAGAGACGAATTGGATGGAAACCTCATCGTTGCCGACAATGACATAACCCTGGAAAAACAGTTGTTGAGACTTGAGAAATACAACTCGGCGTTGGCGGCCTGGCGGCAATTGGGAGACCGCAAGAACGAACTGAAGTTGTTGCTGAACACAAGCGCCGTGTACCAGCAACTGGGAGAGCCGCAGACGACACTGAAATACCAAAGCCGTGCAATTCAGATTGCCAGGGAACTGGGTGACCGTTACCAGGAAGCGAATCTGACATTGGCAATGGGCATCATTCAATACACATACGGAGATCATCAAAAAGCTCTGGACTCTTATAACCAGGCAAGGCAAATCTTCGCCGGTTTGTCGAAGCGTTATGGAGAGGCGATCGCCATAAAAAATATCGGGACTGTTTATCTTTTTCTTGGCGAGGCGCAGATGTCACTGGATTATTTCAATCAGGCTCTGCAAACTTTTTCATCGGCGGGCGACGCATTCAGCCAGTCGGATGCGCTCAACGGTCTGGGAATGGCTCGCAGAGTTTTGGGAGAAAAGCAGTTGGCGGTTGAATTACATTTGCAGGCGTTGGAGATTGTTCGCCAGAACAAGATCGTAGCGCAGGAGGCGGTCACGCTCGGTTTTCTCGGCAGCGATTACGCCGCGTTGGGAGATAACCGGAAGGCGGCAGATTGTTTCAACCGGCAATTGACGATTTGCCAACGAATGGGCAACCGTCGCTGTGTGGCCGCCTCGCTCCACTCACTGGGCAATGTTTCATTCCTGCTGGGCGAAAAAGAAAAGGCGCTGGATTACCTGAATGAGTCCTTGAATCAGTCCCGGCTGGCTGGAGAGCGAAGATGGGAATCCGACGCTTTATTCAGTCTGGCGCGCTTGAACCATTCAATCGGCAATCTGAATGAAGCTAGAAAACAGATTGAGACGGCGCTGGAAATCAGGGAATCTTTGCGCGCCAATCTCGCCCGTCAGGATTTGCGTGCGACATTCTTCAGCTCCACCCAAAGCGGGTTTGAGCTTTACATCAACCTGTTGATGACGCTGCATCAACAACAACCGTCAAACGGGTTCGACGCGGCGGCATTGCAAGCCAGTGAACGCGCGCGAGCACGTAGCCTGCTGGAACAACTGGCCGAAACCAACTCCGGTATTCGTCAGGGAGTTGATCCCCAATTGCTGGAACTGGAGCGCACTTTGCAGCAACAGTTGAATGCCAAAGCATCGGCCCGCGCAAACGCTTTCAACAAAAAAGAGACTGAAACTCTGGCCAGATCATTCGACACCGAAATCGTTGCGCTCACCAACCGTTACCATGAAGTGAAAGGACAAATTCGCGCGACCAGCCCGCGTTATGCAGCGTTGACTTTGCCTGAACCTCTTGCTGCCAACGAAATCCAACGGCAACTCCTGGATGAAAACACAATCCTGCTCGAATTTTCGCTCGGTGAGAGACAAAGCTGGTTGTGGGTTGTGACGCCAACAGATGTTTTCAGCCATCAACTTCCGGCTCGCAGCGAAATTGAAACAGTCACTCGCAGGGTTTACGAATTGCTGACTGCGCGGCAGCCTGCAAAAGGCGAGACCGAAGCTGAGTGGAAAACGCGCGTAACGGAATCGGATGCCAGGCTTTCTCAGGAGATGAACCTGCTCAGTCGCATGCTGCTCGGACCAATTGCGGCCAGGCTTGGCCAGGAATGGAAAGACAAACGATTGCTGATCGTCGCCAGCGGAGCGCTTGAATATCTGCCGTTCGCCGCGCTGACATTGCCGTCGGATGGAAATAATTCTCAACCGTTGATCGTCGGCCACGAGATTGTAAACCTTCCGTCGGCTTCCGTTTTATCGGTTCTTCGTCGTGAAAAGAGCGGTCGCCGAGCGGCGGCCAAGACGCTGGCTGTTCTGGCCGATCCGGTCTTTGAAGCGAATGATCCTCGCGTAATTCTGGCGGCGAAGAACGTGGATAAAAGCAGTGAGGTGGCAATTCGCACTCGTTCGGCTGATGGTGCGGAATCGCCGTTGTCCTACTTGCAAAAGTCTCTCAGAAGCTTTGACGGAAATTCCGCGCGCGCAAGTCTTTCGCGTCTGCCTTTTTCGCGCGATGAAGCTGACAGCATCACCTCGTTCGTTCCGGCGAAATCATTTCTGAAAGCCACTGACTTTCAGGCCAGCCGCGCCACGGCGATGAGCGCAGAACTGGCCAATTACCGCATCATACATTTTGCCACGCACGGCCTGCTCAACAGCGAGCATCCAGAATTGTCCGGTCTGGCGCTTTCGCTTTTTGATGAATCCGGAAAAGAGCAAAACGGTTTTCTGCGCATGCACGAAATCTACAATTTGAATTTGCCCGCTGAAATCGTCGTGCTCAGCGCTTGCCAGACGGGATTGGGCAAGGAGATCAAAGGCGAAGGTCTGGTCGGGTTGACGCGCGGTTTTATGTACGCCGGAGCCGAGCGCGTCGTCGCCAGCCTGTGGCAGGTGGACGATCTGGCCACGGCTGAATTGATGGAACGGTTTTATCGCGGAATGCTGAAAGATGGATTGCGTCCGGCGGCGGCTTTGCGCCTGGCGCAGATTGAAATGATGAAGCAGAAACGCTGGTCGCCGCCTTACTTTTGGGCTGGCTTTGTGCTGTCGGGGGAATGGCGGTAATAGTTAGCAGAGCGTTAACTTGCCATCGTCAGTGGTTTTGTTTAGACTTCAAGCGTCATTGAATCCCCATACAGTCGAAATCGGTGACCGTCATTTCTGGCAAAATTGCAGGATTGCCCAAAATTTCCTTTGCTCAATCCAACACAACCAACCAACAAAATTTTTAAGGAGGATTAGCTATGGCTACACTTGATGAACTGAAATCAAAATACAACCCGGTTTTAACAAAAGGTCACGAAGTCGGTATGACCGTTCAGAACTTGAACATGGAAGGCGATAAGATATTGATTCGTGGTGTCGTTCCTTCGGATTACGCGAAGAACGAACTGTGGGATGCGATCAAAGCCGTTGACGCCAACGTTTCTGACGCCATCATTGACGTTAATGTTCAATCGGGATTGACCTATACTGTCGTTGCCGGCGACACATTGTCGAAAATCGCCAAGCGGTTTTATGGCGACGCCAATAAATACCACGACATTGCCAAAGCCAGTGGAATTGCCAACCCTGACAAAATCAATGTCGGTCAGGTTGTGACATTGCCCTAGTCCTAAACGGCTGAAACCAGGCAAATCAAAAGGCGCGACGAGAAGTTGAAAAATTTCTCGTCGCGCCTTTTACTTTCTAAACTTAGCTTTATCCGATTATGGCATGGAGATTCCCAAATCTTTGCCGAAGGTGAATTGAATGCGTTTGCGAGTTCGCATCGCTTTTGACGCCGTTTGCGAAAGCGCCGTCACCAGCATAGGCATGGCAATCGTCGCGTCGCAGCGAACCGTGACCGAACGATTGTTCTTGGTCATTCTGCCGAATGATTGAGCCTGGTCGAAATCCGCGCCGGAATATCCGCCGTAATCGGCGGTGTCTGTGACCACCTGAACCGCGAATTTATGGCCGCGAGTCGTATTGTGTAACATCGCCGCAGCGGTTTCGCTTTGCTGAATAAAAGTTTTGGCAGTTCCGCCGCCGAAAAGAACGACGCCGGTGGAGCGCGATTTCGAGACGATTTGAGCCATCTCCACCACGTCCTGTACCACATCGAACTGGAACTGATTTTTCTTCTCGATTCGACTGATTCCGATTGAGACGCCAAAGGCGCTGTCGGTGATGGCAGGACAGAAAATCGGCACGCGCGATTTGAAGGCGGAAGTCAGAATGCCGTCTTCGGTGGCAATCTCGCTCAATTCGCGTCCGAGCAGGTGCAGAAATTCGCGAGTCGAATAGGCGTGCGTGTTGTCCAATTGAGCGGCAAACCCGCCGATCCATTCGTAAGCTTCGCGGAATTCCTCTTCTGATGCGAATGTGTCGTAAATGCGATCCACGCGCTCTTCGACCAATTCGGCATCGCTGATTTTCGCATCGCCGATGTAATGGTGTCGTCCCAGCGTTTCGTGCAAATCGTGGAAAATGTTTGCGCCAGTTGCGACCAACACGTCAATACAACGGTTCTTGATCAGGTACGCGACCAGACGGCGCATGCCTGCCGGAACCAATGCACCGCTCAATCCCATGAACACGACAGCGTTTTCCTGCAACATTTGCAGCCAGACTTGATGAGCCAGGGCCAGATTGCGTCCCTGGAAAGAAATCTTTTCCATCTTGTCCAGCAATCCGGGGACGCTGCGGTCGCGATCAACTTGCAGCGGTTCAGTTGGCTTGGTCAGGTATTTAGCGCCTTTGATTCTTCGGATCATTGCTTTTGAGATTGGCCGACCAGATTAGTTTTGGCGGTTGGCAATTTACGAAACCAACCCGCCGATTCACCGTTGTCCGTTTGTGTCGAGGTAAGTGTACGCCTCGTACTGGGCGTCGTATTCGTCGGTCAAACGGCTAACTTCATCTTCAGTCAGCTTTCCTTTCTTTAACTGTCTTTTAAGCAAGGTTTGAAAGCCCTCTTGCAAAAATTCTTTTTCGTACTTTGCGAAGGATACCATCTCTCCGACATTCGAGCCGGGAATAATTCGGCTGATGTGGTATTCGCCGTCTCCGGCGACGATGACGTGGGCTTCGTTGGTTGTGCCGAACAGGTTATGGAAATTACCCATTACTTCCTGATAAGCGCCGATCAACATCATTGCCAGATAATATGGCTCGTTGCCTTTGAGGTCGTGGACTTCCAGAACCTCTTTGACGTCGTGCAGGTCAACGAAGCGGTCAACCACGCCGTCCGAGTCACAAGTAATGTCGCAAAGTGTTGCGGTGTCGGTCGGGACTTCATTCAGTTTATGGATCGGAATGATCGGGAAAAGCTGATCAATCGCCCAGTGATCCGGTACGGATCGAAACACGGAGAAGTTACAAAGATATTTGGCCGACAACAGTTTTCTCAGATCGTCGAACTCTTCGGATTTGACCTGAGTCTGTTTGGCGAAGTTATTCGCCCGGTCGCAAACTTCCCAGAACAGGATTTCACCTTTGGCGCGGTCTTCCAGACTGATGAAGCCCAGATCGAACAGCGTGAACAACTCTTCCTTGTGTTCCAGCGCGTCGTGGTAATACTCAAGGAAGTTTTTGGCGTTCATCATCTTGTACAGGTCGTACAATTCTTTGATCACCTGAGCTTCGTTGCCGGTCATCGTTACGTTGCGCATGCCCTGAACGGTTTCGATTTCGTCAATGATGTTGGTGACCAACATGGCGTGATACGCCACCAGAACGCGTCCCGATTCGGTGATGACGTTGGGTTCGGGAATGTTCTCCTCTTCGCAAACGCTCTTGATCGTGTAAATCACGTCGTTGGCGAATTCCTGTAAGGTGTAATTGACAGACGATTCAAAGCTGGTTTTGCTGCCGTCGTAATCCACGCCTGCTCCGCCGCCGACATTCAGATGATCAACCTCAATTCCCATCTTGCGGATTTTGGCGTACACGCGCGCGGCTTCTTTGACCCCAGCTTTGACGCGTTTGATCTGAGTGATTTGCGAACCGATGTGGAAATGCAGCACGCGCAGCATGTCCAGCATGTCGGCGTCGCGCAAAGATTTGATCGCTTGTAATAACTCAGTCGTCGTCAGGCCGAACTTGGATTGTTCGCCGCCGGATTTCTCCCAACGTCCCGAACCGCGCGTATACAATCGAACGCGCATGCCAACCATCGGGCGAATCCCGGTTTGCCTGGAGCGTTCGATCACGTGCGGCAACTCGTTCAATTTTTCAATGACGATGACAACGTTCTTTCCCGCACGGGTTCCGGCAAAAGCCAGATCAATGAAACCGTGGTCCTTGAATCCGTTGCAAACCAACAGTGAATCTGGCGACTGCTCCATTGCGATTGCCGCATAAAGTTCGGGTTTGCTTCCGGCTTCCAGGCCGTAACTGTATTTACTCGCCTCTTCCAGATAGGCCTCAATGACCTGCCGACGTTGATTGACTTTCATCGGGAAGACGGCTTTGTGCTCGCCTTTGTAATCGAACTCTTTCATCGCCACGCGGAAGGACTGGTTCATTTTGCGAACCTGGCTGGCGAAGATTTGCGGGAAACGAAGAATGACCGGCAGCTTTACGCGCCGGGAAATTAGATCATCAACGACCTTTTTTACGTCAACGCTGCGCGGGGAGCCATCTGAAAGACGGACGATCAAATTGCCTTGCGCATTGATCCCGAAATATCCGGCGCCCCAATTCTCTATACCATAGGTTTGAGCAACCTCAGCGATGGCTGATTTCATTTCTGACCGTTCGTAGACCTCCTCGTTTAGGAATAGAAAAAGAAGTCTTTCGCCGCACTCGGTCTCCGCAGTCAGGGCACACTGCCACGCTGGTCAATCAACCATCGGTTTCATCCAAAGGCCTTGTTCCAAGTCTAACTTTAAGCGGATTCGGTAGTTGTCTAGCGAGGGCGGGACTGTAACAGATTGGTCTCCCGGCTGTCAAAAACTATTTTTTACAAATATTTTACGGTTATTTGGCTGGTCTAAGCTCCACAAATCAATGAGAATCTGCGATATTCCCGGCATCCGGGTTTCTCAGCTCACAAGTTTTCGCGAACGGTGACAGTTCGTTTGAACCGGGGTTTTACAACGATGACTGGCGCGCCTCCGCAAAGGAAATGGAACTTGAGCAAGGAATCTTTTGACAGGTTACTGGCCTGTCTCAGCCCTGACCGTGAACTTGCGGGTGAGATTTACGAAAAGCTGAGAGGAAAACTGATCTGGTATTTCCAGTGCCGCGATTGCCCTTCTCCGGATGATCACGCCGACGAAGTCATTAACCGGGTCGCAAGAAAATTGGAATCAGGCGAAGAAGTTCGTGATCCTGCTACTTATATTTACGGGGTCGGGCGACTGTTGCTTTTGGAGATATTAAAAGAACGCAGTCGTCAGAAATCAGCCATTGAGCATTTGTCGCGTTCCCAATCCGATTATACTGATGACGAAGATGAGGAGCAGACAGTCGAATGCTTCAAAGCCTGTCTTGGCAACCTGACGCCGGAAAATCGCGAGTTAATCACTAAATATTACGAAGGCGAGCGCCGGACCAAGATAGAGAGCAGAAACCGCCTGGCCGAACGACTGGCAATTCCGATCAGCACACTAAGAATTCGCGCCTTCCGGATCAGGAATGAATTGGGAAACTGCGTCAAGCGTTGCCTGAAGCGGACAGGAAAAAAGCTGAAATGAAAATACATTTTCTGCCAGTAAAAGCTGATAAAGAGTGTATCCGGCGATGAAAACAAACGAAGAACAAATGATGATTGCATACTTGCTCGGCAATGTGACCGAAGAGGAACAGGCGCGGCTGGAAGAGAAGCTATTTGGCAGCGATGAGTTTTACGAACAATTGCAGGCGATCAAGGTTGAACTGACCGACGATTATGTTCGCGGCGATCTGACTGCTGCTGATCGGGAAAGTTTCGTCCGTAGATTTTTTGTGACGCCAGAAAACCGGGATGAGGTCGCTTTCGCCAAAGCCATGGCCAGAGCCTTGCTTGAAATTTCTGCGGAACAGCGCGCGCCTGCGCAAACCAGGATTGCAACTGAAAAGATGTCGTGGCGGCAATCACTGTTGGCGTTCATACGTGTTCCCTCATTGCAATTTTCACTTGCTGTTGCGGCAATCTTATTGGCGTTCGGGGCGTATTGGATGTTTTCAGAAACCAGACGATTACAGTACCAACTGGAACAGGCGCGCGCCGAGCAAACGGCATTGCAACGCCGGCAGCAGGAGTGGCAGCGGCAGGCAGCAGAACAGCAGGCGCGCAACGCTGAGTTATCGGCTCAGCTTCAGCGTGAACAGGCCGAACGCGAACGGCTGAAAAAAGAGGTGGAGCAATCTCAGCCAACGGCAGCAACAGTTCCGGCTTTCATACTGACACCCGGTTTGATTCGCGGGGCAAATGAGCCGGAGAAATTGATCGTTCCCCGGCAGGCGCGGCAGATCAATCTGCAACTGGATTTGGGAGGCGATGATCAATACAAAAGCTTCCGCGCGGAATTGCGGACGGCTCGCGGCAATCTGGTCTGGAGCCGAGATGTGGCCAATGCACGATCAACTTCGCTGGGCAAAGTTGTATCCATGAATTTGCCAACAAGTCTGCTGACAAACGGAGAATACGAACTGACGCTCAAAGGAGTCGTCAGCCGTGGCAGGCTGGAAGATACCGGCTATTACTATTTCAACGTAATCAAACGCTGAATACATCTCTTGCTCCATTTCATCAAAACCCATCCGTAGTTTTTCATTCAATCAGCCATACCTGTTTTCAATTACCAACCAAAAATCCGCGACTGAAAATTTCTTGAAATACTTTTGACGATGTTGCCAGTTATGGGTGCAAACGCAAAAACGACTGGCTTTTG
>CAYRQB010000082.1:0-19802 GCA_964426025.1 uncultured Heliomicrobium sp.
GCAAACGATGACCGACGCCGAAGCGTTTGATGAACTCTTCGACCAGCGATTCCGCCGTGAAGCGTTCAGGCATCACGTCCACCTGTATGTTTTCGCTTTTCAGTTTTTCCGCCGTCTTGCGACCGACAGCGCAAACGCGATGATTCATCAACTCCGCTCGCCCGTGCGCGGTTTCATCCAATCGCCGCAAAAAGTATTCGACGCCGTTTGAACTGGTGAACACCAGCCAGTCGAATTCATTCAATCTGCCAAGCGCGGCGTCCAATTGTCCCCAACTGGATGGCGGTTTGATTTCAATGGTCGGACAGGCGATGACTTCCGCGCCGAGCTTTTGCAGAACGCGAGTCATCTCTCCGCTCTGTTTGGGCGAACGAGTCAGAATCACTTTGCGTCCGGCCAACGGCAATGTTGCTTCCACTTCAGATTGTGCGACTGAAGTAATCGCTAAATCAGAAGACGGAACAGACGGAACAAACTGAATTCTTTCTTTCCCCTCTCTCAACCGATCTTTTCTACTCTCAACCTTCCCAACACCAACTGATTTTCCATCCGTTTTTTCCGTTATTTCCGTATGTTCCGTAATCTCCTGACTCCTTTTCGTCAATAATTCCATTGCCCCGGCAGCGATTAAAGATTCAGCCAGTTGAGCGCCGATTTCTTCCGCCAGATGCGCTGAGCCTTCCACCTGTTGTCGAATCATCTTCCTGCCGTCAACGTCCGCCACCAAAGCTTCTAGCGACAGTTTTTCATCCGCCACCACGCCTAAAGCGGCAATCGGAACCGCGCAGCCTCCGCCGAGTTCGCGCAACACTGCGCGTTCGGCTTCGGCGGCGTATCGCGTCGGCCAGTGATTCAAAGCTTCCAGCAGCATGTTTGTCCGCTGATCGTCAACGCGCGATTCGATGCCCAAAGCTCCCTGCCCCACCGCCGACAGCATTTCGTCGCGTTCAATGCTGGCGGTGATACGATCGCCGAATCCCAGCCGGATCAGCCCAGCCGAAGCCAGAATAATCGCGTCGTATTGGCCTTCGTCCAACTTGCGCAATCGAGTGTCAACGTTGCCGCGAAGCTCAATGATTTCCAAATCCGGTCGCAGGTGTAGCAGTTGCGCTCGTCGTCGCAAGCTGCTGGTCCCGACGCGAGCGCCTTTCGGCAAATCGCGAATCGTTCTTATTGAATTTTGAACCACTGGGGACACGGGGGGCACGGGGTTGGACGAAACAGACTTAACCAAAGAGGCAGCAGGAAGCGAAGATGATGTTTGCCCGGATTCTTTTTCCCCGTGTGCCCCGTGCTCCCCGTGGTTGCGATTCTTCTCAGCAACAAAGTCCTTCCTGACAATTAAAGCATCGCGAACGTCCACGCGTTCGGTGATGGCGGCGATGTGCAAATCTTCGGGCAGCGTCGTCGGCAAATCTTTCAGACTGTGAACGGCCAGATCAACTCGGCGGTCAATCAGAGCTTCTTCGATCTCTTTGGTGAAAACTCCCTTGCCTGCAATCTTGGTCAGCGACGCTTCAGACAATTTGTCCCCGGTGGTTTTGATAATCTGGATTTCGACCACCAGCCCCGGATGCAGGCGTTCCAGTTGTTGTTTGATCCAGTTGGATTGCCACAGCGCCAGCTTGCTGCCGCGTGAACCGATAATCAGATTTGGCATGGCCGCAATTAAACCAGCAGAGAAACATCAACGCAAAGGCTGAAGAAACAATGCCACAGGGTCGCGGAGTCACAGGGCAACTGCTTTTCTCAGTGTCTCAGCGACTCTGTGGCAAAAGGCGTTTGTCGGCTTTTCAGACTTTGGGTATAGTTGCGCCTCGCTGAAAGAGGTTCAAATCACAGAAAGGAAATTCAGCCGCCGATTACGTATGGCAAATTACGTCAGCCAAATCACCGAACAGATTCGCAATGAGGTTCACAAAGTCATAGTCGGTCAGGACGCGATCATTGATCAGATTCTGATTTGTCTGCTGGCCGAAGGTCACGCGCTGTTGGAAGGCGTGCCGGGCACGGCCAAAACGCTGATGGTCAAAACCGTCGCGCGGATTCTGGGCGCGGGATTCAACCGCATTCAGTTCACGCCCGACCTGATGCCTTCGGACATCACCGGGACGAACGTTTTCAACGTCGCGACGTCGCAATTCACATTGCGCCACGGGCCGATTTTCACGGACATTTTGTTGGGCGATGAAATCAACCGGACTCCGCCGAAAACACAGGCCGCGTTGCTGGAAGCGATGGAAGAACGGCAAGTGACGATTGACGGCGAAAGCCATTTGTTGTCGCCGCTGTTTCTGGTGCTGGCGACGGAAAACCCCATCGAATACGAAGGAACTTATCCGCTGCCCGAAGCTCAACTCGACCGATTCCTGTTCAAGATTCTGATTTCATATCCCAGCGCCGAAGACGAACAGCAGATCGTCGCCAACTGGCAAGCCGGGTTCAACGCGCGCAAACTTGAAAACGTTCCGCTGGAAGTGTTGGAAGATTCCGCAATCATTCCTCAATGCCGAGCAGAGGTTCGGGAAGTCAACGTCGAACCCAGCGTGCAATCTTACCTGGTCAATCTGGTTCGTCGCACGCGCGAACATCCGAGTCTGTTGTGGGGAGCCAGCCCCCGCGCTTCCGTCGCCTTGCTGCTGGCCAGCAAAGCTCTGGCGGCGATGCGCGACCGCGATTTCGTCACACCCGACGACGTGCGCGACATTGTTCATCCGGCGCTTCGCCATCGAGTGTTGCTGCGGTCTGAAGCCGAAATCGAAGGCATCACAGAAGAAGCCGTGCTGGACGAAATCATTACCTCCGTCGAAGTCCCCAGGTAATTTCAAAATGAAATCAAAAGGCAAAAGGCAAAAGTTAAAAGGCAAAAGTGCAGAAGCTTGTGCCATTTTTGATTTTTGCCCTTTGCCTTTTGCCTTCTAATTTTCCCAGATGATTTTCACCCGGCGATTTTTCATCCTGTTTGCGATTGGCGTGTTGCCGATGCTGGCGATGTGGACGACCTTCGCCTCGCAACCGAAATTGAAATGGGGATTGATCGCGTACGATGTGCTACTGCTGGCGGCGGCGTTTCTGGATTACAGACGAACGGAAAAAGTCTCTCAACTGGAAATCGAGCGGGTCATGCCTCGACGGTTTATGATCGGCGAAGAGAACGAGGTTCGGATTCACGTCACGGTCAAACTTGCACGACGCAGATCGCGCGCTCCGGTTTTCAGCATCAAGGATGAATATCCGCCCGAACTGGAATTGCGCGGCCAGCGATTGCTGATCGCCAAGACCAGACGCACGCGCAGCGGCGAAGCTGAAGGAGTCGTGAGCTACAAATTGTATGCGGCTTCGCGTGGCGATTATGCCTTCGGCAATATTGCGCTGCGCTGGCGTTCGCGCTGGGGATTGGTCGTCAAACAGGTCAGCATCGAAGCGGCTGAAAGCGTAAAAGTATATCCGAACATCAACGAAGCCAAACGCCATGAACTTTACGCGCAACGCAATCGCCAGTTGATGGCGGGAATGCGCCGGACGCGATTGCGCGGGCAGGGACGCGAATTTGAAAGCCTGCGCGATTATGTGATCGGCGATGAGCTTCGCCACGTTTCGTGGACGGCGACGGCGCGTCGCGGCAAATTGACCACGCGGCAATATCAGATCGAACGCAATCAAAGCATCGTCGTTATGATTGACGCCGGGCGTTTGATGACTTCGCGCATCCAGAATTTGTCGAAACTCGATCACGCCATCAACGCCGCGCTGGCGATTGGTTACGTCGCAACCAGCGGCGGCGACAACATCGGCTTGCTGGTTTTCAATCGGCAGGTCGCTTCTTACCTTCCGCCAAAACGCGGACACGCTCAGCTTTCGGCGATGACCGAATCGCTTTACAACATCCGCGCCGAAATGATCGAACCGTCATACGCCAGGGCGTTTCAATACCTGACGCAAAACTGCAAGCGTCGCTCGCTGGTGGTGATTCTGACCGATCTGGTTGATCGCGACGCGTCGGCGGAATTGCTGGCTTACACGGCGGCGCTGTTGCCGCGCCATTTGCCGCTGATCGTGACCATCGGCGATAACGACCTGCGCGCGCTGGTCGCCGAAGAACCGAAAATCGTCGCCGACGTTTACAAACAAAGCGTCGCCGAAGAATTGTTACAACAGCGCGAAGAAGCTCTGGCAAGAATCACGGAATTGGGCGGGCTGGCTTTGGACGTTCCTGCCGGTCAGTTGTCTTTTCAACTGGTCAACAAATATCTGGAAGTGAAAGAGCGCGGATTGCTCTGACAGCAGCGTTCAGAGTTCACGCTTCAGCGTGTCAGGCACGCTGAAGCGTGAACTCTGTGCTGGCTTCAATTGATCAGCCGAATCGTGAATGGATAACGATAAGTCACTCCGTTGTTAGCCTTGATTGTCCCAACCAGCGTCAAAACAATTCCCAGAATGTAGAGCGCTATCAGCAGAAAGATTCCGATGATGACCAAAACCAGAACGCCCGCGACGACGGCGTAAATCATCAGGCTGATTTGGAAGTTCAATGATTCTTTGGCTTGGTCGCCGATGAACTGCGATTCGTCTTTCTTCATCAACCAGATCACCAGCGGCGCAATTATGTTTCCGAACGGAATGATCAGATAACCCACCAGCGCAGACAGATGCGCCAACATTCCCCACGTGCGTTCATCTTTCGAGACGGCGTACATATTTTCTCCTTCGTAAATTGAGTTGAGAGTTTGTTCACGTCTTAACTGCTTTGCCGTCGGCAAGTATGCTGAAGACCGATGGGATTCACAAGATTTGCCGGATCAAAAATCTGGCCTGCAAAATCGTTAATCATCGCGTTTTATTGGCAAGCTCAAGCGTCACTTGTTAAACTCGCGACATATGATGGATAGAGCAAGAATTTTAATTGTTGATGATGAACAGGCCGCGCGCGTCGGGTTGAGCGAGATAATCTCTGTCTGGGGTTACGAAACTCAAACGGCTGGCGATGGTCTGGAAGCGTTGGAAATTGCCGCCGACTTTCACCCGGCGGCGGTGGTGACGGACGTGTTTATGCCGCGTCTGGACGGATTCGGATTGCTGAACCGCCTGCGCGATGAATACCCTGAAACCGCCGTCATTCTGTTGACCGGGCAAGGCAGCATCGAAGACGCCGTCCGCGCGGTCAAAGAAGAAGGCGCTTTCTATTACTTTGAAAAACCGATCAACACGCGTCAATTGAACGTCGTGCTGCAACGCGCCATCGAACAGGCTGCGACGCAATTGGAAAACACGCGGTTGCGGCGTCAATTGGGCGAATACGGCGTATTCGGAAAACTGGTCGGCAATTCGCAGGTCATGCGGCAGATTTACACGACCATCGAACAAGTCGCCAGCTCCGCCGTTTCCGTGCTGATCACAGGCGAATCGGGAACCGGCAAGGAAGTCGTCGCGCAAAGCATTCACCACATGAGCCCGCGAGCTTCGCGTCCGTTTGTCGCCATCAACTGTTCCGCAATTCCAGAATCGCTGATGGAATCGGAACTGTTCGGCCACGAGCGCGGAGCTTTCACAGGCGCCATCGCCAAACGCGAGGGCTGTTTCGAACTGGCCAATACGGGCACGTTATTTCTGGACGAAATCGCCGAAATGCCCGCCATGTTGCAAGCCAAATTGCTCAGAGTTTTGGAAGAGCGCAAGGTTCGCCGTCTGGGCAGCGCCAAGGAAGTTCCGGTTGATGTGCGAGTGCTGGCCGCAACCAACAAAGACCCGCACGAAGCCGTCAGGCGCGGCGAATTCCGCGAAGACCTGCTTTATCGCCTGAACGTCATCCACGTTAAATTGCCGCCGCTGCGCGAACGTCGCGACGACATTCCGCTGCTGACCGAATACATGGTCAAAGAGTTGAGCGACCGCCATTCCCGCCCGGCAAAATTGATTTCGCCGGAAGTTCTGGAAATTTTTTCCCGTCATCCGTGGCCGGGAAATGTGCGCGAACTCCGCAACGTGATCGAACATGCCGTCATCGTCTGTGACGGCCAACGGATAGAAAAACAGCATCTTTCTCCGCAGATGTTCGATGGACGTTCGCTGAAAAACACTGATTCGATCACTCTGCCCGTGCCGATCTCGCTGGACGAGGCCGAACGCCAACTGATTCTGAAAACCCTGATCCGCACCAACAACAACAAAACTCGCGCGGCGGATTTGCTGAACATCAGTTTGAAGACGCTCCACAACAAGCTGAAGGCTTACCGCGAAGAGAGCGAGGAGTAGAATCGGAGATAGAGGCTTATGTCAGAGACAATAACAATTCAAGACGCGCAAGCGCATTTGACTGAAGTGATTGCCAATTTAATTCCTGGCTCGGAGATGCTGATAACGCAAGATGGCAAGCCTGTTGCCAGATTAATCGCCCAATGCGATCAGCCACGACAACCGAGACAACCGGGTAGCGCCAGAGGCAAGCTGATCGTTCACTCGGAAGACGATAAGCATTTGGAAGATTTCAAGGAGTATATGCCGTGAGGTTACTTCTGGACACTCACGCCTTTTTATGGTTCGTCCTCAATGACCAGCGGCTCAGTCAATCTGCACGAAATCTTATCTCCAACGCCAATAATGACATTGAAATCAGCCCTGCCTCTTACTGGGAAATTGCGATCAAGATCAGTCTTGATAACTATTCTCTATCAGAACCACTGGATGTTTTTTTAGAACGGCAGTTGGTCATAAACCAATTTCGCTTGCTTCATATTGAACCGAAACACGTCAAACCACTGACCTCTTTGGCATTTCATCATCGAGACCCATTTGACCGGTTGATCATTTCTCAAGCCATTGTCGAGCAGATTCCAGTTGTAAGCGCAGACACCGCTTTTGACCGTTACCCTATACAACGCCTTTGGAAATAACCACGTATTGTCGAAGCAAATAGCTTAGTTTTTCAGAAGCAGCGAAATCGCCATTCCCAATCCGATCAGAATGACGATTCGCCGGACCAGCTTCTGGCCGAGTTTGCGCGCAAGTCCTGCCGCGCCGTAACCGCCGACGATTGATCCGACAGACATCAACAGCGCCGCTCGCCAGTTGATCAGTCCGGCGAAGGCGAAGTAGACAGCCGCCCCGCCGTTCATCAGCGAACCGAAGATGTTTTTCAATCCGTTCATCTGATGAATGTCTTTCAGCCCCAGCACGCCAAGCACGGCCAGCATCATAATGCCGATGCCCGCGCCGAAATATCCGCCGTAAATCGCCACCAGAAATTGATAGAAGCTCGCGCCGACCAGCCATCCGGTCGTCGCTTCGTGATGAGCCAGTTCGCCTGTTCGCAACCATCGCTGCACGGTCCCCTGCAACATAAACAGAACTGTCGCAAACAGAATCAGAAATGGAACCAGCGTTGCGAACACGCCCGGCGGCGTCAGTTTCAGCAGAATGCCGCCAATGACGCTGCCAATCAGACTGGGGATCATCAGAACCAGAAACTTGCGCGGCAGGCTGGCCATTTCCTGCCGATAACCGAATGCGCTGCCTACCGCGCCGGGAACCATCGCAATCGTGTTTGTCGCATTGGCGATGATCGGCGGAACTCCAGTCCACACCAGCGTCGGAAAGCTGACCAGCGTGCCTCCGCCCGCAACTGAATTGATCATCCCGGCGGCGACTGCCGAACCGAACAACAAGACAATTTGAGTTATGGTCATATCCAGCAGCCGAAGCCAGAACCTTTTAAGGATGAGTCACAGCGCCTTCGGACGCTGAGGAAACCAGCGCGGCGTATTTGGCGAAAACTCCTGTCTTGTAACGCGGCTCAGGCGAAATCCAATTTGCCATGCGCTGTTTGATCTCTTCGTCCGTCAGTTCAACATCCAAACGGCGGTTGGCTATGTCGAAGGTGATAATGTCGCCTTCGCGCAAGGCAGCGATGGGGCCGCCGGCTGCCGCTTCCGGCGCAACGTGGCCGACGCACAAACCTTTGGTCGCTCCGCTGAATCGTCCATCGGTCATCAGGGCAACCTCATCGCCCAAACCTTCGCCGACGATTGCCGCAGTCACGCCCAGCATTTCGCGCATGCCTGGTCCGCCTTTCGGCCCTTCGTAACGAATGACGACCACGTCTCCGGGTTTGATCTGTTTGCCTGTGACGGCATTCATCGCGTCTTCTTCGCGCTCGAAAACTCTGGCCGGGCCGCGATGCATTTTTCGCTCGAAGCCGGACAGTTTAACCACACAGCCTTCAGGAGCCAGATTGCCTTTCAGAATGACCAATCCGCCGTTGGGCTTGATCGGGTTGGATGTTGAATAGACCACGTCCTGACCGGGAGCTTCATCGGCCAATGCTGCTTCTTCTTCGACGGTCAATCCGCTGACAGTCATTTGGCCGCCGCTCAAATACCCGCCTTCCATCAACCGCCGCGCAATCAAACCTATTCCGCCGACTTTGCCCAATTCCACGGCTGTGTATTTGCCGCCGGGTTTCAAATCGGCAATCAACGGAGTGCGGTTGCTGATCTCGTCAAAATCGTCAATCGTCAATTCGATTCCCGCTTCGCGAGCCATCGCCAGCAAATGCAAAACCGCATTGGTCGAACCGCCGGTCGCGGCGACTCCGGCAATCGCGTTTTCAAAAGATTTGCGCGTCAAGATGTCGCTCGGTCGAACTCCGCGCCGCAGCAAATCAACGATGTACTTGCCTGCTTCAAAAGCTGTCTTTTCTTTCAGCGGATCGGTGGCTGAAACGCTGCCGGTTCCCATCACGGCCAGGCCTATGAATTCCATGACCATCGCCATCGTGTTGGCGGTGTACTGACCGCCGCAGGCTCCCGCGCCCGGACAGGCTTTGTTTTCGATTTCCAGCAATTGAGCGTCGTTGATCTTTCCGGCGGCGTGTTGGCCGACGGCTTCAAACACGTCCTGAACTGTCAAAGCGCGTTCGCCGATGTATCCCGGGGCAATTGAACCTCCGTACAAAATCAGGCTCGGCACGTTCAACCGGATCAAACCCATCGCCGCGCCGGGAATCGTCTTGTCACAACCGACAATGGCGATGACGGCGTCGAACAAATATCCGCGCGCTACCAACTCAATCGAATCGGCGATCAAATCGCGGCTGACCAGCGAAGCTTTCATGCCTTCGGTTCCCATCGTCACGCCGTCTGAGATCGAAACGGTGTTGAATTCCATCGGCGTGGCTCCGGAGGCGCGAATGCCCTCTTTGACTTTGGCGGCCAGATCGCGGTGGTTGAAATTGCAAGGCATGGTTTCAATCCACATATGCGCGACGCCGATGATCGGTTTGGCCAGGTCTTCGTCGTCGAAGCCTATGGCTTTCAGCATTGAACGGGCAGGCGCGCGGTCGCGGCCATTGGTGATGATGTGACTAAGATGTTTCGGATCGAATGACATGGTAAATCCCAGCAGCAGGCTTCAAGCCTGCAAGTTTCCTTTCTCGGATTGAAAGTTTTTGTGAGTTTCCGGCATGAAAAGCGGAAAGCGCATTTTGGATGAGATCGGCTGAGCGCGCAAGATGGAATTGGCCGTTGATAAAAGGTACGGCGAATAATCGCTGATTCATTCAGTGATTATTCGCCGTAATCATAATCAAGAGATTGTTATTCGTATCTCAGCGCTTCAATCGGGTCCAGGCGCGAAGCTTTGAAGGCAGGGTAGATTCCGGCGATCAAGCCAATCGCCACTGAAACGCTGAATCCGATGATGACGAAGACCATCGGCACTTGCGATGGAAACGAGAAGAGTTTCAGTACGCCGCTGATCAGAAAGCCTACGATGATGCCAATCACTCCGCCGATACCTGTCAGCGTGCTGGCTTCGAACAGGAATTGAAAGACGATGTCTTTGCGCGTGGCGCCAATGGCGCGGCGAACTCCGATTTCTTTTGTTCGTTCGGTGACACTGACCAGCATGATGTTCATCACGCCTATGCCGCCGACCAGCAGTGCGACGCTGACAATCGGAATGACGATCATCGCCACCATCGAAAGCATTTTGCCGAAGCTTTCCTGAATGCCGCTCGGCGTGTTGATTTCGAAGCTGTCCGGTTTGTCATAAGGCACGTTGCGACGACGGCGCAACAGTTCGCGCGCTTCGTCAACCAGCTTGTCGAGTTGACCCGGATTGGCTCCGAGCGCGACAAAATGATCGTCCTGCATCGGATACATCGCGTGCATGACGTTGTACGGGACGAAGATCATCTGGTCTGCGTTTGGTCCGCCGCCGCCCAGAATGTTCTTCGACTTTTCCAGCACGCCGATGACGCGAAAAACCTTGTTGCCGATCAGAATCTCTTTGCCCAGGGGTTCGTAACCCGACATCAGTTTTTCGGCTATGTCGTAACCGATGATGGCGACTTCGATGTTGTGCTGATCCTCGGTTTCGGTGAGGAAGCGCCCGCGACCGATGGCGACTTCGCGCGTGTTTGCGTAACTCGCCCAAACGCCGCGCACTTGAGGCGTGCGGACTTCGTTGCCGCGAAATTTGACTGTCGGCGGCATGCCGAACGGACGCAGAATCGGCGAAGCAGCCGTGGCGCTCGGCAACTGGCTCAAGGCGACGGCGTCTTCCAGGGTGATCGGTTTGCGTTTGCGCTCTTCTTCGGTGAATTCCGAATGGCGCGGCCCGCCGCCCAGACGGCTGACAAAAGCGACGTTTGTCCCGAACTGCTCGATCTGCTCCTTGAATCCGGCTTCCAGCCCGCTGGCCAACGAAGCCACTCCGATGACCGTCGCCGTTCCGATCACCACTCCCAGAACAGTCAGGAAAGATCGGAATTTGTGTGACCAGAGCGTCACCATCGCTTGTGAGATAAGTTCTTTAGCTTGTTGTTTGAGCATAAATAGATTTACTCCGCTCTTAACGCCACAATCGGATCGAGCTTGGCCGCTTTCCACGCCGGGTAAATTCCAAAGACAATGCCGACACCGCTGGAAACCGCAATCGCCAGAAACGCAGCCCAGATAGGCAATTCAGCCGGGATTGGAGTGAATTTGACCAGCAATTTTGAAATTCCGTAAGCAATGACCAGACCGATCATGCCTCCGACCATCGAAAGCGTCGTTGATTCGACCAGAAACTGCGTCAGTATGTCTTTGCGACGCGCGCCCAAAGATTTGCGAATTCCGATTTCGCGCGTTCGTTCGGTCACCGTGACAAGCATGATGTTCATGATCACAATGCCGCCGACAACCAGAGAGATAGAAGTCACGCCCAGCGCCACAGCCGCAATGATTCCGAACAAAGCCTGAACAAAGTTATTGATGGCGTCCGAAGTGACAAAACCGAAGGTGTCGTTGTCGCTGTAATTCAGACGATGGCGCGCGCGCATCAGCATGCGAACCTGATCCTGCACATCCTGCAGGTTGGTGTTGTCGTATCCTTTGATGGAAATGCTCAGGCTCTGACGCGAGCCGAACATTTTCTGATGAGTGGAAAGCGGAATGACTATGAAATCGTCCCGCGACTGACCGAAGAACGATCCCTGCTCTTTGGCTACGCCGATGATTTCAAATGGCAAGCCGTCAATTTTTATTTCCTGCCCGACGACTTCGCGTCTGCCGTAAATTTTATCTGCCACTTCGCTGCCGATCATTGCCACGTAACGGCGGCGTTCGTTGTCCGCTTCGTTGATGTAACGGCCCAAATCCGGCTGAGTCGAATCAATGTAAACCATTTTGGGCGTGTTGCCCTTGATGTTGATGCCGGTCAGTTTCTGGTCGCCGGCTCGGACTTCTGCGCTGGAAAAGCTCTGCGCGCCAATGTATTGAGCCAGCGTCATTCTTTCCTGCAGGTAATCCAGGTCGCTGAGCGTGATGTCTTTGTTGCGCCGGTTGGCATTGATCCAGTCTTCAAAGCTGGTGATGATTCCGTATTTGTCCAGCAAAACAGTGTTCGCGCCCAAATCCGCAGTCACCGTTCGGTCAACATAACGGAAGAAACCTTCGATCACAGCCGCGACAGCCACCACCGTCATCACGCCGAAGATCACGCCGAGCAATGTCAAAAACGACCTCAGCTTGTGCGCTCTCAGCGATGACAGGGCAATTCGTATCCCCTCAAAAAATCTCATTTCCTTCTCCACTGCCTGAAACGAATCAGGTTCGCATTTGACGGATTGCTACTTCAAACCATTAACGATTTAATTCGCCGGGAATTAACAGACTCGGTCAGAAAAAATCACTCCCTGCCCTCGTCCTTTTCAGTAATTTATTCGGATTCGATTGGATAATTCATCGCAAACAGAAACCAAAGAACGATTTGTAAACGGAATCTGTTGCAAGTATTTGTCTTTTAACGCGAAAGATCGCCCCCATTGCCTTCGGCGCAAAATAAAGGGCAGAAGCCGTAAAGCTTCTGCCCGTAAGCGCCAATCTAAAAAGGAGAATGGTTGTCCGATGATTATTTGGCCAGTTTTTTCGTCACGCTGTATTGAGAAACCGGTTGCCCGCTGTAATTCGGGCGCATGGTCAACTCAATACCGATAGAGCGAAGATCGGTGATGAACTGCCGAACTTCAGCCAGAACGAATTCATTGAACTGCTCTTCGGTTTCAAATCGCTCACGCGCGAGAAGAAGAACGCTCATCAATTCACCATGCTTTTCACCCCGGTAAGCAGACATTGTTACCTCCAAACTCTACTGATTAACGATGGACAATGGCTGGCGATCGGGCGAACGAATCATTGTTCCGCCAAACCACCAGCCGCAAAAAGTTTTCAGGTTTGATTTAACACAGGAACAACATCTCACGATACTTCGGTAATGGCCAGAGCGAATCGTCAATGACCAGTTCCAGTTTGTCGCAAACTTCGCGAACGGCGTCCATCGCCTCAGAAACGCCGTAAGCCAGAGCCGAAGCATGTTTATCCAAATCGTCGCTGACGGCTTTTTCAGTTGCGGCGTCCAGTGACGAAAGAGCGGCTTTCAAATCGCCGATCAATTGCGCGAAGGCTTCGACATCGGCCAGTTGCGCCGAAACCAGTTTTTTGTCCGCGCCAATGCTGTTGAGCGCGGCAACCGATGCGGCAATGATGGTTTGATGTTTGTAAGCCGCCGGCAGAACCATGGTCGTGGCCAGTTCTTTCAGACAGGCGATTTCGATTTCCAGGTCCTTGATGTACCGCTCGATTTCCAGATGGTAGCGGGATTCAAGTTCCGCTTCGCTGTACACGCCGGATTTGATGAACAAGTCGTGCGCCTGTTTGGTCTTCAACTGGACCAAAGCTTCAGGCGTTTTGCGCAGATTCGGCAGTCCGCGTTTTTCAGCCTCGACCACCCATTCTTCGGCGTAATTGTTCCCCTCGAAACGGATTGCTTTGGTTTCGATGACGTATTCCTTGACGACTTCGATGACTGCCTTGTTGAAATCCCCTGTCTTTTTGGCTTTGGCCTCCAACCGTTCGGCAATTTCGCCCAAAGCCTCGCCGACAGCAGCATTCAAAGTCGCCATCGGCGTTGAAGTCGAAGCGGATGAAGCGACGGCGCGAAATTCGAACTTGTTGCCAGTGAAAGCGAAAGGCGATGTACGGTTGCGGTCTGTATTGTCTCTGGCGATTTCCGGCAGCTTGGAAATGTTCAGATTGATGACCTGTTTTTCGGTCGTCGCGCCGACCAGTTCTCCGGATTCAATCGCGTCCAGAGCATTGGTCAGAGCCTCGCCTAAAAATGCCGAGATGATCGCAGGCGGAGCTTCGTTCGCCCCCAGGCGGTGATCATTGCCTGAAAGCGCAATCGCCGCGCGCAGCAGGGACGCATGTCTGTAAACGCCCTTCAACGTAGCCATCAGGAAAACAAGGAACTGCAGATTTTCCGAAGGCGTCGCGCCCGGTTCAAGCAGATTTTCACCCTCCGACGTTGCCATTGACCAGTTGTTGTGTTTGCCGCTGCCGTTGATCCCGGCAAAGGGTTTTTCGTGAATCAGGAAAGCCAGATTGTGACGTTTGGCCACGCGGCGCAACATTTCCATCGTCAACTGATTGTGATCGGTGGCGACGCTGACCAATTCAAAGATGGGCGCTGTTTCGTACTGAGCGGGAGCGACTTCGTTGTGACGAGTCTTGACCGGAATGCCCAACTTGAACAGTTCGTGCTCGAATTCCTGCATGAAAGCCAGAATTCGGGATTTGATGCTGCCGAAGTATTGATCTTCCAACTGCTGCCCCTTAGGCGAAGGAGCGCCGATCAGCGTTCGTCCGGTTGCCTGCAAATCCGGTCGCAAAGTGTAGAAAGCTTCGTCAATCAGGAAGTATTCCTGTTCCGGCCCCAATGTCGCTTCGACCTGCGTGGTTGACTTGCCGAACAGCTTCAACACTCGCAGAGCGTTCTGGCCCAGATATTCGACCGAACGAAGCAGCGGCGTCTTTTTATCCAGCGCGTGACCGTGATAGGAAATGAACGCCGAAGGAATGCAAAGCGTCTTGCCGTTCGTGCTTTCCATGATGAAGATTGGGCTTGAGGGATCCCAGATCGTGTAACCGCGCGCTTCAAAAGTGGCGCGCATTCCGCCCGAAGGAAAGCTGGACGCGTCCGGCTCGCTCTGAACCAGTTGCGAAGCCGAGAATCGTTCCATCGCCTGCCCGTCGCCGTCAATCGTCAAAAACGTGTCGTGCTTTTCCGCCGTCGCGCCGGTGTTTGGCTGGAACCAGTGGCAATAATGAGTGCAGCCTTGTTCGATAGCCCATTCTTTGACCGCGTGCGCCACTGCCGGAGCAATGCTCTGATCCAGTTTATGGCCGCCGTGAATCGTCTGTAACAACGATTTGAATACATCTTTCGGAAGCTTTTCGGACATCACTTTCTGATTGAAAGTGTTGCAACCAAAATATTCCGAAGCCTTTTTCCCGTTACTGATGACACGCGGAGTCCGTTTGCTGACTTCCGCAAGCGCCCACAGACGCCCCTGATTTCCTGTCGTGCTCATAGTCTCTCCTGAAATTGAAATTGACGCCGAGCGAACCTATAAACAGCATCCGTCCGGCGATAACTAGGTAGATTTAGATTCCAAAATGATTGCTATTGAATGAATGCCTTTTCTCAAGAACCAGGTAGTAGCAACTGGCTTGCCAGTATCATACAAATTTGGCAAATCTGGCCGAAGACCGTTAAGTGATAGAAAAGACTGACTGAGTTCGTATCGAACAGATTAAGCCGACCATAGCAGATGCTTCAAAATTGTCTCTTCTGGGCGCTTTTCAGACAAAATTGTCGAATCTGTTGATCTGCCTGATCTCAGGCTTTGAACCTGTCGCAGTCAATCTCGTACTTTTTCACTTTGTAACCGAGGATTCGTTCAGTCGTATCCAGCATTCGGGCGGCGCGAGCGCGATTTCCCCGAGCCGTTTTCAAAGCGTCTTGAATCAGTTCCTTTTCGAAAGCGCCGACAGCAAGATCAAGACTGACTTTGGTCACAGTGCCTGAACCTTCTGCGGTTTGCAGCGACGGCGGCATGTGAAATCCGTGAACCACATTTCCGTCACAAACCAGAGTGGCGCGCTCGATCACGTTTTCCAGTTCGCGAACGTTGCCAGGCCAGTGATAACTCATCAGCATGTCAATTGCCGGAGTTGAAATCCGCCTGATGCGTTTTCCGCTCTGACGGGAATACTTTTCCAGAAAGTGATCGGCCAGCAGCAAAATGTCAGTTTTGCGCTCTCTCAGCGGAGGCAGATAAATCGAAAAGACATTGAGCCGGTAATACAAATCCGAACGGAAACGCCCGTCCTGAACAGCCTGTTCCAGATCAACGTTTGTCGCGGCGATCAATCGCACGTTGACTTTGATGGTTTCGGTTCCGCCGACTCGTTCGAATTCGCGTTCCTGCAAAACGCGCAGCAGTTTCACCTGCATTGCCGGAGACAAGTCGCCGATTTCGTCCAGAAACAAAGTGCCGGCTTCGGCAAGCTCGAACCGCCCGCGTTTGCGCGCAATGGCTCCAGTGAAAGCTCCTTTTTCGTGACCGAACAATTCAGCTTCGATCAAAGATTCTGGAAGCGCGGCGCAATTGACCTTCACGTAAGGTTTGGCCGCGCGCGGGCTGTTGTAATGAATGGCGTGAGCGACCAGTTCCTTGCCAGTGCCGGATTCGCCGCGAATCAGCACAGTCGTGTTGGTATGAGCGACCTGCGCGACGTGTTCGTAAATTTCGCGCATCTCCTTGCTGGTTCCGATGATATTGCGGAAATCATATTTCTGCTGAAGCTCGCGTTTCAGATGAGCGTTTTCATCAACCAGTTGAGCTTTCTCCTGTTCAACCATCTGCGCCAACTTCAGGCTTTGCGAAACCATCGAAGCGACGATGGTCAAAAACTTTACCGTGTCGTCGTAATTTCTGTTCTGTTTATACGGATAAGTGATCGAAAGCGCGCCGATGGTTTTGCGACGGTCTTTGATCGGAACGCAAATGAATGATTCTTCCGGGCCTGTCGCACGTTTGCGCGTTCGATGCAAAAAGAGCGGCTCTTTGCTGATCTGCGGAACGATGATCGGTTTGCCGGTTGAAACGACGCGTCCGGTAATCCCTTCGTCCAGCTTGTAACGCCCGCGCTGCCGTTCTCCCTCGCTTAGACCATAAGCGTATTGAATCGAAAGCGAACCGTCTTCTTCGAGCAATGCGATTGCCCCGCGTCGCATTCCGACTTCCCGATCAAGAATCTCAAGCACCTTTTCAACCGCTTCACGAATGTTGAGAGTCGAGCCAAACGCCTTGCTGACTTCCAACAACGCCGAAAGTTTTTTGATCTGAGTTGTCTCTTCCATAACTGCGATCATAGATCGTGACTGCTCCTCTGACAAAAATGTTCGATATTGAAAGTAGGATAACATTTTTGTCGGTTAGAGTAATAAGCTTTATTCATCCATCCGCGCCAGAACATAGCTTTCCCATAGGTTTGACAGTGGGATGCGATGTTTGGTCAATGGACAGATTCAACCTCCACGGTTAAGATGCAAATGCCGTACAAATCCGGATTCACCCCACATAACAGTCGCAATCTTTAGCTGTTAAAAAATCTCTTCCCGCGAATCACACGGATGACGCGAATGAGTCGGAAGCTTTTCAGGTTGAAAAAGCTGTCATCTTGTTGAACCGACTAAGGCAAGGTCAGTTTATTGAAAAGCCTCGGTCGAATATCTGCGTTCATTCGCGTCATCCGCGGGAAAAGCATTTTCTTGATCTCTATATATCCAAAAGCATTTAGGAGGTGCTATGTCCAGAAGTTTGTTGCCCGCAGCCATATTCTGCCTGCTGGTTTGTTTTGGTTTTCGAACGATAGGGTTTGCCGATGAGGTGAAGTTGAAGAATGGCGACAGGTTGACGGGAACAATTGTCAAATCCGACGGCAAGAATCTGACTCTAAAAACGGAATTCGTCGGCACAGTGAACATCAACTGGGACGCGGTTGATCAGGTCACTTCCGGCCAGCCGCTTTATCTGAGTCTGAACGATGGACAAATCGTCGTTGGGACCGTCACAGGGAGCGCGGGAAATTACGAAGTCACAACAAAGGAGACAGGCAAGATCGAAGTCTCAAAAGCGGCGATCAAGACGATTCGCAACGAGGACGAACATAAAAGCTATGTGGCCGAAGTCGAAAGGCTGCGAAACCCCGGAGTGCTGGATTTGTGGGCCGGGAATTTCGACCTCGGATACAGTTTGACACGCGGCAATGCTGAGACGAACTCTTTCACTTTGGGGGCCAATGCCGTCAGGGCTACCAGCCGCGACAAAATCAGTGTTTACGCCACCGCCATCAAATCTGACGCTCGCAGCAAAAAAAGCGGCGAGAAGGAAGCCACGGCCAATGCCATACGCGGCGGAGGCCGTTACGACATCAATCTGACCCCGAAGGTTTTTGCGTTCGGTTTCAGCGATCTGGAATTCGACGAATTCCAACAACTCGATTTGCGATTTGTGGTTGGCGGAGGCGGCGGTTGGCACGCGGTCAAAAACGAACGGACGGTTTTCGATGTTTTCGGCGGAGGTTCTTACAACAAGGAATTTTTCTCGACCGGATTAAACCGCGACAGCGCCGAAGCATTGGTCGGCGAAGAGTTGTCGCACAAACTTTCATCGCGTTCGCTGCTGAAGCAACGAATGGTCTTTTTCCCGAATTTGAATGAGACGGGAGAATACCGCCTGAATTTCGATACCTCTTTGGAAACCAGTTTGAGCCGTTGGCTGAGTTGGCAGGTAACTTTCAGCGACCGTTACCTGAGCAATCCTGTTCCGGGAGCAAAAAGCAATAACATGCTGTTGACGACGGGCATTCGTCTGTCGTTTACGAAGTGATGATCAAAGAGGCTGGCGTCCGGCGAAACCGGCTTCGATATCGTGCCACCATTCGATGTCGTCTTCGCCTTTCATCCAGCAGAGAAAAACGACTCGTCCTTCGCGCATATGCGGGAAGTCGCATAGACCTTTGTCGAAATCCTTGATCTCGACGCCCAGTTCCAGAATTTCCTGAGCGCAGGCCATGAACTCCGTCAGCGCGTTGACATATTCCAGACCGTGAAATGTTCCGCCCCCGCCGTGTTGCTGGCTGGCGCGTTTGGCTTCAGGCGCAAGCCTGCGCATCGTGGCTCTCGCCCGATCAATTTTTTGCCAAAGTCGTTTTATCTCCGGCAACAAAGCATTTGCTTCTTCGACCGAAAAAAGTCTCATCGCGTTTTTACTTCGATTGTTAATTGGGATTTTCGACGGCCATTAGAGCAAGAGGCAGGCTCAAAATCAAACGTAACTGATTTATCGTATCAATGCTGCGCTGTAGCAAGCGTGTTTTCCGCGATTCGTTTATACTCTGGCAGGTCGCCAACGTCTCTCAACCATCAAATCAGCAATGGAGGTACGGCAATGCTGAAACGTTTAGCAATTATTCTTTGTCTGCTGGCTCTCTCGCAGCCCTTTGGCCTGGTCAAGGCTTCGGCTCAGGATTCAAACCCTCAACAGGATGCAAAGCCGGACATTCCCGCCGGAACGGAAATTCAATTAAGCCTGAGCGAGCCGCTAAGTTCCAAATTGAGCGAGCCGGGCGACGAAGTCATCGCAACCGTTCGCCGCGACGTGGTCATTGACGGCAGAACCGTTCTGACGAAAGGCACTGAAGTCATCGGTCGAGTCACACTGGCCGAACCGGCCAAACGACCGCTCAAAGGCGGACGGTTGCACATCACATTCGACCGCATTCGTTTCAACGGCCTGGAACAGAAAATCACCGCCGTCATCAATTCGGCTTCGGATTTCACGCGAGACGAAAAGATCAAGGGCGACGGCGAAGGCACGTTGAATGGCGGCAAGGACGGCGGCAAGGTTTTGCAGGGAATCGGTCAGGGAGCCGCCATAGGCATGATCGGAGTGACGATTGCCATTCTGGCTGGTTCATCGCGTGACGGCGGCGGTTTTGGATTCGGCGGCATCAGTCGCGGCGGCGCTCTCACTGGAGCATCAGTGCTCGGAGCCAGCGTCATCACAGGCGTAATGATGACCAAAGGAAAGGAAGTCAGATTGGACGCCAACACCGTCATCCGCTTGAAACTGGAAAGACCGCTGACAATCGGATGACGCCTGACAAGTCAATCTATCAGTCATTCCGTATTTGATGCGGATGCCGAAGCGTCTTTCGGCTGGCCATCGCCATTAGCCAACACTTCCTCCAATACCTGAATCGCACCGCTGATGCGCAGCAATGTTTCGCGCAGAATGGCTTGTTGCCGTTCAGTCTCCTGCAACCGAGCCTGCCCAAGCTCGAACTCTTTCTTCAATTCTTCCAGCCGAAGTTGCATCTGTTCTTGCATTGATTGTCCTCTTTGAAAAATGG
>CAYRQB010000083.1:0-19801 GCA_964426025.1 uncultured Heliomicrobium sp.
TCCACCCACGTGAAGTATTTCAGGTTGTGCCATTGGCGGCGCACGTCGGGCGTGCCGTCTTTGATCCAGTCGGTCTTTGCGCCGTGGAAGATCGCTTCGACATAGGCCACTGCCCGCGCGTCGTCTATCGCGCCGTAACATTCCGACATGGAGTCCATCACCGAATGGTAACGATCAATCGCGTCGGTGCAGATGGTGACGATCACGTCGCGTTTGCCGAAGCCGTAATGCTTCGCCGTTTTGATTGCGCCCAGCAAGTTGCAGACTCCCGAAATGCCGAAGATCGTGCCAAGCTGTTGCAGCTTCGTTTCAGCAATGCCGTAACGCCGCGCCAACGTTTCCTGTCCGGCTTGACTGGTCAACAACTGCAAGCCTTTTTTGCACTCGATGTCGTCCAGACAGGCAATCGCGTCCATGTTCAACACGTTGTGAATCCAGGTGACGTGTTTGTCGCCGATGCCTTGAATGTCGTGGCCGCCGTAACCATTGTTGTACAGCGTCGGGCATTGAATCGGTTCCAGGCCAACGGTGCGCGCGTTTGGCCAGACTTGTTTGATCCGGTCGCCCGCCGCAATCGTTCCCGCGCTGCCCATCGCGGAACAGAACGCCGCGATGGAACCATCGCCGATGCCTTGCGCTTTCAATTCTGCCGCGAGTTCGACGATCGTGTTGCCGGTGACGTGGTAATGGAAGCGGTAATTGCCCATCACCTCGAACTGATTCAGGATGCGAATGTTTGAATCGCGGCGCAGTTCCCATGTCTTGTCGTAAATCTCTTTGACGTTCGATTCGACGCCCGGCGTTTTGATGACTTCCGCGCCGTAACTTGCAATGCGTTCAAAACGTTCGCGGCTCATCCCCTCCGGCAACACGACAATGGACTTTGCGCCTACGCGACCGCCGACCCAAGCGCCGCCGATGCCGTAATTACCCGTGCTGGGCCAGACGACCGTGTGTTGGTCAATGTCTACTTGGCTAAAAAGCAGGGCTTCGGCAATCACCGAATACGCCGCGCCGACTTTGTGCGCGCCGGTCGGAAAATCGCGCCCGTACAAAACGACAATCGGCGCTTCGACGCCGGTCAGTTCTTTGGGCAGCACTTCGTATTTGATCCGGTTGTCCGCTCCGCGCCAGGTGATGTTGTACAGATTGATTGGATCGAGCGGCGCTTCGGTCGCAGCTTTTATTGCACGCTGACGAACCGCCGGATCAATCGCGCTCGGATGAAGCATTTCTTCAAAGGTGGGACCGAAAATGGCTCTGGTCATTTCAATTCCTCAAAAACTGGCTCAGCAGGAATTTCAGTGGATAGGAATGGAAATTAGCTATCGGCCATCAACCATCATCAGTCAGATTAGAAAAGCTTTCCACCTGTCTGTTAATGGGTAATGGTTGACGGTTAATGGCTAATTCTGATTTCGACTTGTTTTCAATTGATGAAGTTCCTTATCCAATTAACATTCACGCACCTATTGATGTCACGGTCAAACCCTCGCGCGCAATGCTGTAGTTAATCACATGACCACCGGCCTGATTGAGCCTGGCTTCGACATCGGCTTTGCGTCCCGGCTGACAATAAAAAGCAACGCAACCTCCGCCGCCCGCTCCGCAGACTTTTGCGGCTTCCGCGCCGTGCTGTTTGGCGATTTCGATCAACTCATCAATGAACGGAGTCGTGATGGTCGGGACCAGTTCGCGGCGACTAGCCCATTCTTCGGCAAAGATTGCGCCGACTTTATCAAAAGCGTTGGCTGACAAAGCTTCATCAATTTTCAGCGCCGTGTCGCGAATGCGGTCGAAGCGTTCGACGATGTCGCCTTCGCGATCAACGTGCTTTTTATACATCTCCCAGTTGTTGATACCCGAATTGCGCGGAGCGCCCGTGAAACAAAGCGCGATTCGGCTTTCCAATTCATTCAAATCTGTTACGACCTCTTCGCGAAAGACTCCTTCAACATCCAACCGCACGCGTGAGACTCGTCCGTAAACCGCCGGAAAGTAATCCTGGTAACCGGCTGGGACTTTCAGCACTTGAGTTTCTACATTGATGGCGATGAACGGCAGACGTTCGATTGGATAACGATTCCCCACCAATTTGTTAAGCGCGCCGCAAACGGCAATATTCAATGCCGATGATCCGGCCAACCCAGCGCCCGCCGGAGCCATGCAATTCGTTGTGATGTTCAGTCCGGTTTCAGGTTTGAAGTGATAAATGAGTTTGGAAATCAGCGACAATTCATCGTCGCCGCGAAGCTCTTCCAGCGAACTGGCTTCAACGCGCGCGACTCTGTCTTTAGATTCGACAATGAATTTGCCGTCGTCGCGAGTTTCAAGTCTGCATCTGGCGTATTGGTCAATTGCGAAGTTGATGGTTTGCGAATTGTCGTGAAACAGATACAACGGCCAAAGGTCAATTGTGCCACCGGCAAGATCAATGCGAGTTGGCGCCTGCGATTCAATGATCAATGAGAACCTCCTGAAATCTGGGGCAGCGAAAGGGAATTAAAACTGGTGAGAGCCGATTCGTCTCGACCTGTGTTTGTCTGCGGAAACTCTGTCTTTGCTTATCCTGTTGTCGTCGGAAAAATCTTTCCGGACAACTTCTCTTCTGCCTGCTTCTCTCGATTCGTGCAGGGTTTCGTGGAATCTTTCATGAATCAGCGGCGGTTCGATAGGTTCCATTTCCGGCACCCGGCGCGCAACCACAAAAACTTCAATCAGGTAAAGTGTCAACGCAACTGCGCAGGCGATGGCAAAAGCCACGAGTAAAATAATTCCCGCTCGCTGCACCCGGCCAATAATGACGCCTATCGCGCCGCTGAACGAATAACCCAATCCGATCAAAACCAATGCCCACGCCCAGCAACTGGCCAGCGTCAACGGTCCAAAGCGGCGAAATCGCATATGCGCGAAGCCCCAAAAGACAGCGCTGGCCGTTCTCAAACCGTAAACATATTTGACCAGAAAGATTGAATAGATGCCAAAACGCGCGCAGAGCTTTTCAAGCCTGGGTTGCGCCCGCTGATAAAAACGGCTGTGTTTTATCCGCTCTTTGCCGCGATAACCAACCAGATAGCTGGCCAGGTCTCCGAAGAAGCCACCAAGCGTGCTGACCAGTAATGCTTCGCTGAAGCTGAACAGGCCGTAGTGGGCCAGAACTCCTGCAAACAATAAGGTCAAATCCCCCTCGATCATTACACCGAAGAAGACCGCCCACAGGCCATATTCTCTGATCAAATCTTCGATTAGCATCAATCAAGGGATGTTAATGGTGACCAGGCTGATGACGATAAGCATCTTGGTGCTTGGTTTGACGCCCGAATCTTCATTCGCCTTAGCCAGCCTTTCTGCCGATGTTTTGTTCGGCATCCTCAGAATGCCCAATGTTAGGACTTCCGGTTTTGAGCAATTGGTTAGCGAAGTTGCACCACTTTTGCGCGGTTGCTTGGAATTTCATTTTACGCGCAACCTGATAAGCGGCGTAAAGATACTTGATGACTACCGACATCGCAAGCTAGGTTTTTGCCGTAACTCACAGCAGCAAAAACCAAAATTGACAGCCCTCAGAGCCGTTGTTATAGTCCCCGGCGGGTGAAAAGCTATGGCATTAAATCAATCCCCTAACGAGCCATCTTCAGCTTCCGTGCTGCTGGGCGTGGACTTGGGCACAAATCATATCCGGCTCGGCACGATTGACCACACAGGAAAAGTTTTGGCTTTCCGCCGCGAACATTATCCGGAATCTTCCCTGTCAAATGCGCGTGAACTTACCGATCAAACTCTATCCGTCGTCAGCCAGATGATCGAAGAACAAACTGCGACGGCTCCTGTCGCGGCCATCGGCATCGCATTTCCAGGACTGATAAATCATTTGTCGCAACGAGTGGTTTCTTCTCCTCATTTGCCGAATTTGATTCAAATAGATTTCCAGCAGGAATTTTCCAGTCGGTTCGGCGTGCCTGTTTATCTGGAAAACAACGCCAACGCCGCCGCTTTCGGCGAACTCCATTGCGGCATTGCCCGCGGCGTAAACGATTTTCTTTATCTGCATATCGGGTCGAATGTCAGCGCTGGAATCGTACTCGGCGGGAAACTTCGTCGTGGCAAATCGGGTTTGGCGGGCGACATCGGGCAGATGAACATTTACGCCGAACATCTTGGCGAATCCGTTCGCCTGGAAAGCATCGTTTCTGCCGAAAGCACCGTCCGTCGAACGCGCGAAAGGTTGGAACGCGATAGAACGTCGTCGCTGTCAAAACTCGGCGCGATGGGCGGATTCAGTTACGACGACATCATTGAACAGGCTCATCGAGGCGACGATCTGGCCAGGTTGATGTTGCAACGCACAGGAGTTTTCATTGCGGTGGCTTTGGCGGACATCGTCAGTCTGCTGAATCTGGAAATGGTCTTGATTGGCGGAGCGCCCGCGGGTCGTCCCTTCCTTGTCGAAGCCATAGAGAAGGAAGCTCGCAATCGCGCCTCGGCTTCGGCAATCAATGATTGCAGAATCGTCGTTGCCGAAATCGGAGCGGAAGCCGCAGTCATTGGCTCGGCCTTGCTGGCCGCTGAATCGAATCGGTTGTAACCCTTCCTGCCCTGGTTCATGCCTTCGGATGAGCCTTGTCATAAACTTCCATCAATTTGTCGGTTGAAACGTGAGTGTATTGCTGTGTGGTCGAAAGACGCGCGTGGCCTAACAATTCCTGGATTGAGCGCAAATCGGCTCCGGCGTCCAACAGATGAGTCGCGCACGAGTGGCGCAAACTGTGCGGGCTGATGTGATGAATGTCGGCGCAGATTTTGACGTACTTGTCCACCATCCTGCCAATTGATCGCGTGGTGATCCTCGTCCCCTGATAATTAAAAAACAACGCTGTCGGGTCTGCCTTGTCCGGCTCGGCTTCGATCAACAATTCGCCGCGAACCGCCAGATAATCCTGCAGCGCATTCAAAGCATGATTGCCGAACGGAACGATTCGTTCCTTGCGGCCTTTGCCCCTGACGCGGACGGTCTGATTGGTGAAATCAATGTCGGTCAGATTCAAGCCGACAAGCTCTGAAACCCGAAGCCCGCTGGCGTAAAGCAATTCCAGCATCGCGCGGTCGCGTTTGCCCAACAGCGTTTCGACATCTGGCGTTTCGATGAAGCGGATCATCTGTTCAATAGTCAGATGATTCGGCAGCGTGCGTTCGACGCGCGGGCTGGCAACCAGTTTGGCAGGATTGATTTCCATCAAACCCTCTCGGCACAGGTAACGGAAGAAGGTTCTCAGCGCAGCCACTTTGCGATGAATCGAGCTTTTCTTTTTCTTCTGCTCATAAAGCGAACCCATGTATTCGCGGATTGTCAGATGGTCAATATCGCGCACATTGACCTGACGACGCTTGCCGTTCTTGTCCGGCGGCGCAAGGTAATCGTAAAATTGATTCAAATCGCTTTCGTAATTTCGCAAGGTATGAGCGGATGAGTTCCGTTCATACTTCAAATGCTTCATGAAATCGTCAAAGTGTTTCTGCACTCCTCGCTCCTCCTAAAGCTTTCAAAAGCTGTGAGTTGTTTTATCGGCGCAACGGAATGATAACACGACGTTCGGCCTTCAGGCATTCGGCGAATCGTTCCGCGCGATGGCAGCCTCTTCAATCAATTTCTTTAACGCGGTTTCCTCTTCGCAATGAAACTCAATGCAAGCAGCGAAAAACGGCAGCGAGGATTGGCCGATCAAATCAACCGGCAAGTTGGCGGCGTCTTTTTCAGTGACGATGATGGCTTCGACTTTGGCATTTACAGAACCTTCGACGATGGCCGCGATGTCTTCCAGCGAGTAACGATGGTGATCAGGAAAATCGCGGCGGTATGCGATCTTCATTTCCGATTGTCGTAAGTCATCAATAAAACGCTCCGGTTTGGCAATCCCGGATACCGCCGCAATGCTTCGATTGGCGAAAGTTGCGGGTTCGACAGATTCCTGTCTGCCCAGTCGCCTTAATCGCGTGATGCGATGGCTGGCGAAAAAGATTGGCGTATCAGGGCGAGAATTCCTTCTGATAGTTTCGACGAGTGAAGTTCTGTCGAACTGCCGGTCGCTTCGCGTGACAATGATTGCATCGGCGCGGCGCATTTCGCTGAGCGGTTCGCGCAATCTGCCGAACGGGACCATTGCGGCTTCAGACAACGATTCGGTCGCATCAACCAACAGCAGATTCAAATCGCGGACAAGGCGTAAGTGCTGATAAGCGTCGTCGAGCACAAAGGCCGAAACCGGCGCTCGCTGTTCCAGCCAGTGACCGGCTGCGTAACGATCCGCGTCAACGACCACTCGCACGGCAGGACATGTTGAAGCCAACAGAAAAGGTTCGTCGCCAGATTCCGCCGCCGAACATAGAATCTCCTTTCCATTCGACACTTCAATGCGTCCTTGAGATTCGCGCTTGTAACCGCGACTCAAAATCGCCACCTCGTGTCCGGCGTCTCGCAAGCTTTGAGCAATAAAAGCCACAAAAGGAGTTTTGCCGGTTCCGCCAACGGTCAAATTTCCGACGCTGATAACGGGAGCGCCAAGCCTGTAAGTTTTGAGAAGCCCTCGCCGGTAAGCTACGATTCGCGCTCTGACGGCAAATTCGTAAAGTTTCGCCGGAGCGAAAAGCAGCGCGCGGGAAAGTGGCGATTTGATCATCTGTTTGTTCGGTGGATGAATTTTGGCAGCGCTTTTCGCGCGCCGGTTTAATCGTCTCACGTATTCGATTAACGCTTCAATCGAATCCCTACCGTGAAGGAAGAATTCGTGACAACCAAAGCTACGACAACTTTGATCGAACACCTGTTCACGGAACACGAACGATTTCTGTGGGGATTGTGTTACAGAATGACCGGCAATGCGGCGGACGCCGACGATCTGGTGCAGGAAACTTTTGTGCGGACGATGAAAAATCCTCCGGCGAAACTGGCTGATCCATTACGCCCCTGGCTGGTACAGGTGGCGATGAATTTGAGCCGCGACTTGTTGCGAAAAAGAAAACGACAGGCATACGAAGGCATCTGGCTGCCGTCTCCGATTGAAACCGAAGGCGAAAACGCCAGGGTTTTCAATCAGCCAAACGATGACCGAAAAAATCCTGCTTCGCGTTACGATTTGCTGGAAAGCGTGACCTTCGCGTTTCTGCTGGCGCTGGAAGCTCTGACTGCTTCGCAGCGGGCGGTTTTGTTGCTGCGCGACGTGTTTGATTACTCGGTCAAAGAAACCGCCGAAGTGTTGGCGATGTCCGAGCCTGGCGTCAAAACCACTCACCATCGCGCCCGGCGTGCAATGAGCGAATACGACAGGTCGCGGCTGATTCCGACATCGGAGTTGCAGGCAAAGACCAGGCTGACGATGGAAAGATTTCTGGCATGTCTGGCTGCCAACGATGTCGCCGGAATCGAAAACCTGCTGGCAAGCGACGTTCGTCAGTTGAGTGACGGCGGCGGAGAATTCATTACCGCCAGAAAGCCGGTCGTTGGCCGACAGAAAGTCTCGCTCTTCAATCAGCGCGTGCTGGCGCAAGCCGCAAACTCCGGCTTGCGATTTGAATGGCGGATGCTGAATGGGATGCCAGCCATAATCGCCGAATACCCGAAAGCTTCGCGGCAATATG
Organism: uncultured Heliomicrobium sp.; assembly: GCA_964426025.1. Taxonomy (GTDB): domain Bacteria; phylum Acidobacteriota; class Blastocatellia; order RBC074; family RBC074; genus RBC074. Next base: position 7,633 of record CAYRQB010000083.1, read on the forward strand.
CTCGCCGGGTTGTTACGCTGACGGAAATTGATGCCGATGGCCGAATCTGTAAAATCCACAATGTGCTGGCAACGCGAAAATTGACGGCGATTCATTCATTGGACTGAATGGAATTGATCGGCTATCTTTTGCCTCGCTGGTCGCAAACTCAAACCCAACAGGAGAAAATTTGAACGATGCATTCTCTCAACGGCTACGAGCCGCAGCCCGAACTGCGTTTTGACTGGTCCATCGAAGAAATCGAGACTGTATACAACCTGCCTTTGCCGGAACTGGTCTTTCAAGCGCAAACGATTCATCGCCGACATCACAATCCCGAAGAGATTCAGGGTTGCACATTGTTGAGCATCAAAACCGGCGGCTGTCCCGAAGATTGCGCTTACTGTCCGCAATCGGCTCATTATCAAACCGGCGTCAATCGTCATTCGTTGTTGAGCGTCGAGGAAGCTTTGAGCGCGGCCAGAAGCGCGAAAGAACAGGGCGCAAATCGCTTTTGCATGGGAGCGGCCTGGCGCGATGCGCCGAAAGGCGACGAATTCGACAATGTGCTGGAAATGGTTCGCGGCGTCAGAGCGTTGGGGTTGGAAGCCTGTTGCACTCTTGGAATGCTCAACGACGAACAGGCGCAGGCGTTGGCCGACGCCGGTCTGACCGCATATAACCACAATCTGGATACCTCTCCGGAATTTTACGGCGAGATCATCACAACGCGGACTTATGACGAAAGATTGGCGACGCTGGACAGGGTTCGCCGATCTGGCGTGACGCTTTGCAGCGGCGGCATCATCGGCATGGGAGAAACTCGCGCAGATCGTTACGGCCTGCTCAAACAATTAGCCAATCGAAATCCGCATCCTGAAAGCGTGCCGATCAATATGCTGGTTCGCGTCGAAGGAACTCCATTGGCAGGACAGTCCGAAACCGATCCAATCGAAATGGTAAGAATGATTGCCACAGCTCGAATACTGATGCCCGCTTCCATGGTTCGATTGAGCGCCGGAAGGCTTTCGTTGACGGACGAGGCGCAGGCTTTATGTTTTTTGGCCGGAGCAAATTCGATTTTTATGGGCGATAAGCTACTGACCACTCCAAACCCGGAGCGCAATCGCGATCAGATGTTGTTGGGCAGGCTTGGAATGCGATTGCAGTCACAAACAGAAGGAAGAGAAGACAGCATAGGCGCGCGTTTGTCAGCTTCTCAATCCTGATGCTAATATCACGCGCGTTCGTCCTGCCTGATTTTTTCACTTAAAAGCTGGTTTGGAAAATACGATCATCCGGTAATAAGCGGGATTATCATACGCTCGCGAACTGCCATCATTGTTTTCGACAGGGAGTTTTGAATGCAGCACAAAGAGTCTTCACCCGTGCGGCTGGTGCAAATTGAACGAGTTAATAATTCCGCATCGTCTACGCCGGAGTTGAAACTGCCACACCTGAGCGATCGTGAGATTTACCGAAAGAAAGCCTACATCGGTTATCGTAAATTGATTGGGTTTGTTTATACCAAACATTCGTGGGGAGCGACACGGCGATGGGTGCTGGCCAAGTTTCTGCCAGACAAGGTTCTTTATCGCTGGAAACCGTATCAACGCGGCGGATGCAACCGTTGCGGGCTGTGTTGCAAGATCGTTTTCCGTTGCCCTTTCTTTTACGAAGACGGACAGACCACTGCCTGTATGATCTACACTTCTGAAAAACACGCGCCGCCACCGTGTGTTGTTTTCCCCATTGATCCCGGAGATTTGGCCGAAGTGCAACGCGAAGTCGCGCCGGCTCCTTGTCCGTTTTATTACGAGGGACAGCCCGAACATCCTACGACCTGGGGGGCATTGAAGGCAGAGCTTCGAGCTGAGTTGGGGCGCCGGGTCAATAAGCTGAAAGAAGCGATCAACGCGATTGATTGAAGGGAATGTTAATAGATTGGCTGAATCGAAATACGAAAGCTTGCATCATCGCGTGACCGGATCGCCATTCGCTGAAGTGTTAAACCTGGAACCGGTTGAGCATGAAACGGGGCGAGTGCTGCTGCGATTGCCTTTCGCGGAAAGCCTGTTGCAATCGCTCGGGCGAATTCACGGTGGAGCGATTTTTAGCTTGGCGGATCACGCCTCGGGCTGGGCGGCTTATTCAACGCTTGAACCGAATGAACGATGCGCCACGCTTGAAATGAAGATCAACTACATCGCTGCTGTTCACGACGAAGATTGCCTAGCTGATGCCCGTGTGGTTCACAGAGGCCGCACAAGCATTGTGGTTGAAGCAGACATCAAAACTGAGGCTGGTCGGCTTGTCGCAAAAACACTTGCGACGTTCATAGTGCTGAAAGCGGCTTGAAGAATACTCCTTACCTTTCTACCTTCCAAAATCGCACCATATCGTCAATATCCACTCACCGATTGGTATGATCCTACAGAACTCAATCACGCACTTCTCCCAGCCATCCAAAGTACATTAATAGCTCAAACTCAACGTTGTCAGTGTATTACAGATGCTGCAAACACTTTGACGGTGGTGTGGCACAATCCTTGTTTTGGTTATTTAGCGTCCGGCAGGAGAAATGAGAGGGAGGATCGGAAAATCAGAAATCGCCGCCATCGAAATGTCGGCAACTACGAGATAGTGATTTTCTGATTCCATTAGAGCATCAACAGTTCGCAAGTTCTTTTGAGTTCGGCGCGCGAAGGAGAGCAAGGGGGTATTTCGGAGCCGCAGAATGCCTGCGTGACTTTGAATTTCTCCTAAGCGCGTCCGTAAATTTTCCCGGCAACCAACTCGCAGGTTGATGTGGGAAATGAACGCCGTGTGGCAGACGTAAAGGGGGCTGAAAGAATCGTCTTTCAGCGTTTGTCACGCGGCGTTTGCTTTTTGAATCAGCAATCATTCAGCCAGTTCTGATCTGAAAAAAACCGCTTTTCCTGTATGCAAAAAAGTGAATGCTATCCGAAAATTCATAGTTTTTTCGATTCAACCTGTTCACACACAAGGCATGCTTAAGCTAATAGTTTAAGTATGCAACCGCATTGTATGGAGCAGGTTACGGTCTACACTACGCTGGCTTTCCTGCCAAATACAGAGATTTGTTGAAACCGGAATAGCCCTTGCTTTTTAAGTCACTTCCAAATTATCTTTCTTCTCTGTTTTTAATTACAAATTTCTACCGCAACTGTCAGATTTACCAAAACTTCTTTGGTTCGCTTCCAATCCGTCACATTGCTTGCTTAATCAGCTAGATGACGATTTTGGTGGGCGACGCAAATCTGGCAACGAAACCCAAACCCCATTAACAGAAATAACCGATCAGGAGGATTCGAAAATGAGACGCAAGCCTTTACTTCCATATCCGACTTGGCTGCTGGCGAGCCTGATATTTCTTATGATAGCGACTTTCGGCATTACAAATGCGCAGACCGGTACATCCACTGTCAGAGGCACGGTTACGGATGCGCAGGGTCAAGTAGTGGCAGGTGCAACCGTCACAATCAAAGACGACGCAAAGAACCTCACTCGCACCACAACGACCGAAAGCAACGGTTCTTACACCTTTACGGCGATTCCTCCGAGTGTTTACGTGATCGAAGTTGAAGCTCAGGGGTTTAAGAAAACAGTTTCGAGCAACGTCAAGACTCTGGTTGACACGCCGTCAACGATCAACATTTCGCTGGAAGTGGGACAGATAACCGAAGTGGTTACAGTTACCGCAGCCGGAGAGATAACGGTCAATACCCAGGACGCTTCGCTTGGGAACGTAATTGCCAACCAGCAAATCATCCAGCTTCCATTGCCTGACCGTAATCCTGCCGTGTTGTTGACCTTGCAAGCCGGTGTGACGCGTGAAGGTTATGTGGCGGGCGCGAGGAGCGATCAGTCGAACATTACGCTGGATGGCGTTGATATTAACGACGCCCAGTCGAACTCTTTGAGCGCTCCTGTTTTGCGTTTGAACGCTGAGGCGATTGAAGAATTTCGCGTTACGACCTCCAACGCAAATGCAAACCAGGGACGTTCATCCGGCGCTCAAATCTCGCTCATCACCAAAGGTGGCACTAACAATTTCAGAGGCGCGCTTTTTTACGGGGGCAGAAATGACTTTGCCGACGCGAACGATTTCTTCAACAACCGCACAATAGGCCCCGATGGCAAGTCTGTTCCCAGACCCACCAGAAGAAGACATTTCTACGGTGGAGCGATAGGCGGTCCGATCGTTCCCAATCGTGCGTTTTTCTTTTACAGCTACGAAGGTCTGCAAGAAAAAAGAGGAGCTCCGGTCACTCGCACAGTGCCTCTGGCTACCTTGGGACAGGGGATAGTTCGTTATCGCGATGCTTCCACAGGCGCAATTTCACAAATAACAGCGGCGCAAATCACGACCATATTCCCGAATGCCGGAACGAATCCGGCTGCGCTGGCTGCGCTGGCTGCCGCTGCCGCCAAATATCCGGCGAACGATTTCAACGCAGGCGACAGCGCCCCAGGCAGATTGTTGAACACTGCCGGATTCAGATTTAACGCTCCGATTACCGAAGACAGAAATTCGCACATCGTGCGATTGGACTTCAACCTCAGCGATAAGCACCAGGTCTTTGCCAGAGGAAATTACATCTATGACAATCTCGGTACCACTCAGGCGTTTCCTGACACACCGCAACCTTCGACCTGGAATCACCCTGCGGGTATCATGGCCGGGCATACCTGGACAATCACCAACAGCCTCGTGAACAACTTCCGTTACGGGCTAACCAGGGACGCTTTCAGTCAGCAAGGAGATTCAAGCGCCAACGCCATCTCCTTCCGATTCATTTTCAGCCCGCTTCTGTATTCACGCACGTTGAATCGCGTCACTCCGGTGCATAACTTTACCAATGATCTGTCCTGGATAAAGAGTTCGCATACTTTCCAGTTCGGCACGAATATCCGACTCATTCGCAACCAGCGTGATTCTTTTTCCAACTCTTTCGACAACGCTATCACCAATCCATCGTTCTATCCGGGTGGTGGAACGTCTATCACTTCGCCGATCATTGCTGCCGGGTTCAATATTGCCGGATCAGACATTTCGCCAGTGCAAAATGCGGTTACCGCTGTCGTAGGACGTTATAGTCAGTTTGCGGCCAACTTTATTTTCAATAAGGACGGATCACTGACCCCAGCAGGTTCTCCGAGCGAGCGGACATTCGCCACAGAAGAATATGATCTTTATGCGCAGGATACATGGAAGCTCAGACCTAACCTGACTATCACCTACGGATTGCGTTACGGCATCAGCAAACCCGTTTATGAAAAATTCGGATTTGAAGCCAAGCCGAACATTGGGCTAAGCGAGTTTTTCCAGCGCAGAATTGCCGGGATGAATTCTGGCAAACCGTATAACGATCTAATTTCGATTGATTTGTCCGGCCCCGCCAATGGACGGAGCGGCGCATATCAATACGACAAGAACAACTTTCAACCGCGTGTTTCCGCTTCGTGGTCACCGGATTTCAAAACGGGATTACTGAACAAAGTGTTCGGCGACACAGGCAAATCTGTTTTTCGCGGCGGATTTGCGATGTTCAATGATTACTACGGCCAGCAAATCGCCGTTACGTTTGATTTGAACAACACGCTGGGCTTTTCTTCCAGCGCGGTTACATCGGCAAACACCTTCAATTTGACCAGCAATCCGGGGCCGCTCTTTACCGGATACAATCAGGCTGTTCGCGGATTGCCGGGCGTGGTAGTGCCGGCAAACATCACTTTCCCGCGTACGCCCAGAACCCGCGTTTTCCCCGGCAACATCGAAGGAAGCCTGGACGATGCGATTATCGCGCCGACTCATTACAACTACAGCTTCACGTTCGAACGTGAACTGCCTTTCGGCACGATCCTTCAACTTTCCTATGTCGGACGCAAAGCCAGAAACCTGCTGGCCACGCGCGACATTATGTCGTTGAACAATCTGGTTGATCCGAGGACCGGAGTTGATTGGTACAGCGCTGCTGGTTTGCTTGAAACCCTGAGAACACAAGGCACTGCGGTTTCTGCCGTTCAGCAGATCCCGTATTTTGCCAATCTGTTCCCTGCGGATTTGGCTGATACTCTTGGTTTGAATCCGGCTTATAACCAGACTCAGGCGGTATACGCTCTGATGGTGCCAACTGCTTTGGGTGGAAACAGCAGTTTCTACAATTACGGCAATGACTGGACCAGCGCGTTGTTTGAAATTTCAACGCTGGGCAATGCGGCTTGCGCCACGCCCAACCCTTACACCGCCGGTTGCCATATGTTCTTCCAACCGCAGTACGGCGCGTTGAGCGCGTGGAGTTCAGTCTCGAATTCCGATTACAACGGGTTCACAATGTCTCTTCGTCAGAGATATAAAACTTCTTTGACGTTGGACTTCAACTACACGCTCTCCAATTCCAAAGATGACGCATCGGGTCTGATGACCAGCGGTGTTTATGGCGGCGCTTTCATCCTGAATCCATTCCGCCAAAGAGATAATTACGCAATCTCGGATTTTGATGTGCGTCACGTCATCAACAGCAACTTCGTCTGGCAAATGCCAATCGGGAAGGGACGATTGTTACTCGGCAACAGCGGCAGAGTGGCGGACAGTCTGCTGGGTGGCTGGCAGCTTTCCGGCATTCTCCGTTACAACTCCGGTTTGCCTGTTTCAACTCCCTACGATGATGCTCGCTGGGCAACCAACTGGAACGTTCAGAGCAATTCCACAAGAATCAGACCGGTTGAAACCTGTCCGACTCGCGGAGGCGCGCTTTTCGGCTGCAATACGGCTCAAGCCTTCCAGAGCTTCCGTAATGCCAGACCCGGCGAAACCGGCGAACGCAATGTTTTCCGTAATGTGGGCTTCTTTGGCTTTGATGCCGGACTCGGCAAATCCTTCAAGATGCCCTGGAGCGAAAAGCACAGCCTGCAAATCCGTTGGGAAGTCTTCAACGTTTTCAACTATCAAGCCATGGGAACGTTTGACACCAGCAGAAGCGGTTTCGGTATTCCGGTTGATCCGGGCAACAAACAACCGCCCGTCAATTTCAGCCGATATACGGCAATTCAGGGAAATCCACGCTTCAATCAGCTTTTCCTGAGATACAGCTTCTAAGGCCTTATTCCAACCGGCCTCTGATCAGGTTGGTTAGGAAATTACCCTTGAGCTAAAAGTGAGGCCGTCTCAATAGCATTGCTACTGAGACGGCCTTTTTGTTTTGTCTTGCTGAGTGTTCAGACAGTTAAGTGATGCTGCCGCCGTCAACCGTCACAACTTCGCCGACCATATAACTGTTTCTTTCCGAAACCATGAAAGCGGCGAATTCGGCCAGTTCTTCAGGCCTGCCGTTCCTTCCTTTCGCGCACCAGAACTTATGCATTTCCAGCAAACGATTCGGCAGCATTTCGGCCAGTTCAGTATCGAAAATTCCAGCGGCAATTGCGTTGACCACGACTCCGAACGGAGCGGCTTCGCGCGCCAGGCATTTGGTGAAGCCAATGACTGCGGCTTTTGATGTCGCGTAATGAACGGCGGTCGGCATTGCCCTGATCGCGCCGATGCTGCTGATGTTCAGAATATTGCCTGATCGCTGGCGCAGCATGTGTTTGAAAACCGGTTTGGTTACGTTGAAAAGGCTGTTGACGTTCGTATCCACGACCTGATGCCAGGCGTGTTCGGTCATGGTGGCGAAATTGTCCGCGCGATTGATAGCCGCGTTGTTTATCAGTATGTCTATCCGTCCAAATTCGTGATGAATCTCGCGCACCATCTTGTTGATCGAAGGTCTGTCAGTCACAGATATTTTGTAGGCCAGACCTTTTCGGTCATAAGACAGGATTTTTTCCAGCACCTCCTGCGCCTTGTCATCACGTGAATGGTAATTGAAAGCAATGTCCGCGCCTTCACGTGCAAATACTTCGCATAACGCGCGACCTATTCCGCGCGTGCCTCCGGTGATAATCGCTTTCTTTCCTTCAAGCAGTCCCATAATCAGTTAGTAGAAGTTTCCGTTATCAGAATTTACATTTAAGTGGCAGCCGAAGAATTCACGGCGGCGGCGGTTTCAATCGGTTGCGTTCCAACAGCCACTCGTTCCTCGATCTTCCGCATCAGTTCGTCAACAATTCGTTTTGTTGCGTCCGGAATCGCGATCCGAGTTGCGGCCACACGCATTGAGTTCAGGTACGCCGGTTCGTGAATCAAACGCCGCACAACCGGAACTACATCCGCCGCGCGCTCCAGCAAGACTCCGGCGTTATATCGCGACAGCAGATTCGCTGTTTGAGATTCCTGCGGCATCGGCGGCGTGGTCGTGTCGGCAATGATCGGCAATCGCGAAGCCAGCGCTTCAAACGTCGTCAACCCGCCGAGTTTCGATACCATCACATCCGCCGCGCTCATCAGCTTTTCCATTGCGTTCGTGTAGCCGATGACTTTGGTGGGAAACGGAGCGCGTCTGGCAATTGCGGCAGCCTGTTCACGCAATTTGTCGTTGCGGCCAGCCAGAAAAATCGCCTGTGAGTTTTGAAGCTGATGGCCCTGTTCGACCATTTGTTCGAAGATGCGCGGAATGTTCCCGCCGCCAACCCAACCTGCGTTGATGAACATGGTGAAGCGCTCAGGATCAAGCCCCAATTCGGCGCGAGCGGCCAGTTTCTGATCGTCGCTTTGAAACTGGAATTTGGGATGAATCGGGATGCCGCAGATTTTGATTTTGTCTTCGCTGACACCGTAATCCAGCAATTGTTGTCTGGCTTCTTCGGTCGCCACCAGGTAAAGACTGACTTCGTCACAAGCCCAGCCTCGCCAGAATCCGTAACACGGATCAGTGACGACCGTCACCAGTGGAATGCGGTCCAGCAGCCCGAGTTCGCGCAACGCCCGGGCAAAGAAATGCTGCACCATCGGATGAACCGAGACGACGATTTGCGGGCAATATTTTTCGAACAGTTGCTTCACGTAACGCGACGTGATGCGGTACAGCAAGTTCGATTCATTCGGGCGAAACCGCTCAATCGTCCAGTAGTAATACTTCATCAGCGGCTGATGGTAACGGAGCAGGTAGTTATAGAAATCGGCGCCTTTCTGAGCTACGTAATGCGATTCTTCAATCGCGCGAGCGATATTGACCAAACAATCCGCCGCGCCGAATCGTTTCAATCCGTCGGCAATAGCGGCTGCGGCGCTGGTGTGGCCGCCGCCGGTTTCAGAAGTGATGATCAGGAATTTTTTTGAAGAATCGTCAGCCATTAGCTTGCCTTGGTGGTATTACTGAATGTTGATGATTTGCCCCGGACTGGCCGATTGAATTGCAGCAATGGCAAGTGGGATGAGTGGAAGTAAAAATTCAAGCTTGTTTCGTTTGACAATAAAAGTGATGAGAATGATTTTCTTACCAGTGAAATTGTTTTGATGTTGGATGCCTTTATCCACTGTCATCATTACATCGAAAACTCCCTCTGCCAGTTTCAACAATTCACCATTTTTGATACCAGCCCAACCCATCTCAGTCACCGTTGAAACAGCATGACCCGGAAATGCGTGCTTTAACTTCTTTGGCACATTTTCGTCCAACAAAATTCGCATGGGTAATCAGACGGATTTCAATTGGGCGTCAGGCCGCTTTCTGCCTGGCATATTCAATTGCCATCTCCGCATATTCGCGTTTCACGCTGGGAAAGTCATCGAGAAACTCATTGAGCGATTCGCCGGTAGCCAGATAATCAAACAGCGTTTCAACGGGTACTCGCGAACCTCTGAAAACCGGTTGCCCATGCATGATTTCCTGATCAATGGTTACGAAATCGTCTCTGGTGACCTTTTCCATTGCCTCGCCTCCTAGGCTGTGCGGGGTTCAAGAACGGCGTCAATTTCCGAAGCGTGTGACTTTTTCAATTGCCGTTCCAGCTTTTTGATCTGGATCAGATGCTTCGGGTTGAAGGCCAGCGACGGGTAATAACAGTTCGATTCGTGAGTGCAGTAACAGCCGTTTTTGACATGTTCGCGGCGCACTTTCATCTCAGGCGAATTCCACAACGACCAGAAATTCCAATCGTAATCGCGCAGGTTGCCAATCGAGTCGAGGTTTTCGCAGCTTGACACAGTGCCTTCGTCGTAAATCACGCCTCCGGTCGTTCCGGCAAAACAACGAAGCTGAGCCTTGTGCTGCTCTTCGGTGCGGGCGATCAGTTCGTGCATGTAAATGTCAACCGCCGCTTTGAAGTAACCGCCTTTTCCTTTGTAATGATTTTTGATGATTCCGCGCTGAGAATCGGAATCAATCATTTGCGACAATTTGCGATAACGACTCAGGTCAATGTTCAACTCTTCGGCTTTGGCCGAAGGCGGGCGTATGTAATTGACGTTGATCTTGTCGGGTTTCAGTTCGTAGCGCAAAAAGTCATACCATTCGAAAATCCGATCCTGATTCGAGTTCATAAAGCAGGTGCAGGTTTGAACGTCCAGACGCGGAATCTGTTTTTGAATATCCTGAAGCTGCCGCGCTGTGCCGATGGCTTTGTCCCAGCTTCCCGCCTTGCCGCGAATCTTCTCATGGTCTTCTTTCAAACCGTCAATGCCCAATGCAACCGTCACGTTCAGGTTCGGGCATTCGTCCAGTATGCGCTCGACGTCGGGCATGATGCGTTGCTGAATGCCGCCGTTCGACATCAGGTAAACCGATTCCAGTTTGTTGTTTTCGTAAAAGGCCCTGACGACTTCTGGCAGGTCTTTGCGTGTGAACGGTTCGCCGCCAGCAATAATCAAAATTGGCAATTGTCCGCCCAGGGTTTCGCTGATACGGACAAGATTTTCAGTGGTCATTTGCAGCTTCTTGCGCGGCTTGTCGTCCAGTTCTTCGGTAAAAAAACAATGCACGCAACGCATATCGCAAACCGACGTAATCAAAATATTCAGTATTACAGGCGAAGTAACGCCACCGGCCAGCACCTTGCCATAACGTTTGATGAGTTCCAGGTTGTAATTCATAAGCTTCCTTTTTGACCGTTAAAACAGGGAATCTGGAGAGAAGTAGTAATTGTTTATTAAGCTTCGTTTGTCCTGATAAGTCAAACGTTTGATCAGTCGCCAGCTTCCGCCAAACCGATCAAGGCTGATTCCATTGCTATCTGACGGTTGATGTTAACTCGCAGATTCTTCCTTACTTCGTTGAACCGCCCGCTCCATGTCATCAATCGGCGCAAATTGGTTTTGGCTGCGAGCTTTTGCAATCGCTCTGATTCGTCAATATTGACGATCATTGCCGGCGAACTGCCGGAAGCCAGCAGAAACAAATCGCGCAGCAACGACATCAACAAGCTCAATTGTTTTTCAAACTCTTCGCGATCCTTTTTGCCGATGTATTCCGCCGCCTTCAGCAAACGCACGCGGTTTTGTCCTGCGGCAAGAAGCTCCAACAATTCAATCAGCGCGCGGCGCTCCTGCCTGTAAATTGACAGATCAAAAGCCGTCGCCTGACCGACGCGGCCTTCGGTCACTCGCGCCAGCAATGCATTGTCCGCAGCCGGTCGCGGATAATTTTCCGCCAGGAACTTTTCCATCTCGACGATGGAAAGCGGCGTGAAAGTCAAACGTTGAGAACGCGAGCGAATTGTTTGCAGCAAAAAGTTCGGACGGCTGGTTAGCAGGATGATAGTTGAAGTTGACGGCGGCTCTTCCAGAGTTTTTAGTAGCGAATTCGCGGCTTCTTCGCGCAGGCGGTCGGCTTCGTCAATGATGAAAAATCTCTGCCGGCCTTCGCGCGGACGGTAATAAACTTCTTCGGCAATTTCGCGCGTCTGGGCGATTTTGATGAACTGACCGTCGGGTTGAACAGTTGTCACATCGCCGTGAGTTCCGGCTTCGATCCTTTTACAAGCCGGACATTGATCGCAACTGTCGGTGGCAAAACCGCTGGCCGAAGCCTTGTGGCAATTCGCGGCCTTTGCCATCGTCAGCGCAAACTGACGTTTGCCGACTCCGTCCGGCCCGGCAAAAATCATGGTCGCGGACAGGCGACCGCCTTCCAGCAATCTTTGCAGGATTCGTTTATTGCGTTCGTTGCCGACCAGATTGGCGAAAGACATAACAGTCGAAAGTCCGTCCGGAAAGTTTAACTGACAGCGGGCATTTGCTGAGTCACGCAGTGAATCGAACCCAGCCCCCAGATCAAATCAGTGCAGT
>CAYRQB010000084.1:0-17594 GCA_964426025.1 uncultured Heliomicrobium sp.
TCAACGACCGCAGAAACGAGATTTCGACGGCAACTACACCTGGGTTTTGTCGCCGCGCTGGTTCGACAAACGCACGAAAGATCATCTGGCGCTGGACACGGGAGGCGGCCCCATAGCTCGTTTGTGGGCGACGGCGCTGGCCGGGCTGGTTGACATCGGATACGTCAAAGCCACCGGCAAGAGCGTCAAGATTTATCTGCCGAAAACAGCGATGCAGCCAGAAGTCGAATTTGAATGGAAGATTCCGAAATGGTCGAACGCAATTGAACGCGATCGCGCGCGGACTTACTTCCAGGCTTACGCTGCGGCTTGCGCGCTTTATTTCGCCGAACAAGCGATGGAAGAATTGCACGCCGGACGCACAAAGACGTGGAACGAATTCCAGGTTCCAGACGAAGCCATCGGTTGCGGATTCCATGAAGCTGTGCGCGGCGTTTTGTCGCATCACGTCGTCATTCGTGACGGCAAGATCGCCAATTACCATCCGTATCCGCCGACTCCGTGGAACGCCAACCCGCGCGATATTTACGGCACTCCAGGACCGTACGAAGACGCTGTGCAGAACACTCCGATCTTCGAGGAAAACGGACCGGACAAATTCAAAGGCATAGACATCATGCGCGCCGTCCGCAGCTTCGATCCGTGTCTGCCCTGCGGAGTGCATATGTATCTGGGCAATGGCAAGGCGCTGGAAACTCATCATTCGCCGATGTTCGGACAGATGTTGTAAACAAGCCCGTAGCGCTCTTTCAGGCGGAATGAAAGTGGGGAGGGGTTCCGCCCGAAAGAGCGCACGGCTCACACAGCTTCCTCTCTGCGTTGCGGTGAAAACGGTTGTCTAGTCGCAACAAAACTGCGATTTATTTTTTGGGCGCTACGGGTAAACAATGGGTAAACAACTGGTCTACGATAACAACAGAATCGAAATCAGCCATTAACCATCTGCCATTAACAGTCAGGTGGAAGGCTCCTTACCCTGACCGATAATGGGTAATGGTTAGTGGTTAATGGTTAATTCCCTTCCCTCTCCATAGAAATTTCTGTAGAGCCTGTTTCCTGAATAAGTAAAACCATGTCAGTAGGCATTGAACGACCGAACAAACAGGATTTTCAGCGGCGGCTTCAGAAGATCGAATCGCTGGTGCGAACGATTGAATCGTCCGCCGATCCGAACGTGCGTTCGAGCGCAGTCGAATTGATGCAATCGCTGATGGATTTGCACGGCGCAGGCTTCGAGCGAATGATGGAGATCGTCTTCGATTCCGGTCCCGACGGCGGCAGAATCATTGACCGTTTCGCCGAAGATGAATTGCTGGAAAGTCTGTTGCTGCTTTACGGATTGCATCCGGACGATCTGGAAACCCGCGTCGTGCGCGCTCTGGACAAAGTTCGTCCTTACCTGCAATCGCATGGCGGCAACGTCGAACTGTTGGGAATCGCGGATGGCCTGGTGAAATTGCGTTTGCATGGAAGCTGCAACGGTTGCGCTTCGTCGGCGATGACGCTGAAGTTGGCGATTGAAGAAGCCATTTACGAAGTCGCGCCGGATGTGACCGGACTGGAAGTCGAAGGAGTGATCAATCAAGCAACGACGCCGGGTTTGGTGCAGCTTCAAAAATCATCGAATGGCAACGGCTCATCCAAAGCCTCGGTTAATGGCGGTTTGAAGCACATCGCGGAAATGCCAACGTCGGCCAAGCGACCGCAGATTGAACAGTGCGAGATGTGCAAAGTGGTTTTGGCCGAAAATCATCAGCATCTGATTGAACTGGAAAACCGCAAACTGGTTTGCGTTTGCGAAGCGTGCGCAATTCTGTTTTCAAATCAAAGCGAACAGAAATACAGACGAGTGCCCCGCCGCATTCACTATCTGCCGGAATTTCGATTGAACGACGCGCAATGGGAAAGCCTGTTGATACCGATCAACATGGCTTTTTTCTTTCACAGCACCGGCGCGAACAAAGTCGTCGCTTTTTATCCCAGTCCTGCCGGAGCTACTGAATCTCTGCTGGAGTTTGAATCGTGGGAAGAGATTGTCGCGGAAAATCCGATTCTGAAAAACATGGAATCGGACGTCGAAGCTTTGCTGGTCAATCGCGTAGACAGCGCGCGCAAAACCATCAGCGCCGAACATTACATCGTGCCGATTGATGAATGTTACAAACTGGTCGGCATCATTCGCGCGGGTTGGCGCGGATTGTCTGGCGGATCGGAAGTCTGGGAAGAAATCGCCAGCTTCTTTGCGGGATTGAAACAACGTTCTGTCGCAACGAAAGAGGTCGCGCGTGCCTGATCTGAGCTTCCAGGTTGAAAACGCCGCGCCGCAACTTCATTCGGCGTCTCCGTTGTTGACGTTCAAACTGAAAGTCGCCAACGCCGACCCGGCTGAATCAATTCACACCGTCGTGCTGCGTTGCCAGATTCAGATTGAAACCACTCGGCGGCGTTACACGCTGGACGAGCAGAAACGTTTGCTCGATCTTTTCGGCGAGCCTGAACGATGGAATCAGACGTTGCGTACAACTTTGTGGACGCATACCAACGCAGTCGTTTCGCCATTCACAGGCCAGACCGAAGTTGATTTGCCAGTTCCCTGCTCTTTCGATTTCAACATCGCCGCGACCAAATACTTCGCCGGTTTGGATGACGGTGAAATTCCATTGTGTCTGCAATTCAGCGGAACGGTTTTTTACGCGGCGGACGACGGAGCTTTACAGGTTTCACAGATCCCTTGGGACAAGGAAGCGAAGTATCGCCTGCCGGTGCGAACCTGGCAAAAGATGATGGAGGCGTATTATCCAAACAGCGTCTGGCTCTCGTTGCGACGCGATGTTTTCGACCGGCTGAACAGATACAAAATGCAACGCGGTCTGCCGACTTGGGAACAGACGCTGGAAAGCATTTTGCCCGCGAACGAAGAATCGTAATCAGAAGCGGCCATAGCGAGAGGAAGTCGAAACATGAATTCCGCGCTTGTTGATCAGATAGCCAATGCGGTGCTGTATGAGGGTTACATCCTTTATCCCTATCGCGCTTCGTCTGTGAAGAATCAGCAGAGATTCAATTTCGGCGTGCTGGCTCCGCAAACTTACAGCGAAGCGCAAGGCGGTTTTGAAGCTTCTTCAATGCAAACCGAATGTCTGGTTTTGGGTGATGAGCATGCGTTGCTTGAGATCAAACCTCGGTTTCTGCACCTGCTGATGCGCGAAGTCTGCAAAACCGCTGCGGACTGTCATGGTTTTCATTTGCAGGTCGTTGAATCGCTGGCGGTGAACGGCAAACTGTTCCAGACCTGGCAGGAAGCGGTCGAACGCGAAGTATTGCTGCCGACTTTCACGCTCGGAGAGATTGTCTGCGAACCGCGCCGAATCGGTTTTTCGTTTCCGGCATCGTTGCAATCGGAACCGTTACGTGATGCGAGCGGAGACGATGTTGGCGAAATCGTTCGCAGACAAAAATCAGTCAATGGAGTAATTGAATTGAAAGCCGCCGAATGCGGCGCGATAGACGAACTGCATTTCGGCAATCAGAAGCCCTCAATCCGCTCAATGAAATTGTTCAAGCTGACGGTTTGCATTTTGAATCTGACTCCGTTGGAAAATTCAGCCGTGATCAATCGTGATGCGGCGTTGATGAGTTCGCTGGTTTCGGCTCACACCATTCTCAGCGTGCGCGACGGCGAATTTATTTCCCTGCTGGAACCTGCGGAAGAATTCAGCCAAGCGGTTGCCGGTTGCAACAACATCGGTGCATTTCCTGTTTTGATCGGCGAAGCGGGCGAACGCAACGTGATGCTGTCTTCGCCGATCATTCTTTACGATTATCCGCAGATTGCGCCTGAAAGCGCGGGCGATCTTTTCGACGGAACGGAGATTGACGAAATTCTGACGCTCAGAATTTTGACTCTGACCGAAGAAGAGAAACGCGAGATGCGCGACCTGGACGAACGCGCGCGACGGATATTGGAACGAACCGAAAACATGCCTGCGGAACAATTCTGGAAAATGCACGGCGCAATGCGCGGTGTGCGATAAACGACGGATGTAAACCGATGAACGAATGGGAATGGCATCTGCTGGAAGATAAAACTCCGCTGGAATTTGTAAGCTGCAATGGCGTGGCGCTGAAACCGGGAGATAGCGTTCGATTGTTGCCGCGCGCAGGCGGAGACATTTTCGATCTGGCGCTGGCCGGTCAAATCGCGACCATCGAATCAATCGAACAGGATTACGAAAACAACGTCCATCTGGCGGTAGTACTGGATGACGATCCGGGCAAAGACCTGGGAATGTTGCGACAACCCGGCCATCGTTTCTTTTTCTCGATTGAAGAAGTCGAGCCGTATTCGCCGCGCGAAATGAAAGAGGCAGGTTGATGAATCAACCACGAATTTTAATCGCCTGCATCGGCAATATCTTTCTGGGCGACGACGCCTTCGGTGTTGAAGTGGCGCAGGCATTGGCCAAACGCAATTTGCCGGATGAAGTTCGGCTGGTAGATTTCGGCATCAGAGGTTTCGATCTGGCTTTTGCGCTGATGGACGATTACGACGTGACGATCTTTGTTGACGCAACGCAACACGGAGGCAAACCCGGAACGATTTATCTGATCGAACCCGATCTGAGCGAACTCAATGACACGGACGGGCAATCGTCAGCGCCGACGATGGACGCGCACAACATGAATCCGATGAAGGTTCTCAGTCTGGCGAAATCAATGGGGGCGCAGTTCAACCGAATTCTGCTGGTTGGTTGCGAACCGGAAACACTCGGCGGTGAAGAAGGCCTGATGGGATTGAGCGAACCTGTTCGGGCCGCAGTTGACGAAGCGGCGAAGATGATTGAAACACTTGTTGGAAAAATTCTGGACGAGCATTGCATCGGCGCAATGCCATAACTTCCATTTCAAAGATGAAAGCGGAACAGACTTTTAGTCTGCTCTACTTTGCGGAGGAGACAGCTATGGAACAGAACGGAAACAACGGAACTGCTGACAACAAAGACGCAATGTACGTGGCCGGCGGAGTGGCGCTGGTGGTGCTGGGCGCTGGATTGATTATGTCGCATCCATCAATTCGGCGGGCTGTGGGTGCGGCAGTCTCCGGCTTGTTGCCGGAACTTCAAGGCAAATTCGGACCAGACCTGACTGCTTTGGGGCCGGACATTCAGCGGTATCTGAAGCTCAGAGCAATGTGATATGACGTTGCAGGCCGAACCGTGCGGCGCTGATTCAAATCATAAACTTTAATACGAAGCGCCGGTACGGTACGGGGAGCGGTAGCCAGCCGATAGCCGACGGATGCATCCATCCCGCTTGAAGCGAACTGTTACTGCCTCCCCGTGCTGTGCCAACCTGCAATGACTTAAAAAGAGATTGCGAAAGGAGGGAGGCCGTTTGAATGAGTGACAAGCAAACCGGTAAAGCGCGTTATGAACTGGTTGCCAGCAAAAGCAGATTTACGGTGCAGGCATTTGCCTCTGGTTTGCTTTCAGGGTTCGGACACAACCCGACAATTGCCATTGATGATTTTACCGGCGAAGTTCGGTTCACGCCTGAAACCTTCGAGGACGCTTCACTGAAACTGATCGTCAAGGCGAACTCGCTCAGAGTAATTGACGATATAAAAGATAAGGATCGCAGAGAAATCGAAAACGCCATGTTCGATGAAGTGCTGGAAACCGGGCGTTATACGGAAATCAATTTCCAAAGCACGAACATCACGATCAGGAAAATTTCCGATGACCGATTCAAGGCCAAAATCATCGGCGATCTGACTTTGCACGGCGTCACGCAAAATGGTTTGTGGATTATGGCTCAGGTGAATAAAACCGATGACGGTTTGCGCGCGCAGGGCGATTTCACGCTGAAGCAATCAGATTACAAGATCAAACCGGTTTCCGTTGCCGGTGGCGCATTGAAGCTGAAGGACGAGTTGAAATTCTCTTTTGACATCGCGGCGCGCCGGAAGCAGAGTTGAAACATGCATGAACTTTCGATTGCGATGAGCATCGTCGAAATGGCGACCGAAGAAATGGTTCGCAACGGCGGCCAGCAGGTCAACGCCGTTCATTTGAAACTCGGCCAGCTTTCGGGAGTGGTCAAAGACGCTCTGTTGTTTTCATATTCATTGGCCTGCGACGGCACTCCGCTGACCGGTTCGGAACTGGTGATCGAAGAAATTCCCGTCGTCGTTTATTGCCCCGTCTGCCGCAAACAGCAAACACTGGCAACGATTCAGCATTTTTGCTGTCCGGTTTGCGCCGAGCCGACGCCTGAAGTTTTATCCGGAAAAGAAATGGTAGTCACAGCTTTGGAGATTGAATGATGGCCGTTCCACGATTGGTAGAAGTCAGGCAAAACGTCCTGAAACAAAATGACATGCTTGCGCGAGCATTGCGCCAGCGTTTCGCCGAAGCAGGCGTGTTCGTCGTCAGCCTGGTTTCAAGTCCCGGCGCGGGCAAAACCATGTTTCTGGAAAAGACTCTGGCGGAAATGCAACGCCGTTGCAAGGTAGCGGCTCTGGTCGGCGATCTGGCTACGGACAACGATGCTGCGCGATTGGCGCGGACTGAAGCTCCGGTGCGGCAAATCACCACCGGCACGGTTTGCCATCTGGAAGCGGCGATGGTCGAACGCGCAATGGATGGTTGGAATCCGGAAGAGTTCGATTGCCTGTTCATTGAAAATGTCGGCAATCTGGTTTGCCCCTCAAGTTACGATCTCGGCGAAAATCTGCGATTGGTGATGATGTCCGTGACCGAAGGCGAAGACAAACCGTTGAAGTATCCGACAATTTTTAACACCGCAGACATCGCCGTCATCACCAAGATTGATCTGGCCGCAGCGGTTGAATTCGATCCGGCAGCGGCGCACAACAGCATTCAATCAGTTCGACCGGGCATGCAGGTTCTGGAAGTTTCGGCCAAGACCGGTCAGGGAATGGATGACTGGTTGAAATTTCTGCAATCGCGAATTGTGAATTTATCGGAAGATCAAAACCTTCCTTCAATCCGCAATTCGCCATCCGCAGTCCGCAATTCTTAAATGGCAACACGAACACAAATTCTGGTTCGAGGCATTGTTCAGGGCGTAGGGTTTCGCCCTTTTATTTTCTCGCTCGCCAACAGTCGTGCGCTTCGCGGACAGGTTTTCAACAACGGCGCAGGCGTCATCATTGATGTCGAAGGCGAATCCGGCGCGATTGCCCAGCTTGTTGACGAAATAAAATTGAATGCGCCACCACTGTCGCTGATCGAATCGGTCGAACTCAAAGACAATCTTTCTCCGGCAAATTACCCGGACTTCCGCATCATCGAAAGCGATTCGTCGGGCGAAAAGTTCGTTCCGATTTCCGCCGATGTCGCAACCTGCGCTGATTGCCTGAAGGAAATGTTCGATCCGCAAGATCGCCGTTACCGTTATCCGTTCATCAATTGCACCAACTGCGGCCCGCGATTCACGATCATCGAAAACGTCCCTTATGACCGAGCGCAAACGACGATGAGCGAATTCGCCATGTGCGATGCCTGTCGCGCCGAATACGAAAACCCGAACGACCGCCGTTTTCACGCCGAACCGACTGCCTGCGCCGTCTGTGGGCCGCAGTTGTTTCTGGCGGATTGGGCGGGCGGCAAAGTGGAAGTTGCAGATGCAATCGCATTCACTCGACAGTTTTTGAATGAAGGCTTGATCGTCGCCATCAAAGGGCTGGGAGGATTTCACCTGGCTTGCGACGCGACGAACGCCAAAGCCGTCGAGCGTTTGAGAAGCAGGAAATTTCGAGAAGACAAACCGTTTGCGCTGATGGCAAATTCATTCGAAGTCATCAGAAAGTTTTGCCACGTCTCGAAACTTGAAGAACACCTACTCGAATCGGCGGCTCGTCCGATTGTGCTGCTGGAACGAAAGCCGGATGCAAAACTCCCTTCCGCTATCGCTCCCGGAATGAAAACGCTGGGCTTTATGCTTCCTTACACTCCGTTGCATTTCCTGTTGCTGGAAAAACTGAATCATCCTTTGGTGATGACCAGCGGCAATGTTTCCGACGAACCGATCTGTTATCAAGATCAGGACGCGGCAAAACGATTGAGCGCCATCGCTGATTTTTACCTGCTGCACAATCGGCGAATTCACATGCGAACGGACGACGCGGTTGCTCGCGTCTTTGACGGACGCCAGATGATTTTGCGCCGTTCGCGCGGTTATGCGCCTGCGCCGATCAAAACCTCGTTCAAATTCAAACGGCAGATTCTGGCTTGCGGAGCCGAACTGAAAAACACTTTTTGTCTGACGCGCGACAATTACGCTTTCGTCAGCCATCACATCGGGGATCTGGAAAATCTGGAAACGCTGCGATCGTTTACCGAGGGAATAGAACATTACCGGCGGCTGTTCAATCTGGAACCTGAGATCATCGCTCACGATCTGCATCCGGAATATCTTTCGACCAAGCACGCACTGGCATCCGACGAAATCGAAACCAAACTTGGCGTGCAACATCATCACGCTCACATCGCCAGTTGTCTGGCGGACAATTCTGTTGAAGGCGAAGTCATCGGCGTGGCGATGGATGGGCTTGGGTTCGGTTCGGATGGACGATTGTGGGGCGGAGAATTTTTCGTGGCCGATTATCTTGACGCCGAACGAATCGCGCATCTGGATTACATTCCAATGCCGGGCGGAGCGAAAGCGATTCGCGAACCGTGGCGAATGGCCACGGTTTATCTGCATCGCGCGCTGGGCAATGATTTCCTGAATTTGAATCTGCCGTTTGTTCACAGGCTTGACCAGCGCGCGTGGGCGGCGATTCGCAGCATGATGATTTCGGAAACCAACTGTCCGCAGACTTCAAGCATGGGACGATTGTTCGATGCGCTGGCGGCTTTGCTGGGATTGAGAAGCTTCATCAATTACGAAGGGCAGGCCGCGATTGAGTTGGAAACAATCGCCGATCATCGCGATTGGCCGCCTTACGAATTTGAAATCAACGACGAAGGGATCATCAGAGCCGAACAGGTCATTCAACGCGCGGTTGAAGATTTGCTCAACGACGTTTCGCCGTCTGTGGTTTCGGCCAGGTTTCATCTGGGCGTCATCAATCTGATTTCAGTCGTCGCTGGCCGCGCCAGGCAGCAAAGACGATTGAATCGCGTGGCTCTGTCCGGCGGTGTTTTCCAGAATATGTTTCTGCTAGAAAGAGCTTGCCAGACTCTGCGGCGCGAGGGTTTCGAGGTCTTCACTCATCGCCGAGCGCCGACAAACGACGGCGGCATTTCGCTTGGTCAGGCGGCGGTGGCGAACGCTCATCTTGCATCAGGGAGAATATGATTTATGTGTTTAGCAATTCCCGGAAAGATTGTCGAAATCGTTGACGTGGAAAACAACCTCGCCAAAGTTGAAGTCGGAGGCGTGCGTCGCAACGTCAACATCGGCATGCTGGACGACACGCGCGTCGGCGATTACGTTTTGATTCACGTCGGATTCGCAATGAGCAAGATTGACGAACAACAGGCCGAAGAAACTTTACGCATACTTCGAGAACTCGGATCGTACCAGGAAGAGTTTGACCAGTTCCAAACTTCGATGGAGTGAGGGATTCAATGACAAAAGCAGTTGACGATTTCTCGCGCGCTTTCTATCCGTTTCTGCACGCTGATGGCAGACAGCCTGAAGATTTGCTGGGAGAGCTGAGCTTCTCGCTGTTGGAGAAGGCGCGCGAGAGCAACGAAATCAAAAGCCGTTTCTTTGCAGAAAACAAGGACGCGATTCTGGAGGCCTCGCTGGCAATTGCCAGATGCTTTCATCGCGGACACAGAATGTTCGTTTGCGGCAACGGCGGATCGGCGACCGACGCTCAACACATCGCCGTCGAGTTCATGCATCCGATCACTGTCGGGCGGCAAGCTTTGCCCGTAACCTGTCTGGTCAACGATCTGGCAATGGTCACAGCCGTCGCCAACGATGTCGGCATCGAACACATTTTTTCGCGCCAGATCATCGCGCATGGTCAAAGCGGCGACGTACTGATTGGGATTTCCACCAGTGGAAATTCCGATAATTTGATCAACGCCTTTGAAACCGCGCGGCGAATGGAATTGGTCACTATCGGATTTGCCGGAGGCGACGGCGGAAAGATGGCGGAGCTTCACAACAAAGGATTGCTGGATCATTGCCTGACCGTGCAGACCGCCAGCATTCATCGCGTGCAGGAAACTCACGTCGCGCTTTATCACATCATCTGGGATCTGGTGCATGAACTGTTGCCGCATCGTGCGTTGCTGGAAGGAGGGATGGAATGAAATTCATTGACGAATATCGTCAGAGCGATCTGGCTCGCACGCTGGCCGAAAAAATCGCGGCGATGACCGACCGTCCATTGAAGGTCATGGAAGTTTGCGGCGGCCACACGCACGCGATTTTCAAATACGGCATTGAAGATTTGCTGCCGCCGAACATAGAGATGATTCACGGGCCAGGTTGTCCGGTCTGCGTCATTCCGCTTGGGCGGGTTGACGACGCAATTTCAATCGCCCAACAACCCGAAGTGATATTTACGACATACGGCGACGCGATGCGCGTGCCCGGATCAAAGACCAGTTTGCTGGACGCAAAAGCGGCTGGCGCTGATGTGCGGATGGTTTATTCGCCGCTGGACGCGCTGAAGATCGCCAAACAGAATCCTGACCATCACGTCGTTTTTCTGGCGCTGGGATTTGAAACTACATCGCCTTCAACGGCGATGACCATTTTGCAGGCAGCCAAAGATGGAGTGGAAAACTTCAGCGCCTTCTGCAATCACATCACCATCGTTCCCGCATTGAAGGCGATGCTGGATTCGCCGGATTTGAGGCTGAATGGTTTTCTGGGACCCGGCCACGTCAGCACAGTGATCGGAACTCGTTGTTACGATTTCGTTCCGCGGGATTACGGCAAACCGCTGGTCGTGTCGGGCTTTGAACCGCTGGACGTTTTGCAATCGGTTTACATGGTCGTCAAACAGATCATCGAAGGACGCGCCGAGGTTGAAAATCAGTATGGACGCGCCGTTTCGCGCGAAGGAAATCGAAAGGCTTTGGAAGCGATCTTCGAAGTTTTCGAGCCGCGCGAGTTTTTTGAATGGCGGGGGCTGGGTTCAATCGCCCACAGCGGAATGCGGTTGAAACGAAAATACGCGCGGTTCGACGCCGAATTGAAATTCAGCGTGCCCGGTTTGCGAATCGCCGATCCGAAGGCTTGCCAGTGCGGCGAGATTTTGAAGGGCGTCAAAAAACCGTGGGAGTGCAAAGTGTTCGGCACTGCCTGCACGCCGCAAACCCCTATTGGTTCGTGCATGGTTTCTTCCGAAGGCGCTTGCGCGGCTTATTACAACTTCGGTCGCCTATCGAAAATCGCCGAACGTTCGGGCGCGCAAACCGTCCGAACAGGAGTTTGAACTTATGACTGAATTCACTCCTTCCACGCTCTTCGAGCGAGTAGAACGGGCGCGGCGGCGAAAGCGGCGATTCAAAGACACTCACATCACGTTGGCGCACGGCAGCGGCGGCAAAGCCATGCACGAATTGATTGAAGGGGTTTTCCTCGAACATCTGAAAAACCCGCTGCTCGAAAAGCTTGAAGACCAGGCGGTGTTTGAAATCGCCAGCGAGTACGCCCGACCTCGTCTGGCTTTCACAACCGATTCTTACGTGGTTGATCCGATCTTTTTTCCCGGCGGCAACATCGGCAGTCTGGCCGTTCACGGAACGGTCAACGATCTGGCGATGAGCGGAGCGCGCCCGCTTCATCTTTCCGCAGGGTTCATCATTGAAGAAGGTTTTCCCATCGCCGACCTGAAGCGTATTCTGGAATCAATGCGCCATGCCGCCGATGAAGCGGGAGTTGAAATCGTCACCGGCGACACCAAAATCGTGCCGCGCGGAAGCGCAGACAAAATCTTCATCAACACCGCCGGCATTGGAGTGATAGAGCATTCGGCTCAGATTTCCGCTTCGCGGGCGCAACCCGGCGACAAGGTCATTCTGAGCGGGACGATTGGCGATCACGGCGCGACGATCATGATCGCGCGCGGAGAGCTTGAGCTTGAAACCGACATCGAAAGCGATTCCGCGCCGCTCAATTCTCTGGTTCAGGAAATGCTCAACGAGGCCGAAGGAATCAGAGGCGTCGAGGCGATTCATAGCTTGCGCGATCCGACGCGCGGCGGCGTAGCGACAACGCTGAACGAAATCGCTCTTGCTTCGGAAGTATGCATAGAGATTCACGAAGACCTGATTCCGGTTCGCGAAGAAGTCAAAGGCGCTTGTGAGATTTTGGGACTCGATCCGCTTTATGTGGCCAACGAAGGAAAACTGATTGCAATCGTTGACGGCAGAATTGCCGAAGCTTTGGTCGTAAGAATGCGAGAGAACAAATACGGCCAGGGAGCCTGCGTCATCGGCGAGGTTAAATCCGAACCGCAGGGCATCGTCGCCCTGCAAACAGGATTCGGCGGCACGCGCATTGTGGATATGCTGGTCGGCGAACAATTGCCGAGAATCTGTTAAAGAGCTTGCCTTACAAAAAGAAACGCCGCCCAATTGATCAATCGTGATCAATTGGGCGGCGTTGATTTCCTTGGCCAATGGCCTATTGCACTCCCAGCACGCCCCAATCTTTGCGCACCAGATAATCGGCCATTGTCAAAACCAGCAGGATGGCCAGCCAGAACATACCGGCGATGACGATAACCTGCGTCAGCTTTGAACTCCATTTGACATGCATGAAGATCAATACGACGGCAGTTGCCTTGATCACGGCGATGGTCAACGCCACGATGATATTCCAAAGGCCCGGCAGGTCGAATTGAGCGACATAAACAGTCAATACCGTAAATACCATCAGCAGACTGAAAACGCCGAAATAGTATTTAAGAGGGACTATGTGATGTTCGGAAGTATGCTCCGCCATATATGCTTCAAACCTCTCTCGATTGATTAATGCCCTGCACCTGTTACGTGAAAACCGGTCAGATAAAGCAGCGGGAAAAGGAAAATCCAGACGATGTCAACGAAGTGCCAGTACAGGCCGCTGATTTCAATCGGCGAATTGTACTCTTTCGTGAATTTGCCCTTCTGTGACAGGATGATCAGCGTAATCAGGATGCCCGCGCCAATGATCATGTGCAGCGCGTGCAGTCCGGTCATCAAAAAGTAAATCCACAGAAAGGCTCGCACAGGGCGTTGTAAATCAGCCGGAATCCCGTGATGCGGGTCTACGTCAGGCGTAACCGGATGATAAGTTGTGAACGCCGGAAACAGATGATCGTTGATCTTGGAGGAATACTCGACGTACTTGATGCCCAAAAACGCCAGCCCAAGTATCAGCGTCAAGACCAGAAAAAAGACCAGCTTTTTGCGATCTCCCGTTTGCGAATAATGAACC
The DNA here is from genome assembly GCA_964426025.1 of uncultured Heliomicrobium sp. Taxonomy (GTDB): domain Bacteria; phylum Acidobacteriota; class Blastocatellia; order RBC074; family RBC074; genus RBC074. Next base: position 13,420 of record CAYRQB010000084.1, read on the forward strand.
GCCATTGCCATCGTCAAACTGCTGACGATCAGAATGACTGTATTCGTTCCGCCCAACGGGACGTTGAGCAGATGGCTGCCATACAAAAAACCTTCGGGATATTGGGCGCGGTAAATCGTGTAGGCCAGAAAAAGTCCGCCGAAAAACATGATTTCCGTCAGCAGGAAAATCCACATGCCGATGGTTCCGGCTTCTTTTTGCTGCTCCATGCTGACGAAATGATGCGCCAGTCCGGGAACGTGTGCTGCGTGTTCTGCCAAGGTGGTTCTCCTCCGAAAAGTGGTACAGGCTTTTGCCTGTTCGAAACGGAAACAGACTGAAGTCTGTTCCACTTTCATTTTTCATTATGCGGTTTGCAACTCTGCTTCTTTTGCCGCCGCTTCCTTGATTTCCTTGACGTGTTCGAATTCGTAAGCGTCGTGATCAATGATCGGCTGGTAAGTGAAGTTTTCAGGCGGCGGCGGCGAACTGGTTTCCCATTCCAATCCGGCGGCTTTCCACGGATTGTCGCCAGCCGGTTCGCCGTATTTCAGCGACCACGCCAGATAAACTACCGGCAGAATGAATCCGATCGCCAGCAACGAAGCGCCAGCCGACGAAAGAATATGCCAGACCTGAAATTCAGGCACATAAGCGTGATAACGGCGAGGCATACCAAGATAGCCAACAATAAACTGCGGGAAGAAAGTCAGGTTGAAACCGAGAAAAACGATTGCCGCCGAAACGCGTCCCCAAATTTCGGGGTACATACGACCGGTGACTTTCGGCCACCAGAAATGCAATCCGCCCAGATACCCGATGATCGCTCCGCCCACCATCACGTAATGGAAATGCGCCACGACAAAGTATGTGTCGTGCAAATGGACGTCCAAACCCAGAGCCGCCAGGAACAACCCGGTCATACCGCCGACCGTAAACAGCCCGATGAAAGCCAGCGCGTAAATCATCGGCGTGTCGTATGAAACCGATCCTTTGTAAATCGTCGCCGTCCAATTGAAAATTTTGATCGCTGACGGAATCGCCACGGCGTAGGTAATCAACGAAAAGACCAACCCGGCGTACATTGACTGGCTGCTGGTGAACATATGATGTCCCCAAACCAGAAAGCCGAAAACGGCGATGGCCAGACTGGAAAACGCCACGAAGTGATAACCGAAGACTTTCTTGCGAGTCATGTTGGCGATCAGTTCGCTGACCACTCCCATCGAAGGGATGATCATGATGTAAACAGCCGGATGCGAGTAAAACCAGAACATATGCTGGAACAGCACCGGGTCGCCGCCCAGCTTCGGATCGAAGATTCCGATTTGCAGCACACGTTCGAATCCCAGCGCCAGCACGGTGATTGCAATGACAGGAGTGCCGAGAATCTGGATCAGGCTGGTGGCGTAATGCGCCCAGACGAACAGCGGCAATCGGAACCAGGTCAAGCCCGGCGCGCGCATCGTGTGGATCGTCACCATGAAATTCAGCCCGGTCAGAATCGAACTGAAGCCGGTGATGAAGATCGAAACTCCGGCCAGAGTCACCTGCGTGTTCGAATAGATGGAGCTGTATGGCGGATAGAACGTCCAGCCAGTGTCAACGCCTCCGGTCATGATCGTGATCAGCATCATCACCGCCCCGACCATGAAGACGTACCAACTGAGCAAATTCAGTCTCGGAAACGCTACGTCCTTCGCGCCCAGCATCAACGGCAAAAGGAAATTGCCGAGCGTCGCAGGAATGGACGGTATCAGAAAGAAGAAGATCATCATCACGCCGTGCATCGTGAAGACGCGATTGTATGTATCCGCCGTCAACAGATCGCCCTGCGGCGTGATCAATTCCAAACGGATCAGCGAAGCGTAAATTCCGCCAATCGCGAAAAAGATCGAGATCGAAAACAAATAAAGCAATCCGATCCGTTTGTGATCCAGCGTGAGCAACCACGATTTGACCGTGTGGCTGACGTTCAGGTAATTCACACGGTTTTCTTGTGCCTGAGCCATTACTTCGCTTGCCATATTCGTACCTTATTAGTTCGTGTTTTCTGGCGACAATTTCAGCCGGAACAATTTATCCGGCGTTGTCTGCCTTGATTCGGAAATTGAGCTATTGTGTTTTTGCCGGAGCGGGCGCGGTTTTGGCCGCCGGAGCGGGAGCTTTAGCAGCCGCAGGCGTCGCCTGAGCCTGAGTCGCTCCGCCGTCTTTAGGCCCAATTGATTTGATGTATGCCGTCAATTGAGCGATCTGCTCTTCGCTGACCTGCCCCTGGAATGTCGGCATGATCGCCTGATAATTTTCCACGAGCTTCGCGCCCGGGATGAGAATTGATTCGCGGATGTAAGCGTCATCGGCGACGACTGTGGTTCCGTTGTTGAGTTTGACTTCCTTGCCGTAAATCTCGTTCAACTTCGGCCCTCGCCCTTTACCGTCGGCCAGATGACAGGTGCTGCAACCCAATCCTGCGAACAGCTTTTCTCCGGCTTGAGCGGGAGGCTCATTCGAACCGCCACTGAGCCATGTTTGATAATCCGCCGGTTCCATAACCGTCACCTTGCCGATCATTCCTGAATGTTGAGTGCCGCAATATTCCGTGCAGAAAAGGTGATAAACGCCGGGTTTCGTAGCCTCGAACCAGGTCATCGTATAACGTCCCGGAACCACGTCAGCTTTTGTGCGGAAAGCAGGAACGAAAAACGAATGCAGCACATCTTCGCTGGTCATGGTCAATTTCACGCGACGGCCAACAGGTATGTGCAGCCCGTTGATTTCGCGCTGGCCGTCGGGATGCTGAGCGCGCCACATCCATTGTTTGGCGGTGACAAAAATTTCCAGCGATTCGGAAGGCGGCGTATAAATCTGGTAATAGAGCTTTGCGCCCCAGGCGAAAATGCCCAGCGAAATGATGAACGGGATGATCGTCCATAAAAGCTCCAGCTTCATCGCGCCTTCGATCTGTTCGGGGATTTCCCCTTCGCGACGGCGACGATATTTGACCATGAAGATGAAAGCCGCCACGGCGATGCCGATGGAAAAGACAATGGTCAGCAACCACAGTCCCAGATAAAACAGGTCCACTTCCATCGCGAATTTCGACGCCTGCTCAGGCATCAATGGAACTTGAAACATTGAAAAGAGGCTCATCATGAGATTACCCAATTGTCACTAGACGTTAAGCAGCCAACGCCGCTTCTTTCTGTTTCGTCTTGTGTCTTAAAAAAAGAATCAGAGCAACCAGAGTAATAATCGTCACGGCGGCGAAAATACGAGTCAATCGCATCAGCACCAATCCGTAAGTCCCCCGCGTGGGGTCGTATTGATAACAATATAAGATCACCTGATCCGCCAAAGTCCCGATCTTGCCGCCCGAAGCGTCCAGCAATCCGAAGCGAACGTCGCGCGGCGCAAAATCAATACCGTAAAAATATCTCGAAACTTTTCCATCCGGCGTCAAGACGATCAAAGCGCTGGAATGCGCGTATTGCTTGGTCACCGGGTCCCAAACGAAGCGGAATCCGACCGATCTTGTCAGAGCTTGAACCGCGGCTTCTTCGCCGGTCAAAAAATGCCAGCCTTTTTTGGCATCGGGATCGGCAAGTTTCTGCAAATAAGTCTCGCGCTTGGCCGCAGCCAGTTCCGGCTTTTCTTTCGGATCGAAACTGACGGTCAAGGAAATGAAATCCTTGCCCGGCGACATCGGCAAAGTCTTCAAAGTGCCGAGCAGACCGGTCAGCGTCATATTGCAAAGTTGCGGACAATCGTAATAAACCAGCGAAAGAACCACCGGCTTGTCATTGAAATAATCTTTCAGCTTGACCGCCTTTCCGGTTTCATCTTTGAAATCCAGATCGAGCGGAACCTGATTGTTCAACAACTGGTCAATGCCCACGTCTTTCAACATCGGCGCGGTCGCCAATGCTGGGCGCTTTTGCGAAACGGGTTTGCCCTGCGAATCAAACTGCGCCAAGGCCTGAACGCACATCGCGGAAACTACAAGACAGATTGCAGCAATGGCGCTTACAACCTCTCTCGCCGATTTGCCTGACTTGTGAGTTTCTAAAACAAACATCGTTACTTCCTTTATCAACTGATGTTGCGCATTAAGAGAACGAGTCTTAAACCTGACTCTGCTTTCGTCCCGTCAGGGGCGGTTTGAAATTAGCCCAGCATAAAATTGCTGGGAAAGTAGA
>CAYRQB010000084.1:17604-19786 GCA_964426025.1 uncultured Heliomicrobium sp.
AATCCGCGTCCCGCAGGGACGTTTGAGCTTGAGCATGCTCCCAGCCGAAGATTCAAGCCTCCCTACGGGACGCGACGGTTATCCGCCTTCACCCGGCGATGAATCGCCGGGCTAATATCACCCGTCCCTATCAGGACGAAGGGCCGGAAAGCTCGATGCCCAATCTGTCGTTGTGTAACATCAAATATCTAGTTCTTGCCGCCAGCCGCGCCTTGAGCTTTCGCTCCGGCTTCCGTGTCCGGTTTTTTCTCGCCGCTTGTCGGTTGAGCCGTTTGCGATGCGGCGGGCGTTGCCGATTCCGGAACGGCGGAAGCTGGCGCAGCGCCTGCGGGCTTCTGACTCTTGATGCCTCGCCCGGAGCTCGAGCCTGCGTTCAGAACCAACATGCGAGCTTTTTCGGCTGCTTCGTATTCGCCGATCAAGGAATCGCTGAGCAACGGCAAGCCTTTTTCGACAACCAATTTTTTGGCCTGCTCAATCGGTATGTGAGCGACGCCGCCGTTCTGATCAACCCAGCCGTAACTTTCAGCTTTCTCCTTGATCTGTTTGCTGTAAACACGCATTTCATCCAGTGGCAGCAAAGATTCTCTGACTGCATTTGGATCGTTTGGCTTGTTCGGGTCGGGTTCGGGAGCGCCCTGCAAGCGCGGCGCGGGAGGCAGTTTGCGTCCGGTTTCAAGCGATGTCGCAGGTTGCGGCGCAGTCATTTCGTCCATCTTCTTGAAGCCAATTTCCAGCCCCTTGATGATGACGAAGACCGATGCCGTCGCCAATCCCAGCACAGCCAGAAAAACCAGAATCGGTTTGGGTTTTATGCCACTGCCTTCAACCAGTTGGTTGCCGTGGTCTTGATTGTGATCGTGGCCATTTGTGCTCATAACTTTTGCCTTTTGGAATTTGCCTTTCAACTAATCAGTGATGGCCTCCGGCAGCCAGCGCTTCGGCCAGTTGCGGATCGTTTTGCGGAATCAGCGGACGCTGACGCAATTGCCAGAAGAACCAACCCAACCACAATCCGCCCAAACCAATGGTCGCCGCGATGTAAACAATGTAACTGGTCGCCGTGATATGAGTGTGTTCGCCTCTGGCAAATTCCGGCAGAATCACCCAGAGCAAATCCACAAAACGCATGACGATCAACAACCAGGCGACCATCACCAGGCGGCGAGAGTTCTTTTTCAGATCGCGCGACAGCAGCAGCAGGAAAGGCATGACGAAATGCAGAGCAATCAGTCCGATGCCGATCCATCGCCATTGGCCTTCAAAACGGCGCAGATACCAGGGAATTTCTTCGGGCAGATTGCCGGACCAGATAATCAGCAACTGCGAAAACGAGAAGTAAGCCCACACCATCACCAGCGCCAATTGCAGTTTGCCCAGATCGTGAAAATGCTTCGGTTGCAAAACGTGCGACATCGGCTCGTATTTGCGCAGGACGACGCAAACCGCTATCAGGAAGGCAATTGACAAAACTCCCTGTCCGGCGATGGTCAGCAATCCGAAAATGGTCGAGAACCATTCGGCGTCCAGCGACATGACCCAGTCAACTCCCGCCAGCGTCACCGCCAAACCGTAAATCACAAAACCGGGGCCGCTCAGATTCTGGGCTTTTTGCACCCAGCTTTGCGCTTCGTTCGGATCGGGCGTCTTGTCCTGCGAACGCGACCATTTCAACAGGAAGAAGGCCAGCGCAAGCCAGATAGCGAAATAGATATAAGCGCGCAATGTGAATCCGCCGGGGTTTAGCCAGACTGATTTATGTTCGAGTAGTTTGCGTATGTTTTCTTCCTTGATAGTGCTCAGATCGTGCGACCAGTGGTAGATGCTGTGAATCCCCAGAACGATCGGGACGAACAAAACAGCCATCAACCAAAGTGTTGACGAAGCCGATTCGAGTTGGCGACGGATGATCAGCCCCCAGCCTGCGCCGCCCAGGTATTGCACCATCAGCAGACCCAGACAACCGAGAGATATGCCAATCCAGAAGACATAGGCGACCAGATAGGTTTGAAAGAAAGTCGTCTTGGCGTCGCCGGATGTGACAGCGCCGATGATCCAGGCGATGATTCCCAACAGGCCGATGCCAATCGCCACGCCCTGTGTTTTTCCAAGTTCAGCCGGAGCGGCGTAATTCGTGTTCATTAGTTGCTATGTCCTCCTGAAGCCTGTGCCGGCTGGCCTT
>CAYRQB010000085.1:0-16311 GCA_964426025.1 uncultured Heliomicrobium sp.
CATGGAAGACGGAAATGACTCGCGGCTGGCTGAATTCGCAAACTCAATTCGATGTCGTCGGATCGAGTTTTCAGCAGGAAGCGTTGCGCTTTGCCGAAAAAGGCGCAGCCGCGCCGCTGGTTGATTTGTCGAATTACCTGATGCAGTTTCAATTGAACAAAGCGAAGCTGCAGGTCGGCCACACATCCTTCGGCGCGAACCGGCATTTGATCAACAGCTTCGGCAGCCGTGGTCTGACGTTGTCCCTGCCCGTTGGCAAACGCGCCGAAGTTTCATTCGCCGCAATGAACGGAACCAGCATCGTCGGGTGGAGCAATTTTTTCGGGGTTGACCGCCGCAAACACCAGATCGTCAGCGGCACTTTCGGTTTTGAGTTTTCGGAAAAACGTCCGGGGGCTTTGCGGATGGAAGCCACAGCCCTGCACGGTTCGTTGTTGCCGCTTGCAGGTTTCAATCAGGGAGTCATCAACGACGCCGAGCAGAGCAAAGGTTTGGGCTTCCGTTTGCAGGCAACGGACAAATCGCAACGCTTCAAACTGGAAACCGGATTCGCGCGCAGCCGCTTTGCCAATCCGGCTGATCCGCTGCTCAACCAGGGCTTGCCGGTAGTTCCCGTCAATGAAACCGCGCGTAACGCGCAATATCTGGACGCGAGTTATGCGCTCTTGCAAAATTACCGGATCAGCCCGACCAAAACGGCGAATCTGGCAATCAACTTCCGGCACGAACGGGTTGATCCGCTCTTCCGCAGCGTCACGGCATTTACGCAGGCCGACCGTTTGCAGAATATGATCGAGCTGACGGGCGGTATCGGCGAAATCAATGCGACCGTCTCGCATCAGCGATTCAATGACAACCTGGCCGAAATTCCTTCGATCCTGAAGACTCTGACGCGGCGCGATGTGGTGATAGTCGGAGTGCCGCTCACGGCAATCTTCACCGATCCGGCCAATCCTTCGCCAAATTCAGTCTGGCTTCCCCGGTTGTCTTACAACCTGGATCGCACACATCAATTCGGCAGAGGACTGCCGGTTAATTCCGGCTTCGACAGCCTGAGCCAGATTCCGGATCAGGTCAGCATCAACCAATTGTTCAGCGCCGAATGGCAGTTCCAAAAATGGCGGTTGGGTTATCGTTTCAACGATTCGTATCAGAACAACCGGCAGCCCGGACGCGAACTGGCGGATTTACGCAATCTGATTAACGCAGTCACAATCGGACTGAATCCACACTCGGCTTTTGATTTGAACCTGGATCTGAATCTGGAAAGCGCGCGAAACAAGGAACTCAATCGCGTTGATCGAACCTGGCGAGTGGGCATCAACAGCAATTGGCGCATGACGCCGAAGACCACGCTCACCGCGATTGTTTCAAACACATTGGCCGGAGACATTGCGCGCACCATGCGCAACCGCAACACCGAATTCGATTTGCAATGGTCATATCAATTCAATTTCGGCGAAACCGGTTGGCGCAAGGTGCAGGGACATTTCTTTATACGCTTCGCCGACCGTTACGCGCGCACGCGCGATTATCTTTTCGGACTTGATAACCTGACTCGATTGCAAACGATCAACGCCGGAGTGAATTTCGTCTTCTTTTAAGCCGGAGCGGTCAAAAGCCGTGCTGTTACAGGAGAGTGGGATATGCGCAGAATATCCATACAATTTTTCTTGCTGATTCTTTTAGCGCCTGCGGCAATTGCGCAGACGATCAAGGTCAATCCTAACGGCGTCAACGTCAATACGAGCGGTTCGACGACGGTTTTTCTGACATTTGGGCCGGTGCGCGATTTCCGTCCGGCGGAAGCGACCTGGTGCGGCGAACTGATTCCCGCCAATCCGGACTTCGGGTTCAAATGCAATCCGGCAACGATCTTCGGCTCATTGCCGGGGCGTTTCGACCTTTCCCGCGCGAGCGGAAATTTCGGCTTTACGGACATCATGTCAATTCCGCCATCGGTTTCCAGACGAGCTTATCAGGCCGCGCAAAGCGGCGCGGTGTCCAGCTTCTTTTACGTGCGACGTTTCGTCAGCACATCGGGCGGCCCGGATGAATTCGTGCCTGTCACCTGCCGGTTGTCGGGCGGCGGGGCGCGCACGCCATTCGCTTTTACCGATGTCAAAGTCTCTTTCGCCAACCAGACCAGCGAAACGGCCATCGTCCTGATCAAACCAGGCGAAAAACCGCCGCCGATCAAAGCCGAAATCGCTTACAACGGAACTGGAAGATTGCGCGGCAGATGGGAAGTGGTTCTGCCGGGCGAGCAATTGCCGGAAGAGCAGGATTTGCTGACCGAAGCCTCGCTGCCGATTGAACAACGCGCGATGCAGCGCCGCTATACCCAACTTGGCCGCTTCAATGTTTTTCTGCCACCGTCAGGAAAATACACTTTGGCCGGACCTGACATTTCACGATTGCCCGTCACAATCGAAGGGCCTTACCTGTTGTTGCTCCGCATTGAAGCGACCGATGACAAAGAAGGCGATTCGAACCTGGCTGCGCTTGGAGTCGGGGCAGGCATTGTCCACGGCGGAGCCGTAGCCGGTTTCCCAATGCCTGCGCTGCGTTATTTCGTCGGCAGCGGACAATCGGCGCGCGCGAATTCGCTGAGGTTGCTACTGCCTTCCACCAACGCAACGATAGCCGCCGGTCAGGTCATTGACTTCAGTTGGACTGAAGTAGCCGGAGTGGCGCTCTATCAGTTGGAAATCGCCGATGAAGCGGGGCAGGTAATTCTGGCGGCGGTCGTGCAAGCGAGGACGCCCACTTATCGCGCGCCACCCTGGTTGAGAGAGAAAACAACAGGCGCGGCGTTGCAATGGCGAGTCGCGGCATTGGATCAAAACGGAATCAAGCTGGAAGAATCCCTGTGGCAGAAATTGCAACTGGCAAAATGAATCAATGACTGATTTAATGGCCGTATTCGTCAACAATTTTATTATGACGGTTCAGGAAAAGAGCCGCTTACCAGCATAACCAGATCGGATTGTAATTGAATGTAAGGAAAGCGTCCGGGAACGCCCGCGCCCCCGCGGGCAAGCGACTGATGAAGACTGCCCGCGAAGGCGCGAGCGCTCCCGGTTTTTCGAGGAACTGTTATGAATGCGCGCGCGGTCACTTGCTCAGGGATGCTGCTTTTGTCGTTCTGCTTCGGTGGGCCAGCCATTGGCAATGTGCTTGCTGAATCACGAAATCCGCAGGAGGGGGGCGTGCTGATCGCGGGCGCGCCGGTCGAACGCGAACTGGCGGGTGACGAAACACACACTTATCTCGTCGCGCTTCTGGCCGGTCAGTATCTGCGTGTGGTCGTCGCGCAACGAAGCATTGATGTAGTCGTGAATCTGTTCAGCCCCGAAGGCCGGAAGCTCGATGAGGTGAACAATCCGAACGAGATGCGGGAACCGGAGCGTGTATGGCTGGTGTCTGAAAGTTCGGGCAATTACCGGCTGGAGATAAGAGCGGCGAAGAAGGAGGCGGCGCGCGGAAGTTACGAGGTAAAGATAGAAGATTTGCGCACAGCCACGCCGCAGGATGAAAGCCGCGTGGTTGCTGAAAGAGCTTTTGCCGAAGGCGAGCGACTGCGCAGGCAGGAAGTGGCTCAAGCGAGGCGCACGGCAATCGAAAAGTTTGAAGAAGCGGCAACGCACTTTCGACTCTCCGGCGACCGCGCCAGAGAAGGCTCCGCGCTCAACAACATCGGCTATGTGTATGGATTGTTGAGTGAGTATCAGAAGGCTATTGACCATTACACCCAATCGCTGCGACTGAGCCGGGAGACAGGCGACAGGCGGTTGGAGGCCACAACGCTTCTCAATCTCGGCTTGATTTGCCGGACGTCAGGAGAGAATCATCAGGCGCTCGATTATTACCGGCAAGCTTTAGCAATCTCCAAGGCGGCAAGCGAGCGCGAAAGAGAAGCTGCGGCGCTCAACGGCATTGGAGCAGTGTACATACGTGTGGGTGAGCCTCATCTGGCTTTGGAACATTTCATCCAGGCGCTGTCAGTCTTCCGCTCGATGGGACTTCGCCGGTCAGAAGCCACACTGATCAACAACATAGGTTTTATCTACAGTTCGCTGGGAGAAAACCATAGGGCGTTGGAATACTACACGCAAGCGGGAAAGCTCAGTCAGATCATGGGCGATCAGCGGGGAGAAGCCGACACAAACATCAATCTCGGTTCGGTCTATCAACGGATGGGCGAAAGCCAGAAATCGCTGGAACATCACACGCGCGCTCTCTCGCTGTTTCAGGCGGCAGGCAATCGTCAAAGAGAAGCGATTGTGCTCAACAACCTGGGTTTTTTTTATGATTCGCTAGGCGAGCCGCAAAAATCGCTGGAGTATTATCGCCGGGCGCTGGAAATCTCGCGCTCGATCAATGATCGTTCGGAATCATCCAATACACTCAACAACCTGGGGCTGGCTCATTTGTCAGCCGGAGAGTATCAGCAGGCTGAGGATTGTCTCGGTCAGGCATTGGAATTGAAACGCGCCATCAAGGATCGTCGCGGGGAAGCGAGAACGCTCATCAACTTTGGCACGGTCTATGAAAAGTCGGGCGCATATCAAAAAGCACTGGAGCATCACACACAGGCATTAACGATCAGCCGGAGCCTGAATGATCGAAACGGGGAAGCTTATGCATTGCACAATTCAGCCGCTGTTTATGAGCGGCTCGGCAAGCCGGAGCAGGCACTGGATTTCTATCATCAGGCGTTAAAGATCAGGCGCGCGGCGGGGGAACGTCCGAATGAAGCGGAGACATTGTTCAGGATTGCGCGCATTGAGCACGAACGCGGCAACCTGCACATCGCCCGCGCTCAGATCGAACAGGCGCTTGAAATCACTGAATCCGTGCGCGTCAGAGTTGCCGGCCCGGAGCTTCGCTCTTCTTACTTCGCTTCCAGGCGTGATTATTACGATCTGTACATTGATTTGCTGATGAACCAGCACAAGCTCGAACCGTCAGCCAGGCATGACCTGCAGGCGCTAGAAGTCAATGAGCGGGCGCTGGCGCGTTCGCTGCTCGAAACTCTGGCCGAAGCTCGTGTGGATATTCGTCAGGGTGTTGACGCCGCGCTGCTCGAGCGCGAGCGCAAATTGCAACAACGGATCAACAGCAAAGAGCGGGTGCGCCAGCAACAGCTCAGCAGCGCAGACAGGAAACAGATCGAGGCGATTGAGAAAGAAGTGGAAATGCTGCTGACCGAGTATCAGCAGGTTCGCGCGCAGATACGAGCCACCAGCCCGCATTACGCAGGGATCACACAAGCTCTGCCGTTGAGCCTGAAAGAGATTCAGAGACAAGTGCTGGACGATGACACGCTCTTGCTGGAATACGCGCTGGGCGAAAAGCGCAGTTACCTGTGGGCGGTGACGCGTAACGAGATCGAGAGCTTCGAACTGCCCAAACGCGACGAGATCGAAGCGGCGTCGCGTCGGGTCTATGATCTGCTGACGGCGCGCAACCAGCGTGTGAAAGGCGAAACAGCGCCGCGACGGCGATCGCGCATTACAAAGGCCGATGCCGGTTACGCACAATCGGCAGGCGCGTTAAGTCGGATGCTGCTCGGTCCTGCGGCAACATTATTGGCCAAATCGGGAAAGAAACGCTTGCTTATCGTCAGCAGCGGCGCGCTGCAATACATTCCATTCGGCGCGTTGCCGCAAGTCCAAAGCCCGACTCAGCGATCTTTCAGGCCTTTGGTCGTTGATTACGAGATCGTCAGATTGCCTTCGGCTTCGACGCTGGCGATGTTGCGGCAAGACGCCCGTAGCCGCCCATCCCCTGAAAAGCTTCTCGCCACATTCGCCGATCCTGTCTTTGAGGCGGATGATCCGAGGATAGGCGTACAAATAGCCCGCCAATCATTACGGCAGCCAACCCCATCGCAGTCCACCGAATCGCTGACCGCAGAAATCGAGAGATCGGCGCGCGAGTCCGGCGTGGACAGATTTTTGCGTCTGCGCTTCACTCGCGCTGAAGCCGAGGCAATCGCCAGTCTCGCGCCCGAAGACAAGAGATTCACCGCGCTTGATTTCGCTGCCAGCCGCTCTACGCTCGCTCAAACCGATCTGAGCAAGTTTCGCTTTATTCATTTCGCCACGCACGGGCTGCTCAACAGCCAGCATCCGGAACTATCCGGCATCGTTCTTTCGCTGATTGACGAGCAAGGCCAACCGCAGGATGGCTTCCTGCGATTTCACGAAATCTATAACTTGAAGGTCAACGCTGATCTGGTCGTGTTGAGCGGCTGCCGCACGGCGCTCGGCAAGCAGGTCAGAGGCGAAGGGCTGATCGGGTTAACGCGCGGTTTTATGTACGCCGGGGCGAAGAGCGTCATGGCCAGTTTATGGGGAGTTGAAGATAAAGCGACGGCGGAATTGATGCGGCGTTTTTACGCCGGACTGTTTGGGCAAAATCAGTCAGCGACGGCGGCCTTGCGCCTGGCGCAGTTGAAGATGTTGAAAAATAAGCAATGGGCTGCGCCTTATTTCTGGGCAGCCTTTACGATGCAAGGTGAATGGAAACAGTGAAAACCATCGGCTGCGTTAATCTGCGTCGGCTATTTTCCCGCAGGCATTTCGGATATTCGCCAGGCGATCATGGCGATGAAAACCGCCGCCGCGAAAATGATGAAAAGCGCCAGTCCGCTTGGCATCAATCCGTCCGCTTCACTGTCCCCGGCATCAGCCAGCGCCGTCGGCAAACGGAGTTGGGCGCTGTCTTGTCGCAGAACTCCGGAATTATTGTCGTTTAAGTGGTCGTTGGCCTGAGTTGATTTGGAATGGGCTGTCGCTTTCGAAGAGTCATGATGGGTTGTCAGTCTGGTCAATTTGGCCAGACCGCCTTTGACCGCGCGGAGCCGCTTTCTCGGAAACAGCTTGCCTACTTTGCTCTTCTTTTTCATAACCAGTTGATCTTGCGAAAGTAAAAATAAAGTGCGACTCCGATCAGCAGCATTGCCGCCATAGCTCCGACGTATCCGTATCGCGCGCCGAGTTCCGGCATAAACTGGAAATTCATTCCGTAAATGCTCGAAACCAATGTGACGGACATCAATATGGTCGCAATCGAAGTCAGCCGCCGCATGACTTTGTTCAGGCGATTGCCGGAAACCGACAGGTAAGCATCCATCGTCGAACCGACGAGTTCGCGCAAGGTGTCAATCGCTTCGACGACGCGAATCAGGTGGTCGTAAACGTCCTGGAAGTAGACCATGGTTTCGCGCGAAAAGATCGGCTGATCGCGTTTGAGCAAAGTGTTGAACACTTCGCGAACGGGCGAAACCGCGCGACGCATAAAGAGCAATTGTTTTTTGATGCGGAAGATTTCTTCCAGCGCTTCAGGGTGAAAATCGTCGAAGATTTGTTCTTCCAGGTCTTCCAACCTGTCAGTCAGTCTGTCGAGCAGCGACAGGTAATCATCAACAATCGGGTCAATCAGCAGGTAAGTGACCAGTCCCGAACGGCGTTCGGCCAGATCAGTCCAGCTTCGCCAAAGTTTTTTTGCAGATTCAATGGCTCGAATCGGTTGGCTGTGAACGGTGACGATGTAATTCGATCCCAGGAAGATATTCAACTCGCGCATTTCAAGTTGATTGTCTTCGTTCATCTCGGCTTCATAAACGACGATGAAGTAATAGCCGGAATATTCGTCAATTTTCGGGCGTTGATGCGGGTGGCGACAATCTTCTATGGCCAACGGGTGAAAGCCGAATTCTCTGGCCAGATCGTCAAAATCCCGATCTTGCGGATCGCTGACATCAGCCCAGATGACCGCCAGTTCCTGTTCGCAGAAATCGCTGATTTGATCCGGGTCGGCGGATTCGATGAATGAAAGCGAAGCACGGTCGAGAACTAATGTGTTGATCATTGTTGGGGAGTATTTTCACTGACAGATTTGATGATCTTTCCGCCGCCGAGCAAATCGTCTATCGCCTTGACTCGAATTTTTTTCACTTCAATGATCTTGGCTTCAACCGATTCGCGATAGTTGAAAGGTATTTCCCGGTTGATGAATTCCAGATTGCGCGATTGTTTGAAGATGGCTTGTTCGATCTTCTTCAGGCATCTGTTGCGGTCTTTGATCTTGTTTTCCGGCAGCTTGCGAGCGTAATCGTCAGCGTAAATGATCAGCGAAGCGTAAACGTCAACTTCTTCAATGGCGGCGCGATATTGACTGGACTGTGTCTCTTTCAAGGCATTTGCCAACCGCGCGTCGGAAATCTTCAAGGCCGCGTCAACATGAGATTTCGGATTGTTATGTTTCAGGATTTGCTGGACTTCGTTTTCGCTCAGTTGTTTTGGCAGCGCGCGGTCATCCGCCACTTTGGCCTGGCCGATGGCAAGCGCGGCGAGCGTAAAAGCCATCGGTAAAATGAAGATCGTTCTCAACAGCATGACAATCCTTCCGTTCGTCTGATTGGCCGTTAATCCGACTGGCTTCGCAATTTCGGGCGGGGAATAACCTGACGCAGTTAAAATAACACTTTCACTGAGACGAAGCCAAACCGATACATTTTCCCTCTATTTGTCCGCCTGGTTTTCCGCCAGATCGCCAATGAATGGCAGCTTGAACTTTTCGCCGCGATAAGCCTGATACATTGACCAGGCGGTTCCAGCCAATCCCACCAGACTGAGCAGGTTTGACAGCGCTCTTTCAAGTCTCCACGGCAGAACGATTCCCATAATTCCCAGTGCGAAATTCAGGACGAACATGGCCACGAAAAAGAAAATCGACTGATAAGCGTGAAAGCGAATGAAGCGGTCTTTGTTGTACGGCGTCAGAACCAGAAACAAAATGCCTGTGATAACCGACAAAGGGTAACAAAGCATTCCGGCGATATTGGGCTTCAAATCGCCGCCCGTCGCCTGTGATTGATAAGGCTGTTGATAAGGCATCTGCCCCTGACCGGGCTGCTGATAATTTGGGGGATTTTGGTAATTCGGTTGCTGGTAATTGATTGCCGGCGGGGATTGAGCGGGTTGTGTCGGTTGTAATTGCGTCCCGCATTTATTGCAAAATCTGGCTGTCTCCGCCACCTGTGTCCCACATTGCATACAGAATTTGTTCATATAGTCATTCTCCTTCTGAAGACAGGATTTTCTAAATCAGACCGCGAATCTTTCAGACAGGATGAACGGGATTTCTTCAGGATTCACAGGACGAAAGTGGCAGTCAGGTATTGTTGCCGTGGCAATCGTCTTGTTAATCCCGAAAAGATCGCGTCAATTCCGTCTTGATATTGTCGTACTCTGATTTAGGTAGAACAAGAACTGTCTTTATCTTGTAACATCTTGCAGGTTCTGTCTAATCGGTCTGTTGAAACTTCAGAACGTTTGCCCGAATCTGATGTGAAATGCTCCGCGAGGTTGTCGCAGCACGGCGCCTGGAACTCCCGGAACCTGAAAAGCCGGAGGGTCAATCAAAAAGCCGTAATCAACCCCGACAGGTCCCAAAGGCGTATTGATGCGCAAACCGATGCCAAGAGTGTTTGTCATTCCGGGCCAGTTGAAATCGCTGACGCGTCGGAAAACATTTCCCACATCGTAAAAAGGAACGAGTCTCAGCCGCTGGCTAAGCGGATAACGCAGTTCGAAATTGAAGACGGCCAATGCGTCGCCGCCCGTCGGAATCAATGTCGGCAGAATGAAAGGCTTGGTCGGATCGAACTGTTGCGACGAGTCGAAAATCACGTCCTGCGGTCCGGCGGTTTCAAAACGGAAGCCGCGAAGCGTCGTCGCGCCGCCTGAAAAGAATCGCTCGCTGATGGGTAATCTTTTCTCGCTGTCGCTGATCTGACCGTCGTTGTTTCTATCTGCATCGCGGAAAGTGGCGGCCAGTCCTATTCTGGCTGAAAAAGCCAGTGTGGTTGCGCCAAGTATGGAAGTGTAGGGCGCGAAGGTTTTGTAACGCTGGTAAGTGCCGAAAAATTTATTGAAAGATTCGTTGCCGCCGAAGACGTTCGCTGCGATTGAATGATCGGCGCTGAGCAGTTGGCCGCGAGTCGGATTCAGCACGCTGTCGCGCGAATCCTGCGTGAATCCGAAGGAAAACATTCCCAAACGGATCGCGCGTTCATTGCGCGTGATTTCGGTTTCGGGCAGGTTTTCGACGTTGAACAACTTGGCTCGTTCCAGGTTGTAACGCAAACGCACGGACGTCCGATCATTCAGCTTGCGTTCGGTTTGAATGAAAGCGGCGAAACGATTCAAACCGAAAGGCGATCTGTCCGGCACATTTTCGACCTTGCCGTTCAGCAATTGCTTCTGCCGCGCGAACGGCAACAGGTTGGAATTGCGGTCGTAAAAGGCCGAAATCGTAGTCGGGAATTTTGTGCCAAAAGGCCGCAAGTCTGTAAATGACAATTGCGCGAATTGTTCGCGACGGCTGCCGCGCAAACGCAAACTCAGCGCATCCAGCGATCCGCCCAGATTCGTGTTGGCGATTTCCATCAAACCGCGCGCGCCGTCATCGGTCGAATAACCCAGACCGTAAACGAACAGCAACGGTTTTGCTTCGGTCAGGTTGATGGTGACTTTATGAGCCGAACCGTCGTCGCCGCCAATTGGTTCAGCGCGCACGGAAACTTCGCGGAAAGCATTGGTCGCGTAAAGATCGCGTTGGGTTTTGGCCATGCTGGTCGGCGTCAGCACATCGCCGACCTGAAAATCGTAATACCGCCGAACCCAGCCTTTGCCAGTTTTGGTCGTTCCATTGATTTCAATCTCGCTGACGACGGCGCGCGCGCCTTCGCTGATCTGGTAAACAAGCTGTACGCGGTCTTCGCTCAACTCGGCGATTTGCAATTCGGTGTTGGCTTCCAGAAAACCGCGTTCGGCGTACAAACGTTTGATGGCTTGCGCGCCCAATCGCGCTCGCGTCAGCGAAAAGGCTTCGCCGGTTTGAATCGGAACCGCCCGGCGCAAATCGTTGGCCGTGATGATCGCATTGCCGCGCAAAACGACGTCGGCGATTTCCGATTGAACGCCTTCCTCAACGTCGAAGATCACGATCAGATCGTCGTTGTCCGGTTTGACGGCCAATCGCGATTTCACTCTCGCGTTGCGAAATCCGACATCAACCAGATAACGGCGGATGAATTCTTCATCGCTGTTTAATCGCGAACTGCTGGTCAAACCGCGAACCGTTCCGCCGATCAACGGCAAATCTTTCAGGAAGGGGATTCCGCCGACAGGGCTTTCAACCTGCGATTGCAAATCGCCGCGAATGTCCTGGTAACGTATCAGCCGCGTGCCTACGATGCGAATCTCTTTCAGGTCGTAAACCTGATTCGGTTCGATGTCGTAAAGCAATCGCAAATCCTTGCCCGAACAATCCGCCGGTTGGCAGCGGTAACTGACCTCGGCGAAAAAATATCCCTGTTCCTGTAAATACTCCTTCAAGCGGCGTTCGCCCAATCGCGCCAGCGAACGGCTGAAACCCTGCGACATCACCGGCAGCAATTCGCCCAGTTTGTTTTTGCTCAGTTTCAAATCGGGAACCTGTTCGACTGTGACCTGCGCCGATGGCAGTTTAGGACGAGAAGCAACGGCTGCGGCGGTGGAATCGCCGATGGTTGGCGTTGGCGGAACTGGATTGAAACCCAGCGAAAAGCGTTGCCGTCCGCGCAATTCGATTGTGAACACGCCTTCGCGCACGCCCTGCCGAGCCGCGCTGCCGCCCTGCGTGTAAGTCGCCACGCCCGAAAAACGGTTCGAGAAAGTGTATTCGGCCAGCGCGGTTTGATCCTGCTCGGTCGCCAGGTTGGTCGAATAGCTCAGATACATATTGCGCGAGAGTTGCTCGCCCACTGTCAAACGAGCCGCCGGGTTGGCGTTTGGGCGAATGACCGGATCAATCTGGAAACGGCTCAAGCCCAGCAATTGCTCGGTCGGTTTTGAAATAAAACCCGACGACAGCAGCGAAGCCGCCGCGCCGACGCCCGATCTGAGCAAATCCTGACTGGCGATGGTTCCGGCCTCGGTCCGGCCTGTGGTGATCAGCGCAATGATTTCGTCGCGCGTCAATTGCGGTTCGGCGCGCAATTTCAATTCGATGGCGTCAATCGGTCCGGCCAAATCCAGATAGACGCGATAACCGCTGATGTCCGATTCCGCCAGCAGATTCAGAACCGGTTCGTCGTTGCCCGGCGGCAGATCGAGCGTGCCTCTGGTGATTTCGTACCGCTGACCGCGAAAGCGAACCGAACCGCTTTCGGTTTCGATTCGGCCTTGAGGCGCGGGATCGTTGAGCGTGCCGCCAACTGTGAACAAAGCAGACCCGACGGCGTTGATTTGTTCGCCGCGCACCAACAGTGAATCGCGAGCTTCGACGCGCAATTCCAGGTAGATCGGCGGAATGACTGATTTCTGCGCGCTGGCATCGGAAGCTCCGAAACCGCCGAATCCCAAACTCGCCCCGCCTCCGCCCAGCAGATTGTCCAGATCAATTCGGGTTTCGTATTCGCCCTGCGGCACCTGGATCGTTCCCGACAGCGTTTGTCTTTCAGGCGTTCCCGTCAGCGAAAGCGTGCCGTTCACTGTCGCGTTGAATTCGTCGTAGTAAATGTCTGCGTTGCCGGCGCTGATGTTGAAAGACCATTCGGACGGCAGAAGTTTTGCCAGCTTCATCGAACCGGTTATGTCCAATGTGCCGTCGTTGGCTTCGGCGGAGAATTTTTCCAGCGTCAATTGATCGCCCGCAAGTCTGAGCCGCCCGGTTCCATTCGAGATGAAGACCGGCAGATTACTGGCTGAAATCCCGAAGCCCTTGAAATCAATTGCACCGCCAAGCAGCGGAGTTTCGGCAGTGCCGGTCAGACTGGCGCCGATTCTGACTTCTCCGAACAAAACATAATCGCTGATCAGCGTCGGCAGACGGTCCAGGTTGAGCGAGCCGTTCAAATCGAAATTCATCGGCGCTTCACTTTGCAAACCGATTGTTCCGCCCAACGACAGATCAATGCCTGATCCTGTGATCGCCGTCTGAGGCAGTTTCAATTGCGAACGATCCAGCGCAATCGTCAACGGAGTGGCGATGTTAATGGGACTGTCCAGCACTTCCAGGTTGACGGTTGTCAGCGTCAATCCGCCGCTCAGACGTTCATAAGTGTTGTTGCCCGCATCGTCCGTGGTCGGGCCTTCGATTCGCAACTTGCCGCTGATTGATCCGCGCAATTGCGAACCGAGATCGGCAGCGAAAGCGCCGATGATCGGCGACAAATCCAGATCAACCAGATCGCTTTCAATGGCAATTGGGCGTCCGGCTTTGCGCAATTCAATGCTGCCTTTGACGACTTCGGGTTTGAACGATTTGTCGTTGGTGACGGTGGCCAGAATGCCTGTCACCAGTTCGGCTTCGATGCGTCCGCCGGGACTGGTATGCGCGGTCAAACGCAGTTCGCCTGCGTCCTGTCCGTTTACCTTGACGTTTTTGCCTGTCGCTTTCAGTTCGACCTTGAAACTTTCCCAATCGAGTTCCGGCTGTTTCAACTCTCCCTGACCGGTTGATGGATTGGGCTTGTTGAATCTGCCGATCAGTTGAAAGTTGGCGTCGGCCACGCCTTCGACCTTCGTCTCTTTCAATTCAAAGGCTTCGGCGATGCTGTCCAGCGCAATCTGGTCGGCTTTGCCCTGAGCCTGGAACGAGTAATCGTCCAGATTGAAATTGCCTGTCGCGGTCAGATGAGATTTCAGCAGTTGAACTTCCAACAGTTCCAGCAGCGCCTGTCGTCCCTGAAATTTCAGATCGGCTGTGGCCAGACTGGCCGATTGTTCGGCGATTGTGCCTTCTATCAGGCTGAGCTTCGCTTCGCCGCGCAAATCGCCGGGCAAGCCCGTCAAATTTGCTTTGCCTGAAATATCGCCGTTGATGAAACTGCCTGCGTCCGGCGAACCGACCGCCGCCAGAATGGTTTCCAGGCTGATGCGATCAATGATCGCGGTCAGATTGCCGTTTACGGCTTTCTGGTCGAAGGGCGCGAAGAGGTCGAATTTGGCAGAGCCTCCGTTGAGTCCGGCAATCAAACCATTGTTGACGCGCAGTTCGTTGATCGAAACGACAACGTGACCGGAAAGCGAACCGAGCAGCGCATCGCGCAATCCGACTGTCGCGGCCTGCACGTCGCCTTCGACCACAGCCTGTTCGATCTTGCCGGTCAGGCGTCCGTCGAATTTGAAATCGCCGATAAGCTGCGGTTCGTTTTCGACGATGAAGGGACGAGCGGTTTCAAACGATCGGGCGATTTGAATCAGTTGTTCGGCCTGGCTGGAATTGAGCGAAACGCGCAATTCCGATTCGCCATCGTATGAAAGCCTGCCCGTCGCGTTCAGCCGCGAAGCATCGGTCGAAAGTTGAAGCTGATCGAAATTGAATACGCCGTCCTGGGCTGTGATGGCGACATTGCCGGTAATCGGAATCGAATCGGTCGAAGGATTCGCCTGTCCGTCAAAGCGCGCGGATATTTTGCCGTTGATGCTGCGCGGGTCTGCGCCGACGAAACTCAATTCGGTTTCGCCCGTCACCTTTCCGCCGACTGGCGCGTCCTTGAATTGCAGCGTCGTCAACAAACCGCTGGTTTGAATGTCAGTAAAAATTCCTTTGACGGTCGAAGCCGCTCCCTTCGCCAGCGGCAAATTAAATTCGGCAGCCACAGCGCCGCCGAAAGCGGTAGCTTTGATTTCGGACAAGGCCAGAGCCGATTTGTCGTACAAGGCTTTGGCGCTGGCGTCCGTGAACTCGAATCCGCTGATAGAACCGCCGGGTAAATTCGCGTTCGCCTTCACCTCGTAACTGTCGCGGGCAAATGACGAAGTGATGCCGCTCAATGACAGATCGGACAATTTGCTTTCAGGCCATTCGACGCTGGCGACGTTTGCATTCGGCGATTCGAACTCGGCGGTTGTCTCTCTGCCTTTCAGTTTGATTCTGCCTTTGAAATTGTTGGCTGCGACGTTGGCTACCTGATAATCGTCCAGAACTATGCTTTCAACGATGGCGCGACTGCCGGAAAGTTCAATCTGTTGGGTGTTACCGCTGACCGCAAGTTGTGGAATGCGGATTCCGCGAAGCTTCGTGTTTTTAACCGTCAGGTCATTTGTGCTGAGACCGCCCGTGAATTTGTAGTTCGCCCTTTCGCCTTCAAGCCTGCCGGAAACATTTGCCAATCCGCGCATTTCAGTTTCAGGAAAAGCGAAGTTCGCCAGTTCTGCCAGTTTGACGCCGGATTGAAGATCGAAGCCATAACGCAATGACTGGAAATCTTCCAGCTTGCCTTTGGCCGCCACTTCGCCCAGACCTGAATCGAGTTTCAACTGGTCAATATCAACTCCCTTCGCCGAAGCCTGAGCCGTCAGATCGAGTTTGTTGATGATGGTTTCACGGCCTTCCATCGCGGCGCGACCTTCATCCGTTTCCAGATGAAGGCGGAATGTTTCCGGATTTTCTTTCTGCGGCTGAGCGTTGATCTTCAGGTTGGATAAATCGGTTTCGACTTTGTGCTGGCGATCTTTGAAATGAAAAGCGCCGTCTGTCAGCGTGGTCAGCAGTTGAGTCGAATCGAATTTGATCGTTTGCGATTTCGGCGGAGCTTCGCGAAGGCCAATCAAATTGCTGACGCCCTGTTCGTCAATTTCGATGAAGACTTCGGCCCCGTCAATCAGCAGTTGTTTGAGCGTCACTTCGCGATTGAGTTTCAGCGCGTACAAGTCCTGAATTTCCGTCCGGACTTCGATGCTTTTGACCGAAGCGATCAATTGCCCTGTCTGGCCGTTGTAAATTTTCAAATCCTTCAATCGCGCCGTCTGCGCATCCCAGGCGAAACCGAAGCTGCCGATTTCTCCGCGCAATCCGAATTCGGTCAATTTGGTTTTGATCTGTTCGGCGACGAAGCGATTGAAACTTTCAGAACGCAGCCAGAACCAGGCGCCGATTCCTGCTGCACCGACCAGCAAAACCAGACAGAGCATCACTATGACCAATCGTTTGCGCCATCGTTTACGCTTGGGTTGAGTTGTAATTGTGGATTGCTCCTCTGGCTTTTGGTTCATCATTTCAATCGGATTTGAAAGACAAGATCATGGGAGATGCCACTATTGTTTACAAAGCCGGCGCGATGAGCAAGCCGGAATGATCAGGTTGGGCGTCATTAACAGGCGAGGTGTTGTTTTCGCAGCCGAATCAGCTTCGCTCTTTTTTCCGTGCCTGAGCCTGCACCGCCGTGATGGCAACGGCGTCAACTATGTCTTCCCATTTGCAACCGCGCGACAGATCGTTGGCGGGTTTGTCCAAACCTTGCAGGAT
>CAYRQB010000085.1:16411-19748 GCA_964426025.1 uncultured Heliomicrobium sp.
CGCGGTTCGGCGTTGAGCAGCGCTCGGCAGGTTTCTGCCGAAGCGATGGCGATTTCGGCCAATTGCGGCGCGGTCGGATTGATGACCACCGCAGGGTCTGCAAAGATCAATGCGCCTTCGACGCCGAAAGATTTGTCCGGCACGACCATCACGACTACTGATGAAACCAGCGAAAATCCTTCGCGCAATCCAAGCGTGATGAGAGCCGAACGAACCGTGTGCGCGGTTGTGTTGGTCGCTCCGGCGACAGAACCGTCGGCTTTGCCTGCGCGAACCATCATGTTGCCGAAATAAAGCGGATCGAGAATCTGTTTGGCTGCTTCGTCCATCGTCGAGCCTTTGGCCCGGCGAAGTTCGTACAATTCCCGCGTGTAACGATCCAGATCGGGCGAGCGGCGATGATCCAGAATCAGGACGTTAGTCAGGCTGACGCCCAGCGATGCGGCGCGGCTGCGAATCTGTTCTTCGTCGCCCAGCACAGTGACGCGGGCCAGCCGTTCTTCAGCGACTTTCGACGCGGCGATGATTGTCCGGTCGTCGCCGCCTTCGGGCAGGACGATATGCTGTAACTTTGTGGCGGCTTGAACGCGAAGTTTGCGAAGAATGTCCATCGTGGTTTCTAAATTGAAAGCGAACCACAGATGAACACGGATGAACTCAGAAATACACAGATTGAATCCAAGATTTTATATGCCTCCATCTGTGCTGCACTGTATTCATCTAAGCTCATCTGCGACAGAGATGGGACAGCCCAAATTTTGAGTTCAATCTGTGTTCATCTGTGCTGATCCGTGTTCATCAGTGGTTAATTTCAGTTGAAGGCTGGCTGCGACGGTTTTTCCAATAACGCCAGGTGAAATAAGCCAGCACTGCAATGACGATGACGGTGACAACCGTGCTGTAAATGCTCAGGTATTCGCCGACGCGCTGCCAGTTTTTGCCGAAGACCATGCCCAGATAAAGCAAACCGGCGTTCCACACCGCCGCGCTGACAGCCGACAAAGCAGTGGTCACAGGCAGATTCATTTTTGACATTCCGGCGACGAAGGAAACTATGGCGCGCGTTCCGGCCAGAAAACGGTTGGCTACGATCACGCCGTAACCATATTTTTGAAACATGCGTTCGACGTGATTGATTGCGCCGAGCGGCAAATAACGGCTGATGCGTCCGCCGACAACTTTCTCTTTGAAATATCTGCCAAGCACGTAGGCGGTCATAAAGCCCAGCGTGCTGCCAGCCGTGGCAAAAATCAGCGATGTCGTGTAATCAACCGTTCCGACGCCGATCAGCGTTCCGACAAAAACCAGCACCATATCGCTCGGCGAAGGCGGGAAGACGTTTTCGATGTAGGCGACGAAAAACATCAATGCCAGCACGCCAGCCGGGGGCAGGTCCTGCAACCAACTCATACTGTGTTCGATAAAACCCATAATACTTTCAGCGGTCAGCCTAACCGCCCTCTTTTCAGTTCTTCAACCAATCCGGCGATCAATTCATCAATCTTCAGGTCGGAAAAATCCGTCTCTGAATTTTCCCAAAACTCATGCAAATTGCGAGAGCCGCCTTTTTCGTATTCGCGCGCTTGCAGCAGCAGATCGAGTTTGTCGGCGGCTTTGACGATTCTGGCTTCCAGCGTTTGGCGCTCTTCGTATTCGCGCCAGAGCAATTGATACTCTTCGCCGAGCGCGCCGAGCCCAAGCAAGATTTCGTCTGCGATGCTTTCGTCCGCCGCGCGCAGGCTTTTCCGGTCGAAATGGCGTTTGATCGTGTTCGGCAAATCGCCAGTGCGGGCTTCAGTCAAATCGTGAAGCAAGGCCATCCGCAAAACCTTTTCGACATCGGGTTCAAATCCGCGCGCTTGAGCCAGGTCGGCCAGCAGCATGGCAATCAGCGCCACGCCGTATGAATGGTCGGCAACCGATTCGACATCGCGGACTCCGCGCAACAGCCAACCGGTTCGCGGCACGGCTTTCAACCGCTGCAATTCGGCCAAAAAAGCAATCACTTTTGATGGTTCTGTCGCCACGGCAATCAAGCTAGCGGTTTTGGCGCAAGGCGTCAACCGTGTGCTATATTCGCCCGCTCAAAGGCGAAGCAGGGATTTTAGTCTTTTGATTTCACAGTATGTTTTATCCAGATTCATTCGAAATTGCTGGTCGCAGAATCTCGCCGCCGTTGGTTTTGTCGCCGATGGCTGGCGTCACAGATTCGCCTTTTCGCCGTCTGGTCAAAAAGCGCGGCGGCGTCGGTTTGTTCGTCACCGAATTCATCAGCGTCGAAGGTTTGACGCGCGGCAACATGCGCTCTCATGAAATGATGCGCTTCAAACCTGAAGAACGCCCGATTGCCATTCAGATTTTCGGTTACGACGAAGTGCGAATGCGATGGGCGGCGGAAATCGCTCAGGAAGCCGGAGCCGATTTCGTTGACATCAATTGCGGTTGTCCGGCCAAAAAAGTCATCAATGGCGGCGGAGGCTCGAATCTGCTGCGCGATTTGCCGCAACTGGAAAAAATTCTGAAAGAGGTCAAACGCGCAATCACGATTCCGATGACAGTCAAAATTCGCGCGGGTTGGGACGACAAGACGATCAATTGCGTCGAGGTCGCCAAACTGATCGAAGATTGCGGCGGAACTATGGTCACCTTGCACGGGCGCACTCGCGTGCAGGCTTACAAGGGATTCGCCAACTGGGATCTGGTTCGCGAAATCAAACGCAACGTTTCGATTCCGGTTTCCGGCAGCGGCGACATTCTGATTCCCGAACACGCCATGCGGAGGTTTGACGAAACAGGATGCGACGCTGTCCACATCGGTCGCGGAGCCATCGCCAATCCATACATCTTTCGCCAGACGTGGGAAGCGATGCAGGGATTGGAACCTTACAAACCAACTCCGCAGGAATTGCACGAAACGCTGCTGGAATTCCGCAATCTGTTGCGCGAACACATGCCTGAAAAAGGCGTCATTGGCCGGATGAAGATGATGTCGGCTCAATTGTTGCGCGGAGTTCCGAACGGCACGCCGTTGAGGCAAATGGTTCTGCGCTCTCCAACCATCGAAGAGATGGAGCCGCTGTTTGCCGAATACTTTGAACTGGCTGAAATTTACGGCTTCAATTATGAGATGCAATCCGCCCCAGCCGAGGACGCGGAAATGGCTGAATGCGGCGTGTAAACGGCAAGCCACGATCAACGAATTCTGAGTCCGTTAATCGGGCGGAAAGTTCGGGCGTGCGGTTGACAGACAAAAGCCCACTAAGTAGTATGCGCCTTCGCTTTTTTAAGGCCAGGTAGCTCAGTTGGTAGAGCAACGGACTGAAAATCCGTGTGTCGG
>CAYRQB010000086.1:0-19642 GCA_964426025.1 uncultured Heliomicrobium sp.
CATAGTATTTTAGAAGCCTTAAGCTTGTCTATTGAGCCTGGAAGCGAGCCTCCTGTTTTTATGGATTCGAGAGAATTGGCAGTCACGATTGTTAGAAGGTACACCAAGTATTATTCGGACTATACAATAGCTGGTATTTCTGTGGATCAAGCTGCCTGCGATCTGAGCAAAATTGGAGCTTTAGCGATGGCGCTCAGACAACTGACAACGATCTTAATCCCAGCGCTTGAAAAAAAGATCATTCAGGAAGCTGTTGTCCTGGCTCACTGGCGAGCGCAATCGTACAAGTTCGACTTGTACATTGATTTATGGGATTTCTGTGACCAGTTGCAAGAAGCATGCAAGCTATTTTCGGATGAGGGTGTTAAGGTTGAAATAACGCCTGAGATGCGAGACAAGGCCGGGCTTATGGCTGATGAGCACTTACTTGATGCAATCATCATAGCTTGCGATAGAGTTCAGAATGTAATCCAACCCGAAGAGGGAAATGGACTGGTCATTAAGTCTTGTTATGCGGGCCCATCTGTCCAGTTTTCCAGGGGACTTTCAATCTATTTTCCCTGGAACGACGAAACGTTTTCAGAAGATTACCGGAAACTGGATTTTGCTAAGAAAACACGCTGGGGTGTGTTCCTCAAGAAATATATTACAGTAACCTGTCGCTCTCCACGTAACGACTGTGGGAAATCGGAAAGACAAGTTCAGATTGGTGGCTCACCTGTTCAAATTGCAAATATTTTCCTAAGTAATAAGGACAGCGGGATCAACAAAGATAGTGGAATCAACAAGGATAGTGGAATCAATAAAGACAGTGGGATCAATAAGCTGCTAGGGAACAATACTGTCAGCGTTAAGAACATGCCTATAAAATTCTTTGACTGCGGCTGTGATGAAGAGTAGTTGGGAAACAGGATAATTCTCTGAGTTGGCTTAAGTATCTTTGAGGAACCAGGCACTAATGCTCACTTCGAACAAAGCCTGGCAACCGAAGAACTGAGGAGCTTGAGATTGTGTACAAGTTGCTCAAAAAAACTGTTAAGTCAAAATTGCGTTTGTTGATCATCGGATTGGCTGCCTCAGCGCTGGTGATCATCAGCCTTCTTTTATTACCATTCTACCTAAATCATTTTAAGCCAACCCGCCAAACACATGTAAATGATACCGTCCGATTGCTTGCCGAAAATGAGACTATTCAGGATGAGTTAGCTTTTGGTAAGAGCCGGTCTTACGGGATATCGCTTATTGCCAATCAGTATCTTCGTATTTCACTAGAACAACGGACCATTAATTTAAGAACATTTCTTTATACATCAGATGGTTCGCCGCTCATTGAGTTAAATTGCCGTTGCGATGGGCCTATTCCGATTTCAATGATTGCAAGGAATTCAGGAACATACCGATTGGAAATACACTCACAAGATGGCGACTCTACAAGCGGATATTATCGAGTGTGGATCGAAGAACTGAGACAGGTAAATCCACAAGATAACCAGCGCATAACAGCGGACAAAGCTTTTGCGTACGGAGAGCAACTACGAGCCGAAGGAAAGCAAGAATCTCTGCGCAATGCAATTAGGAAGATGGAGGAAGCGGTATTAGCTTGGAAAGCGGTCGGTGATAAACACGAAGCCGCCAAAGCCCAGAAAAGCATAGGAGAGATTTATCACCTGTTAAGCGAGCCTGAAACATCTCTTAAGCATTTTGAGCAGGCGAAATTGCTAAACTCGGAATTAACTGATGAGCGTCAGAAAGGAGAAATACTAAACTCTACTGGCTATGTTTACTTGTCTTTGGGAGATAAGCAAAAAGCATTGGAATATTGCTTGAAGGCTCTGGAAATCAGCCAGGCGACAGAAAACCTCAGGGGAGAAGCTCAAGCTCTAAATAACATTGGCGAAATTCATTATGGTTACAGTAAGTTACAACAATCGCTTGAATTCTACCAAAAGTCGTTAACAATATGGCGTAGCTTGAACGATCGCAGAGGCCAGGCTCAGTCATTACTGAATTTTGGCTATACATACTCAGATATGGGCGAGCCGCAAAAGACACTCGATTCTTATCAACAGGCTTTATCGTTATGGCGCGCTGTGTCTGATCTTCGTGGACAGGCGTTGACACTAACTGCTATCGGGCGTCTCCATTCGCGATTGGGCGAAAGCCAGGAGGCGCTAAGTTTCTTTAGCCAGGCGATGCAATTCATCCAGCTATTGGGTGACAGAGTTGAGGAAGCGAGAGTTCTCAATGGTATAGGGTATGTTCATGAGCATTTAGGTGAACAGCAAAAAGCCATTGAGTATTACAATAAAGCTCTTGAACTATTTCGATCTGCAAGCTACCGAACAGGTGCAATTGCCACGCTTCACGAAATCGGAAGATCTTATTACTCATCAGGAAATTACCAGGAAGCGTATAAATATTATGACTGTTTCCTATCACAGAGCCGGATGCTTGATGATCAGCGATTCATATCATATGGGCTTATTGGGATTGGTATGGTTAATGAATCTCAGGGAAGTTGGAAGCGGGCGCTTGAATATTATATGGAGGCACTCCCTATTTATGAGGCAGAAGCTGATTGGCGTGGTGAGGCTTTTACCTGCAACCTGATTGGGCGCATTTACCATAGCAGAAGGCAGTGGCAAAGGGCATTCTATTACTATCAGCATGCACAACGGCTTAGTCAGAAGTCCGGGAATCAGGTACAGGAATCGCTGACGTTTTACAATATCGCCCGTGCCGAACGGGATATGGGACGTCCGAGTAAGGCGCTTACGAAGATTGAAGAGGCTCTTCGAATAGTTGAATCGCTCCGCACTAAAGTAGCAAGCAATGATCTACGAGCCTCGTATTTCGCCTCTATCCAGCAGTATTACGATTTAAATATTGATTTACTTATGCAGCAGCCACGTGCTACGGCGAATAATTTCGCGGAAGCCCTGGAGGTTAGTGAACGCGCTCGCATGCGAGTCCTTCTTGACTTGCTTGCCGAAGCGCAAACCGCCGTCTGGCAGGATGGAGACCCGGCGCTGATTCAGCGCGCTTACGTCCTGAACCAAGAGATCAACGCTCGGGCTGACCGCAAGATGCGATTACTCAATACAAATGCGCCGTCAGATCAGGTGATAGCCGTTGTTAAGGAGATCGCTAACCTGACCGCTGAGCGTAATCAAGTCGAGGCGCAGATCAGAATAAAAAGTCCGCGATATGCTGCGCTGATACAGCCGCAGCCGGTTAGTCTCAAAGAAATTCAGCAATTGCTTGATGTCAATACGCTGTTATTGGAGTTCTCGCTTGGCAGTGAGCGCAGTTATCTTTGGGTGGTATCGCAAACCGGATTGAAGCATTATGAATTGAAGAGCCGAGCCATAATAGAGAAAGCGGCACAACCGGTATACGATTTGTTGTCTTCAACTGATTCTGCGTCAGCCGCATCGGTCGAGGAGTGGGAAGAAAAATATTGGAAGCATGCAAAAGGGTTGAGCGAGTTGATTCTTAAACCGGTGGCTAAGCAGCTTGGCAACAAACAATTGCTGATAGTGGCTGACGGAATGTTGCATTACATTCCATTTGGCGCCCTGCCGGATTTGACCCGTAAACGTAGCGGGAAATCAGTTAAGAGCGCATCCCCAATCCCGTTGATTGCCAATCATGACATCATCAATCTACCTTCGGCTTCTGCGCTGTCTGTTCTGCGTCGTGAAATTGCCGGGCGGAAGCTCGCGCCTAAAGCCGTAGCCGTGTTGGCTGATCCCGTATATGAAGCGGATGATCTGCGAGTGCTTCAGTCAACCGGAAAGTACAGAGAAGCAGGGGCGACTCAGATCGTCACCGGTTTGCCTGCGCCCGTCTTGCGAAGTCGTCATCAAAAGCGCGGGGGCGGCCTTGCGCGATTACAGGGGACGTCTAAAGAAGCAGAGGAAATTGAAGCTATCAGCAATGCCTCCGAATGTTTTATTGCCAAAGGCTTTGAAGCCAATCGCGCTCTGGCAATGAACCCGGAATTGAGCCAATACCGCATCATACATCTTGCCACTCATGGTGTTTTGGATATTGAAAACCCTGAGCTTTCGGCAGTTGTGTTATCGCTTATTGACAGGCAGGGGAAACCGCAGAACGGTTATTTGCGGTTGCTTGATATTTACAATTTGAACCTGCCTGCCGAACTTGTTGTGCTCAGCGCCTGCGACACCGGTTTAGGCAAAGAGTTCAAAGGGGAAGGCTTGGTCGGATTAACGCGAGGATTTATGTATGCCGGAGCGGCGCGCGTGATGGCGAGTTTATGGAAAGTCGAAGACAACGCGACGGCTAATTTGATGAAGCATTTTTACAAATACATGTTGGTAAACAAAATGTCACCATCCGCCGCGCTCAGCCAGGCGCAACGAACGCTCTGGCAGGATTCGCAATGGAATGCGCCTTATTATTGGGCTGCGTTCGTAATGCAGGGTGAATGGAGGTAAACAACCTCGGCCACAAATGATGCCGATTTTCTCCCCACAAAGAATTTGTTCAACGAATATTGGACAATCATCGGCCAGAACTAATCGCTTTTTTGACTGCCTGCCGTGTCGCGGATACAATCGCTGCCGTTTCAACACTCGATTATCATCTGCGAAAAATATAACGGCATGGTTACACCCCCACCGACTAAGGAAAGCTTTGACAAGCTATTGCTCTGTCTGAATCCCGACCGCGAGCGCGCAGGAGAAGAGTATGAATTACTGCGGCTCAAGCTGATGGAATATTTCAGAGTGCGAGCTTGTTCGCGCGCCGAGGAATTGGCAGACGAAGCGCTCAATCGTCTGGCTAAAAAAATTGCCGACGGCGAAGAAATCCGAAACATTCGAAATTATTGTTACGGCATGGCTCGTTTGATATGGCTTGAGTATTTGAAAAACCCTGGCCCCGATCAGAATCCTTACGATGATAACAATCCTGAACCGTCATTTACGCCAAATGATTTTTTAATAGAGAAAGAAAGAATGGATTGTTATCAGCATTGCTTGCATCAAATTACTGAAGCAGGTAGGGAGTTGATCACCGAATATACAGATCACGATAACCGTGCTCATTACCAGACACGAAAAGAATTGGCAGAACGATTGGGGATTACAACAACAGCGTTGAGAATTCGCATTAGCCGGATCAGGGATAAACTTGAAGCTTGTTTTTCAGAGTGCATGGAGAAAGGTATTCAAAAAATGAAATGATTCCAGCCAAATTGCCACTATAAGAAGGAAGGAATATTTGTATGGGTGAATTGCATTACAACCTGGTTTTACTGACAGGCTACTGGCTGGACAACATTACTCCGGAAGAACGAGAGAAACTGGAAGAAGATTACTTCAACAATGACGAACTTTTCATAGAGTTACTCGACGTCAAAGATCAGCTTACCAGCGATTATTTGAGCGGCAGACTTGTTTCTCCCGACCGAGAACGTTTCGAGCGACTTATTATGACCTCGCCGGATTATCGCAAACAGTTTGAGCTTGAACGCTTTTTTCAATCTGCCTCAACACGAAACTCACGAGCCGCGAAAGTAAAGTCGCGAGAGAAAGCGCCAACCCGTTGGCAGACGATTCTTGCCGGGCTGCAAGCCAATCGTCGTCCACTGACAGGAGTAGCTATTGCCGCTTTGTTGTTAGTTGGCTTCATCAGCCTGCGACCTCTTTTCCTTACTCCCACTGACGATAAACAAGCTGAAGTCAGCAATACCCCATCTCAAACATTCGCAGGCCAACCCATCGTTACCTTGTCGCTGAAACGCGGCCAGCGTAGAAGCCAAGGAGAAACTGCCAAAGCAACAATCGGAACAGTAACGCATACGGTTGAGTTACAGCTTGATGTTAAAGGTAGGAAGTACTCTCATTACCTGGCTAAGTTAAATAGGTTGGGCGGAAGCGATCCCGATTTGATAGCCAGTAGCGAGCCTTTGACAGAAACGGCTGGAAGCGATCCGCCGATTGTGACGTGGAAATTACCAGCCTCTTCATTTAGCGTCGGGGATTACTTCGTCAGCCTCAGCGGAATTAACGACGATAATTCAACCAACCCGATAGGCGATTATTATTTTTATATTCGCTGAGAACAATAACGGAAAGCGGCCTCAATATCTCAGCCTTCAGATTCGAAGAGACCTTCAAAAAAAAATCAATATCATCAACCAACTCATGAAATGTTTTTGCCTTTGCTGCCACATACAAGTAGGCAGGCAGTTAAAAAGTAGCGAGGCTGATACCAACTCTTTCTGTTTGGGTAACAGTTAGCGACCGGCAACCCGTTTCGAGTTGCCACGTCTGGTGCGGTTGGTGTTAGTCCGTAACAAGCCTTGCCAAACAGCCATAGTTTGAAAATAAGAAATGAAGCGTCCTCAGCAGCCGCTCTGGTTTTCGCGGAACCGTCAAGGAGGTGAAAACTGTAAAGCCCGTCAGTTCGGATAAGGCACAAAGGGCTAAGCAGTAGCAACCGTCGGGGGCACACATACCCAGCCAAAGTAACAGTGCCGCCTCAGCCAACTTGTCGGTTCCGCGTTTTTTTATTTCTCGAACTTGCGGGTCCAAGCCATACCGCCCGGTTTCAATCCCTTCTGTCATAACAATCATGATGAAAGAAGATGTAAGGTCGCCGCTCTTTTCCAGCGCGTTTGTCAGCCCTTCGCCCCGTCAGATAAAATCCGCGATTCTTGTTTGCACACTTTTTCTGACCTGCGCTGACTGTGGAGTTGCGTCGGCGCTTAGCAGGAGTTTTGATGTCGAATCACGAAGCCATCACGGTGCGCGGCGCGCGCGTCAACAATCTGAAAAACATCACGTTCTCGATTCCGCATAATCAATTGACGGTCGTCACAGGAGTCAGCGGCAGCGGCAAATCTTCGCTGGCTTTCGACACCATTTACGCCGAAGGCCAGCGTCGTTACGTCGAATCGCTTTCGGCATACGCCCGGCAGTTTCTGGAGCGAATGGATAAACCGGACGTTGACGAAGTTCACGGCATCTGCCCGGCGATAGCCATCAATCAGAAAAACTCCACGCGCAATCCGCGTTCGACCGTCGCCACGCAAACGGAAATTTACGATTACCTGCGATTGCTTTTCGCGCGCGTCGGCGTGACCGTTTGCCGCCAATGTCACAACGAAGTCAAACGCGACACTCCGCAATCCATTGCCGACGAGGTTTTGCAATTGGCCGAAGGCACGCGCTTTTACGTTTTGTTTCCGGCTGCGGCGGGAACTGAGCACGGAGAATCGGAAGAGGCTGTGGTCGCAGCCGCTTCATCAGGCAAAGAGCGCAAGGAATCCAAACCGAAATCCCGTTCGCGCAAATCGGCCAAACCGAAAATCAACGTCAAAGCCCATTTGATGAGTTTGATGCAGCGCGGATTCACACGGATTTACGACGCAGCGAAAGACGAAACCATAGAATTGCAAACGCCCGACAGTTTCACGGCTGACAGCTTCGATAATTTTTTCGTGCTGGTTGATCGTCTGGCGGTCAAGCAGGACGTCGTCACGCGATTGGTTGATTCGCTGGAAATCTGTTACCGCGAAGGTCATGGCCAGGCTGTGATTCAAACCGTCGGAGAAAATCCCCGCCAGTTGTCTTTTTCAGAAAAGTTCCAATGCAAGAATTGCCGCATCAATTACCTGTGGCCTGAACCGCAACTTTTCAGTTTCAACAATCCATTCGGCGCGTGTCCGATCTGTCAGGGATTCGGCAACACAATCGGTCTGGATTTGAATCTGGTCATTCCCAATCGCGAATTGTCGCTGGCCGATGGCGCGATTGAACCGTTCACCAAACCGCAATTTGAATGGTGGCGCGACGAATTGAAAAAGTTCGCCAAACGCGAAGGCATTTCGATGACTGAAGCTTTTGCCGCTTTGCCGATGGAACACCAACAGGCTGTGATCGAAGGCGGCGAAGGTTTTGACGGCGTGCGTGGTTTGTTCGATTGGCTGGAAACCAAAAAATACAAACTGCACGTTCGCGTCATGCTGTCGAAATATCGCGGCTACACGCGCTGCCCAGATTGCAAAGGCGGACGATTGCGCGCCGAAGCTCGCGATGTTTTCGTCGGCGGAAAAAATCTGCCGGAAGTCGTCAGGCTTTCGATCAAAGATGCGCGAAGTTTTTTCGACGATATGAAACTGAATAAAGAACAGGCGGCGATTGCCGACCGATTGCTGAAAGAGATTCGCTCGCGATTGAGGTTTATGGATGAAGTCGGATTGGATTACCTGAGCCTTGATCGGTTGGCATCAACGTTGTCCGGCGGCGAAGCTCAGCGCATTCAACTGGCGACGCATCTGGGTTCGTCGCTGGTCGGAGCTTTGTATGTGCTGGACGAACCGAGCATAGGTTTGCATCCGCGCGACAGCGCGCGATTGATCGCTTTGCTGGAAAACCTGCGCGACATCGGCAACACGGTTCTGGTCGTCGAACATGAAGCCGAGATGATGCGTTCTGCCGATCATATTCTGGACATTGGCCCAGGCGCGGGCGAATTGGGCGGCGAAGTCATTTACGAAGGATCGTTCGACGGCTTGATCGAACACGACGCTTCGCTGACCGGCAAATACCTGCGCGGCGAAGCTCAGATCAAAGTTCCGAAAGAGCATCGCCAGGCGGACAAACATCAAATCAACATTCGCGGAGCGCGCGCCAACAACCTGAAAAACATTGATGTGCAGATTCCGCTCGGCCAGTTGGTCTGCATCACCGGAGTCAGCGGATCGGGCAAATCCACACTGGTTCACGATTGCCTGTTTGCCGGTTTGAAAAAACAGCGCGGCGATTGGTCGGGCGAAGTCGGCGATTTCGCCGGTTTGGAAGGCGGCAAATTCATTGACGACATCATACTGGTTGATCAATCGCCGATTGGCCGCACGCCGCGCTCGAATCCGGTTACGTACATCAAAGCCTACGACGCCATTCGCGAAACTTTCGCCTCGACGCGCGAAGCTCAGGCGCACAATTACAACCCGAGCAATTTTTCATTCAACGTGCCGGGCGGACGTTGCGATGTTTGCGAAGGCGACGGAACGGTAACAGTCGAAATGCAGTTTCTGGCCGATGTCGCGCTGGTTTGCGAAGAATGCAACGGCAGGCGATTCAAGAATTCGATTCTGGAAGTGAAGTATCGCGGTAAAAACATCCACGAAGTTTTGCAGTTGACCGTACGCGAAGCCATAGCTTTCTTTTCTCAGGTTCCGCGCATCGCCAACAAGCTGAAAGTTCTGGACGATGTCGGTTTGGGTTATTTGCGATTGGGGCAATCGGCGACGACGCTTTCGGGCGGCGAAGCTCAGCGCGTCAAACTGGCTTCATATCTGACCAAGGCTTCCGGCGACCGCTCGCTGTACATTTTCGACGAACCGACGACGGGTCTGCATTTCGACGACATCAACAAACTGCTTTCGTCGTTTCGACGCTTGCTGGAAACCGGAGCTTCGCTGGTTGTCATCGAACATAATCTGGATGTCATCAAAACCGCCGACTGGATAATTGATCTGGGGCCTGAAGGTGGCATCGGCGGAGGCCATATCGTCGCGGTCGGAACTCCTGAACAAATCGCCAGAATCAAAACTTCGCACACGGGAAGTTTTTTGAAAACAGTTTTGTAGCTTTAACCGGCTTCCTTGTTTGAGAGTAACTACTCAGGCCTTAGAATTGACTCGCAACGAAAGGCATCAGTGAGATGACGGAACAAACGGAAATAACGGAACAGACAGAAGTTCACCGTTTTCTTTTCCGTTTTTTTCGTTATTTCTGTTTGTTCCGTCGTCTATTCAAGCATTTCATTATCAGGCCGCTTGATAGGCTGAGCAGTTACAATTTCGGAACTGAGTGATTGCTTGTTCAGGCTTATCACCCGTTGAAACTCCAGTTAAGGCCGTTTTGTAAATCCAAAAAAATGCCGCCGAAGTCGCCGCAGACACCGCAAGCAGAGAACGCCGAAGAACGTTGCCTGCACGGCCTCGTTCCATCATTGTCCAACTCCTCTCCGCCCGCGGCGTCTGCGGCGACTTCGGCGGCTTCAAGTTTTTGGGACTGGAGTTTGTGGAGGAAAATCAAATTTCAATTGGCCGATTTCATTCGACTCAATAAAGCGTGAAGTTGTATTCGATTTGCGAACGCACGTTGACCGGACGCCCGTCGCGCGTCGCCGGATTGAATCGGATTTTCATCGCCGCTTCGATGGCCGCTTCGGTCAAACCGTATGGCAGACTGCGAACCGTGCGAACGTCGCGAATGCGACCATCAGCGCCGAAGATCAGGCTGAGGACGACTGTTCCCTGAATCCTGTTTTGCCTGGCCGCTTCGGTATATTTGGCGCGCTCTTTGTAAATGATCGTCGGGCGTAGATCGCGCGTTTGAGCGAAAACTTCGTTGCCCGTGCCGGTAGTTTCTCCGCCACCGGGTTTGAACTTGCCGCCGCCAACGCCTCTGTTTTCGCCGGGACCATAACCCGGGCCATTGCCGGGGCCGATTCCGGTTCCCGGCCCATTGCCGAGCGAAGGAGTTTCAGTCTGGCCATTGCGTATGCCTATCGGCCCCGTTGCTTTCAAAAATGATTTCGGATCGGCGTAAATCGTTGGCGTGACAACCCAGCTTGGATTGGGAATTTTCGGCGGACTCAAATCAGGTTTCATCAATTGCTGCGACAACGACGGCGTTGGATTGACGCCCCTGCTGGTTGGAGTTTCATCACCGCCACCGCCGCCACCGTGAGCGCGCTCTCTTTTTGGCAAACTGCCGCCGAGCAATCCCCGATTCGTTTTCGCCGTGTTAGCCTTTTCAGGTTTAGCCACCAGCGATATGGTGAAGATCGGTTCGTCGCTGATGACTCTTTCAATTGGCTTTCCTGCTTCGGTCGAATGCAACGAAGAAGTGAAAAGGCCAATCAGCAATCCAGCCATCATCACCGCCGCATAAACAATCAACGCCGAAGCCACACCCGCTTGCAGCAATCGTTTGCGCCTGCGGCTGCTGGCTTCGCCGCGAAGCAAAGCGGCCAGATAGTTTCGCGGATTGTCTTTGAATTCATTTGCGGCGGCGGAAAGTTCTTGACGCAATCTGATCAGCAAAGTTTCCGTCGGAAGTAAAAATTGAAATTCGCTCTGACGGTTCAGATGAACGCGCAGATCATATTTGACCAACTCATTCGCATCCTGCGGGCAATACTGGAACCCTTCAGCAAAGCTGCGAGCACACTTCGGGCAGACTTTCATAAACTTGCCTCCTGATGTCGCTTGTTGAAATTGTCGTCTGAGCCTGCCAATGAGGTTTCATCAGCAGACGTGTTTAATGCCAGTGATTTCGGAGTTGGTGACGGATGAACGGCGGCTTTGCGAACTTCTTGCAGAACTCAAATAGAAAATTTTGGAATCGTCTACATTGACGTGAGCCAGGCGGTTTCTATCGCATTGTCACTGGCGCGCCGCTGTATTATCGTTCGCGCCGGACAGCATTCACGGAATCAACATCAACCCTCAATTCGGAAAATTGCTTATGAAGATCAGACGGATACTTGTTTCGTTTTGCGTCGCGGCGATTATTGCCGGCGCTGTGTGGTTCAACTTCGCCCGCGCGACGGCTCAGCAAAGCGGCGGCTTCACCATCGAACAGGTTTTGAGTTCGCCCTTTCCTTCGAGCTTGATCGCCGCGCCGATTGGCGAGCGCATCGCCTGGGTTTTCAACGCCGAAGGCAGGCGCAACATCTGGGTCGCGGACGGGCCGGATTTCAAGGCTCGGCAATTGACGCAGTACAACGAAGACACGGGGCAGGAAATCGCCAATCCGGTTTTCACTCACGACGGCAAATGGATAGTCTTTGTGCGCGGGGGCGGAGAAAACTCCGCAGGCGAAGTTCCGAATCCGACCAGCGACGCGTCCGGCGCGAAGCAGGAAATTATGGCCGTCGAAGTTGCCAGCGGGCGCACGATGACTTTGGCCGAAGGCGATTCGCCTGTCGTGTCGCCCACCGATTACCGCGTCGTTTACAACCGCAACCGGCAGATTGGCATAGTCGAAATCGCTGCCGGTTCTGAACCGCATCAGCTTTTCGTCGCGCGCGGAATCAACATCACTCCGCAATGGTCGCCGGATGGAAAACAACTGGCATTCAACAGTTCGCGCGGCACGCATAGCTTCATCGGCATTTACGATTTTGAAAAGCAGGCGATTCGTTACATCGCGCCTTCGGTTGATCGAGACTCCGCGCCGCGCTGGTCAATGGATGGAAAACGGATTGCCTTCATTCGCCAACCGGCTCGCGGCAACGCGCCTCGCGCGCTGACGCAGGATGCGCCCGATCCGTGGACAATCTGGGTTGCGGACGCTGGGATAGGAACTGCCAAAGAAATCTGGCGCAGCGGCAATCGCCCTGAAGACAGTCCGCCGCGAATGGCTGGAGAAAATTTGCTGCAATGGGCGGCGGATGACCGATTGGTCTTCGCTTCGGAAATGGACGGATGGATGCGGTTGTATTCGATTGCGGCCAGCGGCGGCGAAGTGAAAGCGTTGACGCCGACCGGCTGCGAATGGGAAAGCCTGTCGCTGTCCCCGGACAAGCGCCAGTTTTTTTACTCATCAAATTGCGCCAATGGTCAAATTGATCGGCGACAACTGGGAAACACAGACATCATTAGCGGCGAGTTCGGCCCTTTTATTTCAGGTGAAGCGAGCGAAACTATCTGGTGGAACCCTGTTTACGTCGGTGACAAACTCGCGTGCATCACATCGGATGCGCGCATGCCAGGCAGAGTTACCGTGCTGTCTGTTGCGAAAGGCATTTCTCACATAGCTGCGGAGATTTTTCCAAAGAGCTTTCCCTCAACAAAGCTGGTAGCGCCGCAACAAGTCATTTTCAAAGCCGCCGATGGTCAGGAAATTCATGGCCAACTTTTCTTGCCCGCGGGCGCCAAGCCTTCGGACAAATTGCCCGCAGTGATTTTCATGCACGGAGGCCCGATGCGGCAGATGCTGCTGGGTTGGCATAATCGCTACTACTACCACAACGCTTACGGCTTCAATCAGTTTTTGGCGAGCAAAGGCTACGCAGTGCTGTCGGTCAATTACCGTTTGGGCATTGGCTATGGCAGGGCTTTCCGTCAGGCGAAAAACGGTGGTGGGCGCGGGGCTTCGGAATATCAGGACATCGTCGCCGGAGCGCATTACCTGCGTTCGCGCGCGGACATTGATCCGGCTCGCATCGGTTTGTGGGGAGGAAGTTACGGCGGGTATTTGACGGCGCTCGGTTTGGCGCGCAATTCGGATTTGTTCGCCGCCGGAGTTGACCTGCACGGAGTTCACGATTGGTCGTTGCGATTGTCGAATGCAAACTGGATCGAATACGGCAATCGCGACGCGGTGAAAATCGCCTTTGAAGCTTCGCCGGTTTCATCAGTCGAAAAATGGCGCTCGCCGGTTTTGCTGATTCACGGCGACGACGACCGCAACGTGGCTTTCTCGCAAACGGTGGATTTGGTCAGACGATTGCGCGAACAGAACGTGCCGCACGAAACCATTGTCTACCCCGACGAAGTTCATGACTTTCTGCTGCACCGGCATTGGATCGAAATTTACAAAGCATCGTTTGATTTCTTCGAACGTCATCTGAAAACCGCCAAATCGAAAAGCGCAAAAATTGACACGCTGATTCGCGGCGGCAGTGTGGTTGACGGAACCGGCGCTCCTGCCACGAAAGCCGACGTAGGCATCACCGGCGACCGCATCACTTTCATCGGCGATGCCGCAACCGCGAACGTTCAAGCCGACCGGGTGATTGACGCCGCCGGTTTAATCGTCGCGCCCGGTTTCATTGATCCGCACACGCACGCCGATGATGACCTGTTCGATCCGAAGCGAAACGCAAACCTGGCTTTTCTGACTCAGGGCGTGACGACGGTTTTCATAGGCAGCGATGGCCGCAGCCGGATTCCGCTCGGCAAAGCCCTGCAGCAATTGCAAACTCAGGGCATTGGAACCAACGTCGCTTCGTTCGTCGGCCACAACGCAATTCGTCAGGCGGTGATGGGATCGGTTGACGTTGCGCCGACTGCTGAACAACTGGAAAAGATGAAAGCTCTTGTCCGGCAGGGAATGATCGAAGGCGCGATTGGGCTTTCAACCGGTTTGTATTACGCGCCGGGCAGTTACGCTAAAACCGAAGAAGTGATCGAACTGGCCAAAGTCGCCGCTGAATTCGGCGGCGTTTACGACACGCATCAACGCGACGAAAGCTCTTACACCATCGGCCTGCTTGGTTCGATTGAAGAAGTCATTCGCATCGGACGCGAAGCCCGCATTCCGGTTCACATCTCGCACATCAAAGCTCTGGGCGCGGACGTCTGGGGACAAAGCGGCAAAGCAATCGAACTGATCAACCGCGCTCGCGCCGCGGGGCTAGAGGTCACGGCCAATCAATATCCGTACATCGCATCGGGCACTGGTTTGAGCGCGGCGCTGTTGCCTCGCTGGGCTGAGGCCGGAGGCAGAGCCGAATTGCTCAAACGAATTGACGATCCGGCAATTCGTGCAAGGTTGATTGCTGAGATGGAAGTGAATTTGAAACGCAGAGGCGGAGCGAATTCATTGTTGATTCGCGGCGGAGCCGACCGCAATCTGGTTGGCAAACGGCTGGATGAAATCGCTCGCGTTCGCGGCAAATCGCCGGTTGAAACGGCTCTGGAAATTATCAAAGCCGGAAACGCCGGAGTGACTTCATTCAATATGACCGAATCGGACATTGAAAACTTCATGCGTCAGCCGTGGGTGATGACCGGCTCAGATGGTTCCGGCGGCCATCCGCGCAAATGGGGAACTTATCCGCGCAAGATTCGCGAATACGTTTTGAACCGCAAAGTCATTTCGATGGAGCGGATGATTCAATCCAGCAGTCTGCAAGTCGCCGAAACCTTCCATTTGAAAGATCGCGGCAAACTGGCAGAAGGCTGGTTCGCTGATGTGGTTGTGTTTGATCCAAAGACCATCACCGACCGCTCGACTTATGACCAACCTGAACTCCAGGCCGAAGGCCTGCGCTTCATCTTCGTCAACGGCAAACTGGCGGTGGATGGTGGCAAATACGCTGGCGCGCTTTCCGGTCGGACGCTACGAAGAATGGCCAACGGTGAGTAAGTGTATGGATAGATGATGGCTCTTATGCGGCGGCGTACTCAGTAAAAGGTCTGACTTCAGGCGGATGGAAGCCGAGCACGATGTCTTCTTTGGGAATGCCTGCTTGTTCCAGGTCGGTGGCTATGCCGTATTCGACGCCGTCGTGGTGAATCCAGACTTTGCCTTCGATGATTTCTAAGTGAACCAGGCAGTGATGCACGCGGCGGCCTTTTTGCCAGCCTTTGGTGATGATCAGGTAGTTGTCGGTCTGCCGCTCGAAGATGGTTTGATCATGAATGTCGCCATAAGCGTGTGGGATGCTGGCGACGGCGGTCAGAGCTTCTTCTATGATTTGGCGGTAACGGCTCAGCTTATCTGTGGTATCCATTGCGTTATCTCCTCTGTTGCCGGATCGAAAACAATCAGACGCAGGCGTTGGTTCTGCAACAGCAGATTCCAATACGGAGCGTCAGAGGCGTTATCGAACACGCTTTCCCTGACTGCCAGAAACAGAATTCTCTCCGGCTCATTCTCCTTCAAGATGTCGTGGTAAAGAACGAATTGCCCTAGCGCCTTTTCCAAATCATCAAGCGTTGATTTGCCGACGAAGCTTTTGATCTCGACGGCAATTTTGAGCTTGTCTTTTTCAGCCGCCAGAAAACGCTCTGCGCCCAAATCCACCAGGGTGTACTTTTCGCCGAAATCAAGACGTAGCGGATCGTGTGTGATCTGCCAGCCATCTTTGATGAGGGCGGTTTTGACGTGCTCGTGATAAATATCTTTGGCTGCCATAATGATGGAAACTCACCAGAGCGTGTTCAAGTTTAATTATCAACTCGCATCAATGAACAAGGGCAGTTTACCAGATGTTGTCGGAACGATTAACAGTCACGCAGCAGCCAGCTTGAAAACTTTTCTGTGCGCTACTACATTCCACTCGGCGCTCATCACCGGAGTTCTTCAATAATGCTCAATCTGCAACCGAATCCGAATTACTACACGCCTGAACACGAACAGTTTCGCTCGA
Source organism: uncultured Heliomicrobium sp. (assembly GCA_964426025.1). Taxonomy (GTDB): domain Bacteria; phylum Acidobacteriota; class Blastocatellia; order RBC074; family RBC074; genus RBC074. The sequence goes on from CAYRQB010000086.1 coordinate 16,153, forward strand.
CGATGCGGGAATTTGTCGCGCGCGAAATCGCTCCGTTTGCCAGCGAATGGGACGAGGCCGAAGAGTTTCCGCGCGAGTTGTATCGCAAGGCGGCGGCGATTGGTCTGTTGGGTCTGGGTTATCCGGAAGAATACGGCGGGACTCCGGCGGATATTTTTTATTCGATTGTCGCTTCTGACGAACTGGCGCGCGCGGGCAGCGGAGGCGTTTCGGCTTCGCTGATGTCGCATTCGATCGGCGCGCCGCCGATTCTGAAAGCCGGAAGCCGAGAAATGAAAACGCGAGTGTTGCCGCAGATTCTGAGCGGCGAAAAGATTTCCGCGCTGGCCATCACCGAACCTTCGGGCGGTTCGGATGTCGCCAGCATCAAAACCACTGCCGTTCGACAAGGCGATCATTACATCGTCAACGGCGAAAAGACGTTTATCACTTCAGGCATTCGCGGCGATTATTTCACCACCGCTGTTCGGACGAATCCCAATGACAAAAGCGCCGGAGGAATTTCGTTGCTGCTGATCGAACGCGACACGCCGGGCTTTACGCGAACGCCGCTCAAAAAAATGGGCTGGTGGGCTTCGGACACTGCGCATCTGTATTTTGAAAATTGCCGAGCGCCGGTTGCCAACTTGATTGGAGAAGAGAATCAGGGATTCCGCATCATCATGCACAACTTCAATTCCGAACGGCTGGGAATGGCTGCCGGAGCTTGCGGATTCGCTAAAGTCTGTTTTGAAGACGCGCTCGATTGGGCGCGCGAGCGAAAGACTTTCGGCCAGCCATTGATCGAACGGCAAGTCATTCGCCACAAGCTGGTGGATATGGCAATGAAGATCGAATCAACGCGAGCTTTGCTGGAAGACCTGGCCTGGCGCGTCCAGCATCGCGCAGGCGATCCGAATCTGCTGATTGCTCAAACCTGCATGCTGAAAAATCTGGCTACGCAGACGATGCAGTTTTGCGCCGATCAAGCGGTGCAGATTCTGGGCGGAATGGGTTATATGCGCGGCGAACGCGTCGAACGCATCTACCGCGAAGTCAAAGTGAACATGATCGGCGGCGGCGCTGAAGAAATCATGAAAGACCTGGCCGCCAAGCAGATGAGGTTTTAATTGTCGAACTGCGGATTGTTGAAGCTCTGATTGCTTGGCGAATCAAACCCTGAATCCTGAAACCTCGATCCTGAAACCTGAGAAACTTAAAAGGCTCATGCCTGCGATAATTCTGGTGAATCATCAGGGATCAGGAGTCAGGCTCCTGGTATCAGCAATCCCCTGTTGAATTGGCAATCGCTTCCAAAGCCGCAGCGCAAAATTATCTGCCTTGAAATCCGGCCATACCACAACTACAGTCTGCACGCGTTACTCAATCCCACTTCCCGGAAAATGCTTATGAAAACGTTGAAACTCGGAATCGCCGTCGCGCTGATGGCCGGCTTGGGCTTTTTTGTTTATGGAACCCAAGCTCAGAGTAAGAAGGCTTCGACGAAATACAGCGGCTGGCCGATGTTCGGCGGCGGCGAAGAAAACATTCATTACTCGGAACTGTCGCAAATCACTCGTGAAAATGTCAGCCGCCTGGAAATCGCTTGGCGTTACGACAGCGGCGATGAATTCGACGGATCGGAAATGCAATGCAATCCGATTGTCGTTGATGGCGTGTTGTATGCGACGACGCCGAAACTGCGCATAGTGGCGCTGGAAGCGGCGACCGGCAAAGAGATTTGGAGCTTCGATCCGAATGAAGGCCGCAAAGGTTTCGGCAAGATGCGCAATCGCGGTTTGACTTATTGGCAGGATGGAAACGAGAAGCGATTGTTCGTCGGTTATCGCAATCGAATGTACGCGCTGGATGCGAAGAATGGACAGCCGGATAAATCCTTTGGCGAAGGCGGATGGATTGATCTGCGCAAGGATTTGGGACGCCAGCAGATTGACGGATTGACAGTAATGCTGACTACGCCGGGCGTGGTTTACAAAGACACGCTGATCATCGGCAGTTTGGTCAGCGAAGGTTTACCAGCCGCGCCGGGCGACATTCGAGCTTACAATTTGCGGACGGGCAAACTGCGATGGAGTTTTCGCACGATTCCGGCTGAAGGCGAGCTTGGCGCGGATACCTGGCCGAAAGACGCCCGCTCGTTTTTGGGCGGAGCGAATAACTGGCCGGGTTTGGTTGTGGATCAGAAACGCGGACTGGTTTTTGTGCCGACCGGTTCAGCGGCTTTCGATTTTTACGGAGCGAATCGGCACGGAGACAATTTGTTCGCCAACACTTTGCTTTGCCTGGACGCCAACACGGGCAAACGCGTCTGGCATTTTCAGGCGATTAAACACGATGTCTGGGATCGCGATTTTCCTTCGGCTCCGGCGTTGGTTACTGTCAAACGAAACGGGCGCAACGTTGACGCCGTAGCGCAAATCACAAAATCCGGCCACGTTTATATGTTCGAGCGCGCGACAGGCAAATCGCTTTTCCCGATTGAATACCGAAAGTATCCGCAATCTTTGGTTGACGGAGAAAAGCTGGCCGAAACTCAGCCGTTGCCGACCTTGCCTGAACCTTTCGCTCGACAGCGATTGACCGAAGATATGTTGACACGGCGCACGCCCGAAGCTCATCAATTTGCGCTGGACAAATTCCGCAAGATTCGCAGCAATGGCCAATTCGAACCGCCGAGTTTTGAAGGAACCGTCATCTTTCCCGGTTACGACGGCGGCGGAGAATGGGGCGGCGCGGCTTTCGATCCTGAAACCGGATTGCTTTACGTCAATGCCAATGAGATGGCATGGATTCTGCAACTGGTTCCGCGCGTCAAAGCCAAACAGGTCAGCGGCAAATCGCTTTACGAAGCCAACTGCGCCAATTGCCACCAGAAAGACATGAGCGGTTCGCCGCCGGAATTCCCATCGCTGAAAAATCTGGCAGGCAAGATGGGCGATCAGGATGTGCGCGGTTTGATTCGCAACGGTCTGGGACGCATGCCGGGTTTTGCTCGGTTGGGGACAGACGCGATCCAGGCAATCGCGATGTACGTGCTGTCAGGCAAAGACACCATCGTTTCAAAGGAAGTTGTTGATTCGCCTGCCAACCCGATTGATTTGAAATACACGCACACCGGTTACAACAAATTTCTGGACAACGAAGGTTATCCGGCCATCGCTACGCCGTGGGGAACGCTGAACGCGATTGATCTGAACTCCGGCAAGATCAAATGGCAGATTCCCTTCGGCGAATACCCTGAACTGGCCGCGAAGGGAATCAAAAACACCGGCAGCGAAAATTACGGCGGAGGCATCGTCACCAAAAACGGTTTGTTCTTCATCGCTGCGACCAATTACGACAAAAAATTCCGCGTCTTCGATAAACTGACCGGACGATTGTTGTGGGAAACAGAATTGCCTGCGGCTGGCAACGCGACTCCGGCAATGTACGAAGCTGGCGGACGCCAATTCATAGTCATCGCCTGCGGAGGCGGCAAAGGCTCGGCATC
>CAYRQB010000087.1:0-19627 GCA_964426025.1 uncultured Heliomicrobium sp.
GCTCCCTGCACCACCAGCAAAGGCGATTTGATCTTGTTGGCGGAATTGAGCGGCGATTGCCGTTCCAGTTGAGCGCGGCCTTCGCTGGTCGAAGGATCGCCCATTCTTTCGTTGAAGATTTTTCGACCGGCTTCCCAGTAAGGCGGAATCGAAGCCAGCAAGGTGATCAGGTTCGACGGCCCGACGATTGAAACTCCGGCGGCGTAAACGTCAGGCGTGAAGGCCAGTCCGGCCAAGCAGGCGTATCCGCCGTAACTGCCGCCCATGATGCCGACGCGTTTCGGATCGGCGATGCCCTGCGCGACCATCGCTTTGACGCCCGCTGTCAGATCGTCCTGCATCTTCTCGCCCCATTGTTTGTTTCCGGCGTTCAGAAACTTTTTGCCGTAACCGACCGAACTGCGGAAATTCGGTTGCAGAACGGCGTAACCGCGATTGGCCAGAAATTGCGCATATGGATTGTAGCCCCACGAATCGCGCGCCCACGGCCCTCCGTGCGGGAAGACAATCATCGGCAGATTCTTCGGCTCAGCGCCTTTCGGCAAAGTCAGAAAAGCGGGAATTTCCAAACCATCGGAAGATTTGTAACTGACGGCTTTCATCGTCGCCATATGTTCGCGAGGCAGTTTGTCGAAGATGCGATATTGCAGCGTCAGTTTTTTGGTCGTGCGGTCGAACAGATAAACTTCGCCGGGTTCGGTGTCGCTGCTGGCCGAAACCTTCCACAGCTTTTCGTCCGCAGTCGAAGAACTGAAATTCAGGTCTTTGTTGGGCAACTTGCTTTCGAGCAGTTTGTAATCGGCTTCGTAGGATTTGTCGCGCCAGTAAATTCTGACGCGTTCGTCTTCGTAAGCCGTGGCGATCAGTTCGTCGGTCAATTCCGAAAACGAAGCGTTGCCGAAATCCACGCGGTTCAACGGATCGGATTCGACCAGTTCTTCCCTGCCGGTTTCGGGATCGAACAGAACCAGCCGCATCAAATCGCTCGCGCCTTTGTTCGTCACCATGTAAACGCGCTTGTTGTCTTTGTGAAAACGCACAGGGCCGCAGGATTCGAAGACGTTGCAGTTGTAAACCTGTGTGAAGCCTTTGGCGTCAATGCGCAAAATTTCAGTGTCGCCGTTGTCGGCTGTGCGCGTCGCCAGACGAAGCTGGTCTTTCTGATCGAAGAGCCAGCCCGATATGCGGTCATTGTTCTGGCGAATCAAAGTCCGTTCGCCGGTCGAGATTTTCACTTTGTATGCGTCGTGCCAGGCGTTGTCGCGATTGTTCAGGCCGATGAAGATCGCGTCTGGATCGCTTTTGGGAATTGCGTAAATGAAAGCGCGGACGCCTTGCAGATCGGTCAGATTGCGCGCGGCTGGAACTTCGCGTCCGGCGGCGGGCGATGCCGCGGGATTGACGGCGTAGACATTGAAATTTTCGTCGCCGCCCTGATCTTGAACAAAGAGGATGAATTTGCCGTCGCGGCTCCAGAAATAACTCGTCACCGGACGTTTTTGATCGTCGGTCACTGGCTTGGCCGAATTGAACGGCTCGTCGGTTTTCTTGACCCAGACGTTGCGCGTGCCTTTGTACGGTTTGACGAAGGCCATGAACTTTCCGTCGGGCGAAAGCTGAGCGCCGGAAATTTCCGGATCGCCGAAAAACAATTCGCGGTCCAACACAGGCGTTTGAGCCAAAGCTGAGCTTGTCGTCAGCAGCAACGCCAGCACGAATATAAGTTTTGAAACTTGTTTGAACATTTCTTTCACAGTGGTGACCTCAGGTTGAATGTGCGTAACAAACTGCCAGCTTGTTACGCCTCTACTGCTCCATAGCTTTCAGGAATATATCTTCCAGCGAATCCCGTTTGTAATTCAACCGGCGAATTTGCACGTTCTGTTGCGCAGCCAGTTTGTATAAATCGCGGACTTCCATGCCGTCCTGCATTACGACCTTGACGCGTTGATTGCCGGTCACGGCGTATTCGCAACCCAGACGGCCAATGGCTTCGACGAAATCCTGCGAGCCGTTGCGAGTTTCCATTTCGATGAATTTCTTGTTGGCGCGTCGCTCTTCTTCCAGATTGCAGTTGGCGGCGATGTGACCGTTTTTCAAGATCAGAATTTCATCGCAGCAATCTTCCACATCGCGCAGCAAATGAGACGACAACACGATGTTCGCTTTTCGGCTGTCGCGAATTTCGCGAATCAATTCCAGCATTCGATTCCGAGCCGGAGGATCGAGTCCGTTCGTCGGTTCGTCCAGAAAGATCAATCGCGGGCCGTGGACTATGGATTGAGCGAGTTTGGCCAGTTGTTTCATGCCCAGCGAATAAGTGCCGAGTTGACGATAACGCGCTTCGCCCAGGCCGACGTAAAACAGCGCTTCGTGCGCGCGTTCCAGCGCGGCTTCGGACGGCAACCCCGACAATTCAGCCATCAACCGCACGAAATGCACGCAGGTCAGATTGGCGATGAAAGCGTCGCGTTCGGGCATGTAACCGATCAGGGTGCGAATCTGTTTTGCGTCGTTGCGAATGTCTTTGCCGAAGATGCGAGCCGTGCCGGAAGACGGCGGATGAAATCCGAGCAGCGTGTGAATCAAAGTGGTTTTGCCTGCGCCGTTCGGACCCAACAAACCGATACAGCGTCCGTGCAAATCGCCTTTGATGTCGTGCAGAATTTCCCGCTTGCCGAAAGTTACTCTCAATTGATCGAGTTGAATTACCGGTTCATTGTTTGTGTTCATCGTCAATTCTCAAACTGAAAGTTATTTTACGGACGCTTTGGCGGTGGAGTTGATCTTTGCGGCTTTCACCAGATTGACGTTGCCGTTGATGCCGCCGATTCTGATTTGCGTGCCGCCCATGCCGATGCGCGCTCTTAATCTGCTTTGAGATTGTTCTTCGCCGCGAGTTTCGACGCCGGGCAGGTCCGGATTGATCTGGCCTGTGATTCCCCAGGCGTTCAGGTCGGCGTTGACTTCGCCTTCAAAGCTCAGATCAATGTTGCCGTTGATGCCGTTGACGGAAATGCCATTGCCGGTGAGCGGCGCGAAAGTGACGTCAACGCCGCCGTTGCAGCCGGTTATTCGCGTGGCGCCCGCAACGCGCGCAGCTTTGAACTGACCGTTGACGCCGTCAATTTCCAATCGTCCCTGAATTTCTCCTACCGTAACATTTCCGTTTGCTCCGTCAATTTCCAGATCAACTTTGCGCGGCAATTTCATGATCACGCGTTGTCGGCCTTCGGGGATTGGCCCGATGGAGGAAAACAGACTTTTGCGGTCGCTTTCAATGCGGACATACAGATTGTCTTCTTCCTGTTCGATTTTGACCTGGCGATATTGCCGCAGGTCTTCGGCGCTTTTGGCTGAACGAACGATCAGAACTTCGGCGGTTTCTGTGTCGGCGGTTTCGATTTTGATGCGACCGTTGATGCCGCGAATTCCAACCGACGATCCGGGCTTGAGTTGATATTTTTGTCGAATCTCTTCTTTGATGGGGAAATCAACGTCTTCGTCGCCAGCGGCGGTGATGGATAATTCGACAGGCGGGCCTGATGGCGTGGGAGCGGTTTCGCCGGATTTGGCGATTTCGGGTCTTTCGGCTCGATGTCCCATTCGGCAACCGCCAATTGCCAGCATCAGGGTTAAACAGACAACAGCGATCAGTGCGATGAATGATTTCGGTTTCATCTCGAATGCCTCCAGTATGTTTCGTTGAGCACACACGGTTACGCCAACCGGCTGAATGAAGTTCCAACCGATTGGCGTTTATTGAATCAGGTTTCGATTTTAGTCAATAGCGACAGGCGATTTGTGCGAACACGCAAATACGACGAGCCGCAGATTCATCGTCATCCTGCGGTTGATCACCTGGGACGATGATGAATCTGCAACTCGTCGTTTTAATCGGCAAACAGTTTCTGACTACCTGCCAGACATTTTCTTCTCGACTGTCTTCTTCGAAGGCTCTTCAGCTTCGGTCGCGTGTCGGAAGATGCTTCCCATTCCGGTCGAACCCGGCAGACCTAACAGGTCTGAAGGGGTCAAACCGATTGGGCCGTTTTCGCTGTTGACCGACAGAATCATACGGTCGCCCAGAGCGTAAACATAAGCCAGACCCGCTTTGTTGCCGAGCAAGCTCTTGACTGCTTTGCTGGCTTCTTTCGGTCCGGCATTGCCGATCATCCTGGCCGCCGGTTCCAGCAACGAATTGACGTTCTGGTAAACCATCGCCGAGAAGTTGGCTTGTTTGTCTTCGGGCAGCGAAGCTTTGAACTTCGCCGATTGCAGCAAGGTGTGACCGGACTCTTTGTATTTGATCGCGTTTTCGACCAGCGCGCGGCTGGGCGCTGCGATCAGATAACCATACGCGTATGCGTAATTGAGCGTGACCAGCGAAAATTCAGGCGATTTCAGTTCGTAGAAAGTCCTGCCGCCGATTTCCGCGCGATTCCACACCAAACCCTGTTTGTTGTGTTTGGCCAGTTCGGCGTTCAGTTTCTGAACAGTGGTTTCAAACGTCTGTTGCAGATGGGCCTGATCGTCAACCTGGAAGACGACCTTCCACGAAGGAGTCGGCAAGACGGGGCCGTCAATTGCGAAGGCGTATTCGCTGCCCAGCGGAACTGCGAAATCCGTGCGGATGTCAATTCCCTGCTCAGCCTGGAACCGCTGCAAATCTTCCCAAGCCTTCGGCTCGGCGGTTTTCAGCGTGTTGAACAAATCGTCAACCACTGCGGTCGGTTCTCTGACCACGAACGCGCCGACAATGTTCGCATCAGGCGAGATGAATTCCAGAGCGCCCATCGGCCCCGGAGCGGCCAACCACGAAGTGATGCCGTGCTGGTTTTCGTTGTAGCTGACAACCGCGCGATTGTAAGGCTTGCCGTCTTTCTCTTTCAGTTCGACGACGAAATAGCGCAGATCGAGCAAACCTAGTCCTTTGACCGTCGCAGCGTCTTTATCCTTGCTCAGCGATTGCATGAACATCTTTTCCAGATCGGCGGCAATCACCAATCCTGCGCCGTCTTTGTAAAGACTGGCGATGTGGCGATAGAAAGGTTTGGCCGCAAACGGATGAGCCTGAGTTTTGACCTGAGCCGCTACTTTTTTCAGAGAATTCAGTTTCGGCGAGGCTGCAACCAGATTCGGCGTAATCCAGATATACAAACCTTCGGCGTTGTCGCCAACGGCTGACATCGGATCGTCAACGATGACCAGATTCTTTTTGCCTTCGCTGACCTGCGAAAGTTTGCTTTCCAGGAAGCTGCGGAACGCGCCGCCATCTTTGACTTCAGCCAGAACCACAGGCTCTTCAGGTTCGCCGCTCTTTGCTCCGGCTTCGGCTCCGACGGCGATTTCGTCGCCGAAATAGCTGCCGAATTCGCGAGCCATCTCAATCGCGCCGCCCAGACCCTGACGGCCTCTTGATTGACCGCGCTCTTTATCGTACCAGGACTTCAACTCGGGATTCTTGGCCAGATTGTCCTGCAACAATTGATTGGCGTTGGCCAGCGTTTCGCTGATGTTCGGAATCGCCACGTAAAAAACTGTGTTTTCCGGCATCAGTTCCAGCAATCGAGTCGAATAACGATTGCCAGGCATGGCCACCATCTGATCAATCTGGCTGCGTACGGAATCCAGCATTTTGACGTAACGGTCGGCGTCGCGACTCCAGGCGATTTCGTCCTTGACCGAAATCTTCTCTATGCTGTCGTGAGTCGTGATCTGATCGCCCGCGCGCAACACATTGTCTTTGCCGCCCTGGTCAACCTGAACTTCGCCTTCGATGACCGAAACGCGAGCGCCCTTGGTTCCGTTGTTGACCGTGAAAATCGTGCCAGTGACCGACACCAGCGAATCTTCCGTGGCGACGAACAATTTGCCGTCGCGTTGTTTGGCGGCCTGGACGATGACCTGTCCGCGTTCCAGATTGATTGTCGTCCCGCCCGTTCCGTCGTTGACCGAAAATTCCGAACGTTCGCGCATTTCAATCAACGAACCGTCGGCCAGTTTGACCACTGCGCCTGAGTTCCTGGAAGTGCGAATGCGTTCGCCGCGTTTGATTTGTTCTCCGGCTTTCAAAGCCTGCGTGGTCGTTTCAGTGACGCGGTAAACGTTGCCGTTTGCGGCTTCGACAATGGCGTTCAGCGTGCGGTAAGAATTGATGAACCGTTGCACCGAAGGCCAGGCGAACAATCCGAAACCGGCGACCAACACAGCCGCAATCGCCCAGCGCACGACTGTCATGCGTTGATTGCTGATGGCGACTTTGGCCTTCTGCGTTTCAAGCTGACGCGCCGACTGGTTGCCGTGCCGCGCTTCTTTCAATGCTTTGCGGCAGGGCACGCATTCGCGCGTGTGGTCTTCCAACAGCATGGTGCGCGCGCTGGAAAGCTGGCCTTGCAGATAAACAGGAATCAGCGATTGGAAATCCTGGCAACTGCGTATATGTTCGACCGGCGTGACGCCGGCTTCAACTGCGGCCTGCTGACCAGCCAGACGAGTCCAAACGCGTTGTGCCGCTCCGGCGACAACGGCCTGATCCAGCTTCTCGTTACGAACTTCTGCCGTAACATCGTCAAGTATTGTGTTGAGTTCTCTATCTGTATGTTTCATAACTTTTCTCCAGGATAGTAGAACAGACTGAAGTCTGTTCTACCTAAGCTGATCCTCCCTCCAATAAATCTCCCATTTCTTTCTTAACCCGCGTTCGCGCACGATGCAGCAGGACGCCGACAACCATTGCCGAAGTTCCCATGTGTTCGGCGATTTCGTTGTTGCTGAAACCTTCAAAATATTTCAGCACGAACATTTCCGCCGATTTTTCGCCGAGCTTGGAAATCGCCTGGCGAATCCGCGCGCGAAGCTCGCCGCTGGCGCGTTGCGATTCGGGGTTTAGGGTTGAATTGGCTTTCAGGATTGGCGCGACATCTTCGATTGAAATTGATTCGTTTCTTCCACGTTGTCGCATCAAATCCAGCGAGGCGTTGATGGCGGCGCGATGCAGATAACTGCCGGGACTGGGATCCAGATTCACATCCCCCCGCCGTGAAAGCCGCAGGAAAACCGTTTGCAAAACGTCTTCGGCGTCCACCACACTGCCCGTGATTCGATAAGCCGCTCGAAACACCCTGTCGTGATGCTCACGAAAAAGCGTTTCCAACTCCTTGACCGAAGCCGGGCCGGACGCATCAGACGCAACTTCGGCTTTCCCGCCGGGTATTGCCATTAAATGAGTTGCGTTGACTGGCACATTGACCTCCTTAATCATCATCTTCGACTTTCTACTAACCTAAACGTTCCGTTCGGGCGGTCATTAACAAAGCGGCAATTTTTCTGATCGGTTATCTGTTTTTTTGGTTCAGCGGGTTAGAATGACTCCGCACCGACAGAAGCCACTCAGGTAAATCAATCGCATAAGGTGAGTTTATGAATCTTCAGCAACCTCCTAAACCCGATTCAAAGTCCCGATTAAAATATGTAGCTCTGGCGCTCGTTACGCTCTTTGGCCTGGGAGCATTAACTCTGGTTATTGGTGCGGCAACGCTGTATACCATTGCCAAACCGGTCATGATCGAAGGACAGGCGATGATGCCGACACTTTACGATGGCGACAAGGCTTTTATGGAAAGAAGACCGGATCAACTTCAGCGAAGCGACATCGTCATTTTCCTCTTTCCCCACGACACGAGCAAAAGCTACATCAAACGAATCATCGGCTTGCCGGGCGAAACCCTCATGATCGAAGACGGCAAGATTTCCATCAACGGAACGCAAATCGAAGAACCTTATATTCCGAACGAATGGAAATCAGTGGATTCTTTAGCTGCGCCAGTGAAGATTCCTGACGGCCATTACTTCGTGCTGGGTGATAATCGCAGGAATTCCAGCGATTCCAGATTCTGGGGAACCGTGCCGCGCAAACTGATTTATGGCAGGTATTGGTTTCGATATTGGGAAGGCAACTAAATCAAAGCAAAAAACTTTGAGACAGGATTTACATGATTTTTTTCAAGATGAGCAAGATTCAAACCTGCTGTGGAACCTTGCTGGATTTGACGAGCCTGTAAATCCCGCTGCAAATCTTGTTCATCCTGTCAAAAAAGTGTCTCAATGTTGCTTGGCCTGTTTTAGCTGTCAGTAACGATTCTAAAACGCGCGGATTCGTCTTGCTCAAATTGGCAATCGCAATTTTGCTTCGCAACCTTTGCCATTGGCACGATTTTGCAAGCTCAGCGATCCACCGTGGCCTTCGGCGATTTGGCGGCTGAGCGCCAGGCCGATTCCCGATCCGCCCGGTTTCGTGGTGAAGAAGGGGACGAACAAATTTGCTGTATTCGACAATCCAGGCCCTTCGTCTTCGATTGATATTTCCAAAAAGCCATTGTTCACGCGCCAGCCCAGACAGACGCCGCCAGCGCCGTGGCCGCCGGCAATCACCGCGTCAACCGCATTGCGAAGCAGATTGATCAACACCTGATCCAGTTGATCGCTATCGCCTCGGATGACCAGTTCAGGACCGGGCATCAATTCGATGTTCATTCTGGTTTCCAGACTGACGACCTGACGAATCCAATTGCCTACTTCCATTGTCTGCAACTCCGGTCGCGGCAATTTCGCCAGCTTGGCGTAAGCGGTCATAAACCGGTTCAATGATTCGGCGCGCGCGGAAATTACCTGCAAGCCTTTTGAAACGTCTTCTTCCCAATCCGTCGGTCTTGGAGAAATTGATAGCAGATGTTCCAGACTGCGGGCGATGGATTTGATCGGCGTCAGCGAATTGTTCAATTCGTGGCCGAGCACGCGAACCAAACGTTGCCAGGCCAGACGCTCTTCTTCGCGAAGCGCGCGGCTCAGGTCGGCGACGACCAGCAGTTGATGCGGTTTGCCGCCTTCGCGAAAAGCGCTGCGTCGCATTCCCCACCGGCCAGCGACATTGCCCAATCCGCCGGGAAAGGTTCTGTGCAAAGTTCTTGCCGGTTCGCCTTCCAGACAATCTTCCATTCGCAATTCTTCCGCAGTTCGTCCCAGCAATTGTTCTGCCGGGCGATCCAGCAATCGTTCGCCCGCGCGATTGACCAATCGCAATTTTTGATCGGCGTCGAAAGCGAAAACAGCTACTTCGATTTCCTCCATCACTCGGCGAAGCAACGCGGTCGCTTCCATCGCTCCAAGCCTCTGCGCTCGCAGCGTGGAACTGAGCGCGTTGACTTCACGAACCACATCGCCGAGCGGGTCGTCCCTGTTGACCGCGCGTCCACGAATCGAATAATCGCCTTCGCGCAATGCCGACAGCAGATTCGACAGAGTTTGAAGCGGCATGACGACCCGTTCGCGCAAGGCATAAGCGCATCCAAGCCAGAAACTGACGATGAAAACCGTCAGAGTCCATTGCACCTTCGCCGAATAATCGCCCGTCCACAGCATAATCAGCGCCACCAAGGCTCCGGGCAGACCAGTGAAGAAAGCCAGCAGCCAGATGCGTTTGTCGAAGCTCAGAGGTTGAGGATGGAATGCCCGCGGAAGCGGTTTGACGTGAACCTGAGAATCAGGCGAAGTCGGCGGAACCAGAGAAAGTATGTGCAGACGGTCGTCGTCCACCGGTTCGTATTCGCCAAAGATTCGCAAACCAAGAAGTTTCATCGGAAATCGTAGAGCCGGTTTTCTAACCGGCTCTGTTTTCTGAGACAGACACTTTCGGTCGCCAGGCGGTCTGCTTCATAAGACGGCGCAGCTTGGAAAACCCGCGCTACACTTTATAGGCCGAATTTTTCCAGCCGCCGATACAACGCGCTGCGGCTCAGCCCCAAAGCTTCAGCCGCTTTGCTGACATTGCCATCAAACCGCGCGAGCGTCTTTTTGATCAGATAGCATTCGACATCTTCAAGGCTCATTTCCTCCAATCGAGCCGAGCTTTCCGAAGCTTGATACAGCCCCAGATCGCTGGCTTTGACAATTGTGCCCTGAGCCATCAACACAGCGCGTTCGATGGCGTGATCGAGTTCGCGCACGTTGCCCGGCCATTGATGTTCGGTCAAAGCGCGCATTGCCGCGGGATCGAAATCCGTCACCAGCTTGCGGTATCGCGCGGAGTTCTGTTTCAGAAAGTGAGCGGCAAGCAGAGGAATGTCTTCGCGGCGGTCGCGCAAGGCGGGCAAACGAATTTCGACCGTGTTCAACCGGAAAAGCAAATCCTGACGGAAGCGTCCGGCGGCGACTTCGGCGTTCAGATCGGCGTTCGTGGCCGAGATGATTCGCACGTTGACCTTGCGGGTTTTCGACGAACCGACGCGTTCGAATTCGCCCGTTTCCAGCACGCGCAACAGCTTGGCCTGTTGCGGCAAAGAAATGTTGGCGATTTCATCCAGAAACAACGTGCCTTCGTCGGCGAGTTCAAACCGGCCAACGCGGTCGGTTTTGGCGTCGGTGTACGCGCCTTTGATGTGGCCGAACAACTCGCTCTCAAACACGCCTTCGGACAAACCGCCGACGTTGACTGTGACAAGCGGTTTGTTGGCGCGATGAGAAATCGAATGAAGCACGCTGGCGACGACACCTTTGCCTGTGCCGTTTTCGCCCGTGATCAATACGTTGGCGTCCGAAGGGCCAACGCGAGCGATGACCTGCAAGACAGGCTGCATGCTCGGAGCTTCGGCAATCAGCTTCGAGCGATGTTCGCTGCGCAACAACTGGTTTTCCGCTTCCAGCCGCTGGCCTTTTCTGAGCGCTTGTCCGAGTTCGATCTGCGTTCGCAAAATGCTGATCAGTCTTTCGTTTTCCCAGGGCTTCTGGACGAAATCGCGAGCGCCGCGTCGCATGGCTTCGACGGCCAGATCAACGCTTCCCCAGGCGGTCATGACGACAACGGGCAAGGAACTGTCCATCGCCTGAAGCTGCGCCAACAAATCAAGTCCTTCCTGACCGGAAGTCGTGTCGCGCGTGTAATTCAAATCAATCAGCGCGACATGGAAATCGCGAGTGTCAATCGCCGACAAAATCTGCGCGGGCGAAGCGGCGGTTTCCGTCTGAAAGCCTTCGCTTTTCAAAAGCAGGCGCAACGCTTCCAGCACGTCGGGTTGATCGTCGGCGATCAGAATTCTTGGAATCGAGTTCGAGCTTTTCATAACTGCCAATCAAGTAACACGAGGGCGGGAAAAATCAAAAGGCAAAAATCAAAAGGCAAAGGTCAAAAGGTCGGCGCTTTTTCTTTCTTATTTTTACGCCACTGCTCAGGAGGAACGAAAAAGATATTACGGAACAGACCGAAATAACGGAATGGACGGAAATTTCTCTTCCTTCTTTTCCCTTTGTTACGTCATTTTTCCAGCTTTTAATTTCAGGCTTATTCGATGGCCTGAGCAGTTACTTTTCACTTTTGACCTTTACCTTTTGCCTCTTGATTTATTCTTTGACAAGCCATCCGTCGGCCAGATTGATGACGCGATTGCCGTAGGTCGCATTCACTTCCGAATGCGTCACCTGAATGATGGTCGTGCCTTCGTTGTTCAGTCGTTTGAACAATTCCATGATCTCCTTGCCCTGGCTTGAATGCAGGTTGCCGGTCGGTTCGTCGGCCAGAATGATTCGCGGATTGGCGATGACTGCGCGGGCCACGCCGACCAATTGCTGCTGTCCGCCGGATAGCTGAGTCGGATACAAATCCTTTTTGCCGACGATGTTGAACTTGTCCAGAACGTCGGCGACGATGGCTTCGCGTTCGGATTTTTTGATGTCGCGGTACGACAGCGGAATTTCCAGATTCTCGTAAACCGTCTGATGATCCAGCAGGTGGTAGCTTTGAAAAACAAAGCCTATATTCCGATTGCGAACTTCGGCGCGGTCTTTGGGTTTCATTTTGTGAATGGCGTGATCGCCGAAGTAATACTCGCCGTCCCAACCGCTGTCGTGCATGCCCAGTATGTGCAACAGCGTGGATTTACCGGCGCCGCTCGGTCCCATGATCGAAACGAACTCGCCCTCCTTGATCTCAAGCGAGATGCGACGAAGCACGTAATACTTCTGCAAACCTTGCGGGTAATACCTCTCAATATTTTCCAAACGAATCATCGTTCAAACTCCATCATTCGTATCTGAGCGCGACCATCGGATCAACGTTTGCCGCACGCCTGGCTGGAATCAAACAAGCCAGCAATACCACCGCCGCCAGCAAAACCGAAACACCGCCATAAGCCATCGCATCGTTCGGGCTGACTTCAAACAACAATTTGGTCAGCAACCGGGAAACCGCGAACGCAGCGACCAAACCAATGCCGATGCCAATGCCCGCCAACCGCATTCCCTGAGTAATGACCATTCTGAGCACGTCTCCACGCTGAGCGCCAAGCGCCAATCGAATGCCGATTTCCTGCGTGCGCTGGGTGACAACGTAATTCATCACGCCATAAATGCCGACCACCGCCAACGCAATTGCCAATCCGGCAAAGACCATCAACAGCGTGGCAACGAATCGTTGTGGAGCGACTGAGCGCGCAACCATCGTTTCCAACGCCAATGGACGGCGAATCGGCTGATCGGGGTCAATGTTGCGAACCACTTGTCGTATGCCGTTAAACAAATTTTCAGGCGCTGCTTTGCCGCGAACCACCAGCGTCATCCACGAATTCGGCATCTGAGCCGCAGGAATATAAAGCTCAGGATTGAACTCATCAGTCAAATTCAACAACTTGACGTTGCCGATAATACCAGCGATTTCGCGCGAAACCGGTTTGCCGTACAACTCGACTTCTTCGGGCGAACCGACGATCAGGCGTTTGCCAATCGGGTTTTCATTCGGCCAGTGTAATTTCGCCAGTTGTTCATTGATGATGACGACGCCTGCGCTGGTGCGAACGTCTGCGTCGGTGAAATCTCGTCCGGCGCGAATCGGAATGCCAAGCGTTTTGAAATACTCTGAACTGATTTCGTGATTGTCAGCATTTGGCGGATTGGTGTTTGGCGCAACAGGACGACCATCAATGTTGAATGAAGTCGCTCTGCGTCCGTTGTTGAACGGCAAGATCGTCGTCAGCGAAGCAGTTTCGACGCCCGGCATGGCGCGAACGCCTTCCAACGCGCGGCGGAAAAAATCAGCCTGTTGCCATGGATCTTTGTATTTGGCGCGCGGCAAACTGATGTCGGCTTTAATGACATTTTCCGCGCGAAATCCCGGATTGATTTCCAGCAGTTTCCAGAAACTTTTCAGCAACAATCCGGCAGTCACCAACAGCACCAGCGAAGCAGCGATTTCCAGCACAACCAGCCCGTTGCGAATGACAGTCAGTTTGGCCGAACCGGAAGCCGAGCGCGTGGATTCGCGCATGGCCTGGCTCAGGTTGGTTTTGGTCAATTGCCAGGCGGGCAACGCGCCGAAAACAATTCCGGTAATGACAGACATCAGCATGGTAAAGCCGATGACCATACGATCAATCGTGATTTCGTCGGGATTTGGAACGGCATCGGGGTTGATCTTGATCAGCCATTCCACGCCAAACGCCGCCAGCAACAATCCTAACAACCCGCCGACCAAACCCAACACCAGACTTTCGCTGAGCATCAGGCGAATCAGATTCCAGCGCGAAGCTCCGAGCGCGGCGCGAACGGAAATTTCTTTCCAGCGAACTGTCGCTCGTCCCAGCAACAAACTGGCCACGTTGACGCAGGCAATCAACAACACCAACACCACCGCGCCGAACAAAATCCACAACGGACGTTCGATTTCGCCAACCAGTTCTTCGCGCAGCGAAATCAGTTTGAACCCGTTGTCACGGTCTGTATTTGGGTTTTCCTGTTCGATTTGTTTGGCAATGGCCATCGCGTCGGACTGCGCTTGCGGGTAACTGACGCCCGGTTTCAATCGCGCCAGCGTTCGCAAAAACGATGTGCCGCGTTGGTATTTCGACAAATCCAACGCCAGCGGTTTCCAGATTTCAATGCTGTCGGTCGGGAAGTTGAATTCTTTCGGCATGACGCCGATCACTGTGTGAGCTTCGCCGTTGAGTTGAATGTTCTGACCGACGATTTCTTTGCCGCCGAATCGGCGTTGCCACAAACCGTAACTGATGACCGCGACCAGATTTTTGCCCGGTTGGTCTTCTTCGGCGGTAAACCAGCGACCATGCAGCGGTTGCATTCCGGCAATTTTTCCAAAATCCGCCGAAGCATTGATTCCTGTCAGCGATTCCGGATTGCCGCTGCCGGTCAACGACGCGCTGGCGTAATGAAACGCCGCGTAATGTTCAAAGCTCTGATTGCGCGTCCGCAAATCCATGTAATTGTGTGGCGAAACGGAAAAGCGATTATCGCCATTTGAATCGCTGGCCCAGACGTAAGTTATCCGCTCGAAATTCGGGTAAGGCATCGGGCGCAACAGCAAGGCGTAAACTACGCTGAAGACCGCGGCGTTGGCTCCGATGCCCAGCGCCAGAGTCAGCACGGCAATCAAGGTGTAGCCGGGATTTTTCCAAAGCATCCGGCAACCGTATTTCAGATCCTTCAATACGTTTTCCATACTCTTCTCCTGCAAGTTATTCGTACCTGAGCGCAACCATAGGGTCAACATTCGCCGCACGGCTGGCCGGAATCAGGCATGCAATCACCACCACCAAGCCGAGCAGCAAAGACACGCCAATGAATGCCACAGCGTCCGTAGTGCTGACGCCGTATAGCAGATTCGACAGCAACCTGGTCAACACCAGCGCCGCCGCCAAACCTATTCCCATGCCAATCGCCGCCAGCGTCAATCCCTGTCGCAAAACCAGACGAAGCACATCTTCGCGTTGCGCTCCCAATGCCATGCGAATGCCGACTTCGCGCGTTCGCTGAGCAACCGAATAAGACATCACTCCGTAAATTCCGATTGCCGCCAGAGCCAGCGCCAACAAGCCGAAAGCGGTCAGCAGCGCCGCCACCGCCCGCGCCGGAAACAACGACAGGCTCATATGCTCTTTCATTGTTTTGATATTCGTCACAGGCAGGTTCGGATCCAGAGCGCGAAATTCGGAATTTATTGCGCCTATCAGAGCTTCAGGTTGAACAGTAGTTCGCACAATCAATGTGTTGAATGACAATTGTTTGCCAAGCGGAAACCAAACAAATGACGTTGGTTCTTCGCCTATGCTCCAATACTTGCCGTCTTTGGCGACGCCGACGATTTGCCACAACTTTCCATTTGTATCGGTTCGGAATTGTTTGCCAATCGCGTTTTGGTTGGGATTTGCACCGGGGAAAAATTTGCGCGCGAATGTTTCGTTAACCACGGCTGAACGAGTTATGCCTTCCTGATCCTGTTCGTTCAGATCGCGCCCGGATACGACCGGCGTGCCTATTGATTCAAAATACTTCAATCCGACGCTGGCGTTCATGGTGGTTGGGGCGTTGACGCCGCGTTCCTGCGCAGCGCCCTCGATCAAAACCTGGGTGCCGTTGTAATTCATGCTGAGCGGCATAAAGTCCGTCACCGAAGCCGACTGAACTCCCGGCAACGATTCGATGCGATTGAGCAATTGTTTGCGAAGCTGATTGCCGCTGTCGCTTTCGTAACCCTGCAAGCTCAAATCGAAAGACATTGTCACAGCATTTTCGGGATTGAAGCCGGGATTCATCGTTCGCAATTGTTGTAACGCGCGCAAGGTCAATCCGGCGGCGACAAGCAAAAACAGCGAGACGGCAATCTGGGCCACGACCAGCGAACTGCGAAGCCACGACCGGCGAACGCCGGATTGTGACACCACGTCTTTGAGCGCAGTGACAAGGTCGGTCTTGGTTGATTGAAGAGCAGGAATCAGGCCAAAAACGATTCCGGTGAAAACTGAAATGACCATCGAAAAAATCAGCACACGCCAATCAACGTGCAACTCCAATGTCATCGGAATGTCTATCGGAGGTTTCAAGCCAATGATCAAATCAATGATCCAGCCCGCCAACAATATGCCGAACAATCCGCCCACCACTGCCAGCATCACGCTTTCGGTTAAAAGCTGGCGTATGACGCGGACGCGGCTGGCTCCTATGGACAAGCGAATGGCAATTTCTTTGCTGCGTTCGGAAGCGCGCGCCAACAACAGATTCGCCAGATTGGTGCAGGCAATGAGCAATACCAGCGCAACCAGTCCCATCAAAGCAGCAGACACGCCAAGTATGCCGTCCCTGATTTGCGGCAGAATGAATCCTGGCGGAATCACCTGAAAATGCAAACCATCGTTGTCGTTTGGATAATCTTTGGCAAGTTGGGAAGCGACCAGCTTAACCGAAGCGTCTGCCTGCTCGCTCGTCACGCCGTTTTTCATTCGCCCGACGACAAACAGGTTATGGCTATCGCGAGTGTCCAGATAATCATTCTCCGGCTCGATCCATTTTTGCATGGCGAACGGGACATAAACTTCCGGCGTGTAAATCATCTCCGTGCCTTTGAATTCGGCGGGCGTAATTCCTATGACCTTGAATTTCCTGCCGTTGATAATGATGTCGTTGCCAATCACGTTCTCTTCGCCGCCAAACCTGGTTTGCCAAAGCGAATGGCTGATCACCGCCACCGGATGCGTCAACCGCGTCTTGTCTTCTTCCGGCTGAAAAAATCGCCCACGGACTGCTTTGACGCCAAGCACGTCGAAGTAATTTCCTGAAACCAGATAGCCCCAGACTTTTTCGTTATTTCCATTTCGGCTCAAACTCATTGGCGCAAAACGATAAGCCAGCAATCCCGAAAAAGCGTCGCTGCGATTGCTCAGGTCAAGGTAGTTCAAATATGAATGCACATCCATTCCGCCGTCTTTCAACAATGCCGAAACCGACACCACCTGCTCAGGATTCGGGACGGGTAATTGACGAAACAACACCAGATTCACCAAACTGAAAATAGCCGTGTTCGCCCCGATGCCCAGCGCCAGCGAAAGCACCGCGACAATCGAAAAGCCAGGGCTTTTTATCAATTGTCGAAAGCCGAATTTGAGGTCTTGAAATAAAGTTTCCATCTCTCCTCCATCGAAAATCTGAGATTGGCAAGCAGACATCTCGAAGGCTAAAATCGCAGTGTTGATTGCGAATCCGATAATTCAATCGTTTGACGTATACGCTTAACCCGATCCAAACATGACTGCTTCCAAATTCCGTGCCTCAGTTGAATTTGCAATAAATCCATTGAGTAGTGAGTTTGAGTTATCAAAGCAAGTGATGCCGAGAGAGTCTTTGTTCATTTTTGGGAAGCAGCTATCCCGTAATCGAACGAGGCGGTTTGATCGCAAGCAGAAATGAGGTTGTTTGGATAGGTCGTCGGTCAGATCATCGGTAAAGCTCGGCAAGCAAATTGGCCCAGGACTGACGTTCGCGTTGAGGATCAAATCTGGCTGCCAATCGCCGACAATGCACTTTCAACTCTTCCAGAAAATCCGGATCGTTTTCAGCGCGCCAGAGCAACTCGGTCAAACGGCGAGTATCGCCGACCTGAAAATATCCCGGATAATCTTCTCCCAGCAGTCCTATGTTCCCCGCTACGTATGAAGCGATGATGGGCAAACCGGCGACGATGGCTTCGGAAACCGCGTTGGCTCCGCCTTCCATTTTTGATGAATGCACCAATAACTGGCTGCGCGACATGATCTGCCGAACGCTTTTCGGCGAACGTTCGCCCACCCAGCGATAACGCGGATTGATGTGCATTTCGCGCCTTGCGCCTATGGCCATTCGTTCGTCGTCCGCCGCTCCCACGTGCAAAATCTGAATGCGAGAACTTTTCGGCAATCGCCTGGCAGCCATCGCCGCCCGAAACGGGTCTTTGACATCGCGCAAATGTCCAATGACGCAAACCTGGAAGTGACGGCTGGCCGATTGTGGACTGAGAGTGAACGAAGCCGATTCTACCGATTGGTAAATGACGCGAGTTATTTTCTGCAACTTCGGAGGCAGCTTTTCCATGGCCTTCGGCTGCAAAACAATCAGCCTGCTGGCCAACTGAAGCGAGCGTTGCGCGTGTCGGCTTTTGTGCAAATCGCGATAAAGATCGGTTCCGGTCAAAGCGACGATCAATGGCCGATTCGGGTACATCCGATAAAAACGTATGATCGAGGCATAACTACGTTTGGCGTGCAAAGCCACAAGCACATCAAACGGTTGACCGGCGTAACGTTGCACGACTGCGACCTGATGACCGAGCGATCGCAACATTTTTGCCCACCGAAGCGCAGTCACTCGATTGCCGTGAAGCGAGCGCGGCGGAGCAGGAGTGATAATTCCAATCCTCATCTTTCTTCACCTGGCGCAAGTTCGAAAGCCCGCCCAAACATCCCGGCGGTCCGGTTTGTAAAAATTGCGGTAGCCGTTGCGAATCAATCTTGAACGCGTCGCCCAGCAACCTCCGCGTAAAACTTTGTGATCGCCAAACCATGGCGCGGAATATTCTTTGTAAGGCCCAGGCATGAATCCGTCGAACGCGACAAAGTCAGTCGCCGTCCATTCCCAGACATTGCCGATCATCTGCCGAACGCCAAATTCACTGTCGCCAGCAGGCAAAGCATCAACCGGCAACAAACCTCCCGCCTGCCAATCCAGGTTCGCGCGCTCCGGCGTCGGAGCTTCTTCGCTCCCCTCCTGGCCCCATGGATATTTTCGTTTGCCGATTCCCGCAGCCGCCAGTTCCCATTCGGCTTCCGTAGGCAATCGTCGCCCAGCCCAGCGGCAAAAAGCGTCGGCTTCAAACCAATTGACGTGAATCACGGGCAGCGACGGTTCCAATCGAACCCATTGATCAAAAACTCTGCGCTGCCATTCGCCGTCGGCTTGCTGCCAGTAAACCGGATGTTCGGCGTTGACGCTTTCACGCCATCGCCAGCCTTCATCGCTCCAAAATTTCTGATGGCGATAACCGCCCGCTTCCACAAACGCCAGAAACTCCGCGTTGCTGGTGGCCGTGCGCGAAATCGCAAACGGCGCAACCGTAACTTCGTGCGAACGCAATTCATTGTCGAACACAAACCCGGAATCCAGTTCACTGCCCAGCGTGAAAACTCCACCTGGAATCAGCGTGTCCCCTTTCACCCCGGCTCCCCGTCTCCTGTTCTCTCGATCGCTCTTTCCCAGCAAAGGCGCGCCATAACCCAGCGTCTGCCGAGTGTAAGTAATCGCTTCGTTGTGCATGTCTTCGTGCAGCAACGACAGGTGCAAAAAGTAATTGTCGTCGTAACCATTGGCATCGGACTTGGCCGGATGTTTCAAAACTTCTTCACTAACTCGATCCAGTATTCGCCGGGTGTAATCAATCGTCGCCTGCTTTGACGGCAGAGGCAAATCCCAGCGCGTGTCGTGATGCACGCGCGCCGAATCGTAAAGTTTGTCTGGGTCAAGATTACCGGCAGGCTTGATTGGTTCGTAGCCTCGTTGGTGGCGCAACAGCCAGAACTCTTGAAAGTGCGCGACGTGCGCGATTTCCCATCGCAACGGATTCACGATTGCCAGGCGCGGCCCGAGCATTTCCTCAGTGCTCAAATCGCTGACCAGTTCCAGCAATCGCGCACGAGCTTCGTGCAAATGAGTGATGAGTTGTTCAGTAGTCAGTTCGGAGCGAATGGCTTTCATAGCGGCTGAATTCTTTCACGCGAAGACGCATCTCTAAAGACGGTTTCGGTGTCAAGGGGGAAAATGAGTA
>CAYRQB010000088.1:0-19515 GCA_964426025.1 uncultured Heliomicrobium sp.
TGTGCCAGCGTCCGCGATGCTGGTATTACCGCGCCGGTTTCGGATTGCTGCCGAAGGACGAATCAGGCAATGCGCTGGTTGAAAAAGGCGACAACCGTTACCACGCGATTCTGGGCAACGACGGCGAAGCCAAGTTCGTCAACGCCTCTTCGCTCGCTCCGGCGTTAATCGCGCTGGCCGCGAAGATTCAAATCTTCGGACCGAAAGGCGCGCGCGAAGTTGACGCTGATAAATTCTTCGTCATTCCAAAATCTGGCAGCGAGCGCGAATACTCTCTGGCTCCGAACGAAATCGTCACGGGCGTGGCCATTCCTTCGGCGCTTGGCGTGCGCAGCGCAACTTATGAAGTTCGCATGCGCGAAGCTCTGGATTGGCCGCTGGCCGCCGCTTCGGTGGCTCTGAAACTTGATGCGGCGAAGAAAGTGACTTCGGCTCGTGTGGCGATGGGACACGTTGCGCCCGTTCCGTGGAACGCCAGCGCAGCGGCGGAATTTCTGACCGGCAAGACGATCAACGAAGACGTTGCCGCCGAAGCCGGAAAGATCGCTGTCGCCAATGCGAAAGCCTTGAGCCAGAACGCATACAAAATTCAACTCGCTCAGGTCGCCGTCAAACGCGCGATCCTGCAAGCCGCCGGTTAGAAAAATAGACAGGATTGACAAGATTGAACAGGATCAAAATCATCCTGAAAAATCCTGTTAATCCTGTCCACTTCAAATGGAGATCACAATGGCTGAACTTCACAATTTAGATCCGAATCGTCCGAACCTCTGCGCTGCTTTGCGCACGAAGAACATGTTCGTCTGGTCGGAAGGCGATTCGTCGCACCTGCACAGCGGGGTTTTCTGGTGTCTGCACACCCAGGGGCCGCTCGGTCCGGACGGACAACTGGCCGAACCCGGCAATTGCGACCAAAGCGAGCGCGGTTGCCATTGCCAGGAAATCACGTTAGCCTGATGTTCGTTCAGAGTTCACGCTTCAGCGTGTAGAAGTACCGCTAACACGCTGAAGCGTGAACTCTGAACTTTCATTTACAATTTTGGAGGGCAGTAACAATGCGCAAACTCACTCTGATACTTTCGATTTGCTTCGCGGCGCTGATGGTTTCGTCGGCCAGCGCGCAGCAGATATACGGCGAATACATCGAATCACGCAACGCGGATATTTACACCGGTCATTGTTTCGCGATGTCCGAAGTCAACTTGATGGGCGACCAGGCCATCGTCGGTTGGCGCGTGTCGAAGGGCGAATGGAACGGCGTCAAACTGGATGGTTTGGGTGTCGTCGCTGTCGCCAAAGCTTCCGGCACTTTGGGCAGTCCGTACGAAAACCCTTTTCCGGCCAAAGCGATTTTGATCGTTGACGAAAAGGCCAATCCGGCTCAGCGCGAAGCCTTGAAAGCTTTCGCTCAACAGATGGGCGGCGAATTGCTGAAGGACGTTGTCCGCACCGAAACCGCGCCGATCAGTCTGAATCTGGAATTTCACGGCGAACATCCGACCGGCGGCAAATTGCAGGCAGGCGATTTGGCCAGCGTCATCGCCCGCAGCATTACGCCCGGCGATAAAATCTGCGGCCACGAACAAACCTATTACGCGCCGTTGACGCCGACGACTCACACAATGCCGACCGCCGCTTCGCTGGATCAATTCAAAGGCGAAGGCCTTGGCGTCACCTGGACGTTGCGCGAAAAACGCAGCGCTTATGTCGGTCATTTCGCCAAGTAAGATTTTTGTAGACAGGACTGACATGATTTTCAGGATAAACTTTCAATCCTGAGCAATCCTGTTCTTCCTGTCTATTCCTGATTTCTAGAAGGAGTATGAATGGCAAAGCAGTTGTTTGCTTTTCTTTTTCTGCTAGTTTTCGCCCCGCTCACATCGGCGAGCGAATACAAGGTCGAATCAATCGGCGCGCTGAAAGAAGCCGCCGTTTCCGAAGCCGTGCGCGGCGCGGTTGAGGAAAAAGGCCTGCGCGTCACAGACGACAAAGGCAAAACGATTTGCGACATCTGGTTTCGCAAAGAAATCCCAACCGAAAAAAAGGATATTCCGGGCGCACTCTTCGGCCAGATTCCCGAAGGAACATTTGCCGGAGTCATCAACTTCCCCGCCAACACTTCCGATTTTCGCGGACAGGGCGTCAAAGCCGGTTGGTACACGCTGCGCTACGCTTTGATTTTGCAGGACGGAAATCATCTGGGCGTTTCGCCAGCGCGCGATTTCTTCCTGATCTGTTCGGCAACCGAAGACAAAGAACCGGGCACGGCAATGAAACCGGATGAATTGCTGAAACTGAGCCGCGCCGCCATTGGCACTGGCCATCCATCGCCGTGGTATTTCGGCTATGCGAGTTCGGATGAAAAAGAATTGCCGAAAGTAGTCACCAACGAACACGAACACGTCATTCTGGAAGTCAAACTGTCAACCAAATCCGGGCCGCTGCCCATCGGATTGATCGTCGTTGGCAGAACCGAAGGCTAATTTGATTGCGAAATGCGGATTGTGGATTGCGGAGTTTGCCGCGATCTTCTATCCGCATTTTGTATCCCCAACCATTCAATCGAACGATGATTCAATTCTTTTACAAAAGCACCTGAACTACCTGCCGCAACGCCAGGAGTTTCCTGCGCGAACTGATGGGCGATAAATCCACCAGCCAACTGATCGAACGCGATTACTCGAAAAAGCCGCTGACCGCCGAAGAGATCGAATCCATTTTCGGCGACGATCCGATTCCGCCGTTCCTCAACACACGTCACGCCGTTTACAAAGAAAGAGACTTCGCCAACAAACTGCCCTCGCCAGACGAACTCATCAAGCTGATTATCAAAGAACCCAATTTGTTGCGCCGCCCGATTGTTCGCAAAGGCAAAAAAGTCGTCATCGGTTTCGACAAAGACTTGCTGTCAAAACTTGCCGGTTGATTGACCTGCCCGGTCTTCAACTCAAACCTGGTTTCCAATCAGACGAAAAAAGGGAGTGGCCGAAACCACTCCCCATAGTTTTTTTTTTGCGAATTGTGCTGATGGTTTAGAAGCTGAATCTTCCGGACACCTGCACAACCCGAGCGCCGAAGTTCAGACCGGTGATACGGCCAAACGTGGTGCTGTCAATGTTGTAATCACCCACGAAGAAGAGCGGGTGGTTAAGGAAGTTGAAGAAATCTGCGCGGATTTCAAAGTTCTTGGTTTCAGTGATTCGCGTGCGTTTGATAACGCCGAAATCCCACGACACCTGCGATGGGCCGTCGAATTGCAAACGTTGCAACGTGCCAATTTGACCGGCATTCGGATGGAAGAAAACCTGGCCGTTGAACCCTGCGGTGTTGCCCTGGTTGTCTGGTCCGACTGCGCGGCCTGTGGCCTGATCAATCACTGCCGGATCAATGTAATAAACACGTCCGTCCACCAATTTGCGAATGCCGAACAGTTTGCTGATCTCTTCTCGGCTGAGCGTCGAAACCGCCGGGTTGCCGCCCGAACGACCGCCGCGATTAAACGTGCCGCGACCAGAAATGATAGAAATCGGCGCGCCGCTCTGGTAATGAGCGATTGAACTGACCTGCCATCCACCCAGGAAACGGTCGGCGACGCCGCCGTAATTCAGCCACTTCTTGCCCTTGCCAAAAGGCATCTCAAAGATCGCGCTGCCATTGATGACGTGAGTGACGTCAAAATCGGCGCGCGTCTTTTCCAGATTCTGACGAGCGTTGTCGAGGAATGGCTCGAAACGGGATTGCGACGTGCCCGGCGAATTGCTCAGCACCTTGCTGAAGGTGTAATTCATCTGGCCGAAGATGCCGCCTTTGAACCGGCGACGGAGTTCCATCTGCAATGAGTGGTAATCCGTTTTGCCGCCGTTCACAACCAGGTCGGATGCGTAAATCGCCGGATTGCCCGTGTTGTAAAAGAAGTTGCGAGCCTGCGCCGCAACGGTAGCGCCAGCGCTGCCATTGGTATAGAAATCAGCCAGACTGCCAATCTGCCCGGTTTGAATGTTGCTTCGGACAGTAGCATTGGTCAGTGAACCACCGTTGAAAGTGGGAATGACCGTCAATTGCTGGCTACCCGCCAGGTTTGCGTTGTAAGCCGGATTGAAAACACCGCAGGTCGCTGCTGTGCAACCCGGTGTGCTGGCCGGAGTGTTCAACGCGATATAACCATTGTTGTACGCGCGTTGGAAGTCCTGGAAGAATGCCTGGTTGATGGCGGCATTGGTTTGGTTGAAATCAAGACCACGCCAGATGTCGCGGCCCAAAGTGGATACATATCGGCCTTCGACAGCAATGTCCCATCCTATTTCGCGTTCCACGCTAAGGCTGATCTGGTGAACGTAGGGTTGTTTGAGGTCCTGATCAATTCCGAAGATGGCCGAAGTCTGGCTGACCGCAATCTGGTCGGCCAAAGTGCGCGGAACCTTGAACGCTGGCGAATTCACCACCGGCACGCCTGCATTGACAGTTGCAAACTGGTTTAACAGGTTGACGGAAGTTTGCAGACCGGCGTTGCCGATACCGGCATTGCGGGCGACGGTGATCGTCTCTTCATTGACGAAAGCCATCGTGTAACCGGCACGAACGGACATCTTGCCGTCCTTGAACGGATCCCAGGCGATACCGACCGAAGGACCAAAATTATTCAGGTCTTTATTGTAGTAATCGCCGTTGGCAAAATCTATCGAAGCGTTGGGATCAAGCAATCCGCTTGCGCTATTTCCACTTCTCAGAACCGGGAAAAGTTGCAGGTCATTATCCTCGCGCAATGGGCTGAAATATTCCCATTTCAAGCCAAGTCGCAGACTCAGGTTCGGTTTGATTCTCCAGTTGTCCTGGTAATAACCGGCCCAGTTGTCGAAGGTGAAGTTGTTTTGGTTTGGAATGCCTGCGACAAATCCTGATGTCTTGTCCTGCACCTGGAATGTCTGGTTTACGGAAGTGATGACTCCGCCCAGGAAAACACGCAATGAATTTGCGGTATTCAGATCGGCTGCGCTGATTGAACTGCCGGGGAAATCGGATTGAACCAATTGAATACCGGCAGGCGCTGCCGCGCTGAAACCGAAGGCGACGGTTGGAAATCGTCCGGCAAAGTTGTACGGACGAACCTTGATTTTCTGCAAGCTGCCGCCGAACTGAATTTGGTGATTTCCGGTTACATATGAAGCATTGTCAATGAACTGGAAGGTGCGAGTGTCGCGGCCTTGCGGTTGGAACTGTGTTTCGGGATTGGTCAAACCCAGCGCCGTCGGGAAAATCGTGCCGATGAATTTCTCATTGCTTTCGAATGCGACAGGAGCCAGATTCGATCCGATGCGCAATTCGTTGTTCAGCTTGTTTGTGACAGCCCAGCGCCATGCGCCAACCTGGAATTTGACATCCGACCTGGTGAAAACCAGCGGACGCAAATTGACCGCATCAAGATCGGTGCGATCATCAGTCTCTTTGAATCGTTGATGAACAAATTCAATGCTGTGGCGATCTGTCGGTTTGAAATCAAAACGGAATTCGTATTGGTTACGATCGTTCACGTCGCGTTGCAGGAAACGATAACCTGCTGTGTTCAATGTCCGGGTTGCCGATGAGTTGCCAACGTCGAAGTTGTTAACCAGGGATGATGAAGAAATGCGATCCAGAATCAGGCTTTTGATCTTTGGATCGAGCGTCACGCCCGGACGCACCGAAAGAACGTTGATGGTCTGCACGCTGCCATCGCTTGGACGAACGTATCTGAAATTGCCGTTCAATAGATCGGTGGTTGCGGGAATGACGTTGTTCTTGGTCGCCTGAGTGCGTTGGCGGAATCCTTCGTAGCTGAATGAAAAGAACAGTTTGTCTTTGTTGTCATTCCATCCGCCCAACGGGCCTAAAACTTTCTTCGGAGCCAGAACCGGTCCGGCGACGTTAGCGCCAAACTGATTGCGATTCAGAAACGGACGCGCGATGGATTTGCCGGTCAGGCGGTCAATCGTCGCATTGTTAAACCACGAATTGGCGGCCAAAGAAGAGTTACGATTGAATTCGTAAAGCGTGCCGTGAAATTCGTTCGTGCCTGAAGGCGTCACCAATTTGACCTGCGAAGCTCCACCGGCTGCGTCAGCGCCCTGAGTATTGGTCGTGATTGTGAATTCGCCGATGGTATCCGAGGTGGGACGGTTTGGCACGAAGTCCAGAGAATTGGTTCGGATGAAGTTATCCTGAATATTGATGCCGTCCTTTGTCACCTGTGTCCAGGTCGGACGACCACCGTTGATCGTTGTGTTCGTGCGGGTCGGAAGACCAACCACGCCTGCCTGCAATCGGATCAACTCAATCGGGTTGCGTCCGTTCAACGGCAGATCAACTATCTGACGACGGATGACTGTGTTGCTGATTTCAGGGGTTGTCGTGTTGACCAAATCCGATCCGGCTGTGATCTGAACGACTTCGTTGGTCGCGCCGATTTCGAGTATGGCAACCAGTGAATACTCCTGGCCGGGTTCAACCTTCACCTGATTGTATGAACCGGTCTTGAATCCACTGACTTCTATCTTGACCGTGTACGATCCGGGTGAAAGTTGCGGCGCAATGAAGAAACCTTCGTTGTTTGTTGTGATGGTCTGAACCACCCGTGTTGTGCCTTCATTGGTCACAGTCACATTTGCTCCGGAAATCACCGCGCCAGCCTGGTCGCGCACCACTCCGGAAATTCGACCGAGCGCGTTTTGCGCCAGAGCACCTGCTGCTAAAAAGACCAGCAGCAAAAATGTCGCTGCTATCTGGTTTTTTGTATTTCGCATATCGTTTTCTCCTACAACTGAGTTTTGATTGTCGTTAGCTGGGACCTGCCATCATCTTCTTTTTTCCAAGACAAAAAATCGTAAGCAGTGAGGGTGAAGATGAAAGTCTCAACGTGTTGCCTGACATCGTTGCTTTTGGGTTTAAGCTTCTGAAATAGTTTCATTGATATGAATCAGTTTTTTTGGACAAACAGAGAGCGCGGATTGAAACTGATTTGAAAGCAATCAATATGCCCAATAACTACCGACCAGGACTCCATTGATTTATCGTGAGTTAGAGCAACACCTTGGGAAAGCCGAAGCTCTGCCTATCCATTTTTATGAATGCACGATTGAGCTTTTCATATTGACGACAATGCGAACTAAAAAAAGATGGGAGTAACTTTGCAGTTACTCCCATCTTTTTTAGTTGTTATGGTCGTTAAACCGAGTTACGCCAGGGCTATATCGAATTGTTCCTGATGAATGGTCGGGTCGCTTTTGATTGTGACGACGCCGCCCAGATAGGCTTCGATTTCGATCAGCACATCGCGTTCGACCCCGCGCAGTGATTTGGCCACTTCCGGATTGACTCGCAGGATCACTTCGTTGTGATCGTCAACGTCTTTTGAAATGCGTCGGGCTTCGGCCAGAATCTCGTAACAGATGGTTTGCGAACTTTTGATCATTCCGCCGCCGCCGCAATAGCTGCACGGCGTGCAAAGCGTGCGTTCCAGCGATTGTTTGACGCGTTTGCGAGTGACGGCGACCAAACCGAAATCGTTGAATTGAAGAATCTTCGACGGCGAACGGTCGCTGCGGAGTTCCTGTTCCAGCGCCTGCATGACTTTCTGGCGATTGCGCCGTTCTTCCATATCAATGAAATCCAGGACGATGATGCCGCCCAGATCGCGCAGACGAATCTGGCGAACGATCTCTTTTGCCGCTTCCAGGTTGGTCTTGGTGATGGTGTCTTCCAGGCGATTCGATTTGCCGACGAATTTGCCTGTATTGACGTCAATCGCGACCAAGGCTTCGGTCTGGTTGATAACGATGTATCCGCCGGATTTCAGCCAGACGCGCGGTTTGACCGCTTTGTCAATTTCGGGTTGCACGCCATAAGCGTCCAGAATCGGCGTGTCTTTGGTGTACAGCTTGACGCGGTGAACCAGTTTCGGCGCGAAGCGGTTGACGAAATCAACGATTCGTTCGTACTCGAATTCGTTGTCAACGCGGATGGCAGTGTAATCCTGTGAGAGTTGGTCGCGCAGGATTCGCTGAACCAGATCAAGGTCACGATGAACGATGGCCGGAGATTTTGCGCGTTCCGAACGGCGGCGAATGTCCGTCCAGGTGCGAATCAGATACTGCATGTCTTCGCGCAATTCCTCCGTTGTGCAGCCGTTGGCGGCTGTGCGAACGATGAATCCGCCGGGTGCGGCGGATTCCGCGCGCAATTGATGCAATGTTCGGCGCAGTCGCTGGCGCTCTTCATCGGTTCCGATCTTGCGCGAAACGCCAATGTGTTCGACCGTCGGCATGTAAACGATGTATCGCCCAGGCAAAGCGACATGCGAAGTGATGCGCGCGCCTTTCTGACCGATAGGCTCTTTGGCAATTTGAACAATGATTTCCTGGCCTTCGCGCAAAAGGTCTGAAATCACCGGACGCTGAAAACGATCAGAAGAGCGTGAGATCGGAGACGGCGAACTTGCAACCGCAGCCGATCCGTTGCTGCTCTCTTCCTGCTCATCCTGATGATCTTCGACCTCTGTGGTTGCGTCGGTGGCGGATTGTCGCTGACGGTAAGACCGTTTGCGCCCGCGACCACCGCGCCGTGTAGCCATTTCGCCGCGCCGTGAACGTTGACGAACTTTGGCGCTCGCGTCTTTTAATTCTTCTTCGGCCACTTCTTCTTCGGGTTGTTCAGGCTCTTCTTCCTGTTCGGTCTGCTCGGATTCTGTTGCCTGTTCGATTTCAACCGCTTCGCCCGATTCGCCGAGTTCAATCGCTTCGCTGAATTCGACCGCTGGCGGATTCAAATGAAGCATCTCTACGTCATCGCCTATCTCCACCACATGATGAGTCAGGCTCTGTTCGTTGGCTTGCTCATCCGCCTCTTCGACGTTGACAGTTTCAGGCCAAACCGGCAACGACGGTTCGTCGGCTTCCGGGCTGATTTCAGGCAATGATTCAGTGATGACTGAGGGAGCGGATTCGTCAGCTTCCGCTTCGTCGGCATCGGTTGAAACTTCGGCTTCGACTTCGTCGGCCTGCTCGGCATAATCTTCGCCGTCGCTGATGCGTTCGAATTCGGATTCTTCCTCAAACGAATACTGCAATGCTCCGACGTGAATTTCCGGCGTCGGTTCGACTTCAATGATCGCTGTGCGGCGTTCGTCTTCGTGAATCTTGCCGGAGATTCGTTCCTGCATCATCGCGTCTTTGAGCATGTCGCCGGCGGTTTCCAGGTCTTCGTCGGTCACTCGCTCAAACGGTTCGTGATGCACCAAAATAAGCGGTCTGCGGTAATCCTCTTCGTCTTCATCCTGAACCGCGCCCGCGCTTTCGGATTCAGTCACGGCTTCGCTGCGACCTCGACCGCGACCGCGACCGCGACCGCGACCTCGACCTCGACGACCGCCTGCGGCATCTTCGCCGTCGGCTGAAGCGTCGTCTGTAGTTTCTTCATCGGTTTTTTCCGCAGAGACTGCTTCTTCCGCTTCAGGCTCTGCATACCGCAAACGGCTCTTGCGGCGCTGGCGAGGGCTTCGTCCTGCGGCTTTTCCTTCAACTTCCTCCGACTCGTCCTGACCGATGGCTGAATCTTCGTCGGGTTCAGGTTCGATCACAGGTTCTTCGGAAATTTCCTCGATGTGGCGCAATGCGACAACTGCCAAATCCGGTTCCTGCTCATCTTCGTCTGTCTCGGCTTCAATTTCGACTTTCTTCGATGGGCGAATGATCGGCGGGCGCTGTCGTTCAAGTTTGGTCTGCAATTGCGGACGAGCCGCATCCTTCTTGATGTCGTCGTCGTCATCCTCCAAATCTTCATCAAAGAAATCCGAGACGTAAAGGAACGAATCGCGCTCCAGACCGATGTCCACAAAAGCCGACTGCATGCCGGGCAAAACCTTCATCACGCGGCCTTTGTATATGTTGCCGACGATGCCTTGATTTTCATCACCACGTTCAACGTAAAATTCCGTGACGACATCGTCTTCGATAATCGCGATTTTCTTTTCGCGTCCATTGACGCTGATTATCATCTCTTTCGACATTCAAAAATCTCCTGTCCGGGCTAAGGGGAAAAGTTCCGAGTTTGTTGGTTCGGCGTCTCCAACTGTAGTGGCGAGCGAATAACCAACCTTGCTCGCTACGGGGATTCAACCAGACCGTTAAATCTGACTGTGTAATCGCCGTGCGTCCTCACTCGGAAACAGCTAAGTCAAATTTGTCAGCTTCCGGTCAACAGGCGGACACACTTCTGCACGCACTTGGCTTGAAGGCCGAAGCGCGCCGATTGTCAGCCCGGATGCTGTTGCCGCTCGGGCGCATCTCAAAACTTCGAGCGCGCAGCCAAAGCGGCGGTGAATTGTTGTCATTGGGAAACCTTTTCGCGCGACGGGCAGATGTCAGTCAGGCTTTGTCATTCTCCAAAAACCATTCGACGAATTTCAGTTTGTCGAAGGCCTGCGGAACGGCTGATTGGCCGAAACCGCGACAAACCGGATTTGTCTGTCACTTCCTGCGGAGAATGAATAACTCCGATTGTCAGTCGCCATTTGTCAGAGCCTGTTCACGGCGTCGAATAACCGCGAAGGGCAAAAAGCAAACGACAAATTGACAACGGTCAATTCACAAACCTGCGCAATCGCACGCTGATCGCCAGCCCAAGGCCAAACAAAGTGGCAATGACTGACGTGCCGCCGGCGCTCATCAGCGGGAGCGGGATACCCATAACCGGTAAAACTCTGACCACCATCCCGACGTTGACCGTAACGTGGTAAAGCAGCAAGGCTGCAAAACCTGCGACCAGCAGCAAGCCGACTCTTTCGCGCGAAACGCGCGCAATTTGTATCAGTCGCATGATGATCAAAAGATAAAGCGTCAACGCCAGCAAACAGCCAACGAATCCCGTCTCCTCGCCTGCGACGGCGAAAATAAAATCGGTTTGGACTTCCGGCACGAAGCCGAGCGTCCCTTGTGTACTTTTTTTGATCCCTTTTCCGAAAATTCCGCCCGAACCGACGGCGATCTCCGCTTGATCGTTCTGATAGCTGTAACGCTTTTCAGCCAGTTCGGGCCAGTAGACGGCCTTGATGCGCTCGCATTTGTAGCTCTTGCACGTTTTGATGTACGGCACGGAAAGAACTATTGCCAGCACGACAGCCACTCCGGCTGCGGCCATCCAGGTCCAACGCACTCCCACCAGGAAGAGCATGGCAATCAGAAAAGAGGTGAAACTGAGCGCGCTGCCCGTATCGTTTTGGGCAAAAACTAGCCCGGTCGGCACAGCCCAGATCAAACCCGCAATGATAATCGCCTGCCAATTGAGCGGGCGTTTTTTGATGCCTGCAAGGTAATACGCCAAAAAGAGGATCGTGAAAATCTTGGCCAGTTCCGACGGTTGAAATGCAAATCCGCCAATGTCCAACCAGCTTCGATTTCCGTTGACCGTTTTGCCAAGCGGCGTCATTACCAGTGCCAGCAGAACGACACCAACGCCATATAAATATGGCGCAACGTTGACGATTCTGCGGTAATCGAACAACGTCACCATAACCAGAAGCGATAATCCGATTCCGACGCCGACAAGCTGGCGTTTCCATATGCCAGGCGTCGGCTCGGCGCTGGAAATTTCCAGAACGCCGAACGCCACCACCAGCAAGGCCATTACCAGTAGCGGCCAATCAAAATCGGTCAGGTATCTGCGGTTGATGCCAAACATTGAACAGCGCTTTTTGATGAACGCTGAAGTCTGTGGATTCGAACCGGCTGTTCGTTCCCAATCCACAGACTTCAGCTCTCATCATCTATTTCTCCGCCTTCGTTTCGTCAGCCAGAGGTATCTCAGGCAATCCGCGAGTGCGGCGATAATAATCTTCGTAAATAGGCTTGGCGCGCGGAGCGGATTGCTTGCCGCCAAAGCCCGCGTTTTCAGTCAAAATAACCATGGCCAATTCGGGTTTGTCGCGCGGGGCGAAGCTCATAAACCAGGCGTGATCCTGCGTCTTGCGTCCGGCTTTGTCGTTCGACGCAACCTGCGCCGTGCCGGTTTTGCCGCAAACGTCAAAACCTTCGACCGCAGCCGCCCCAGCCGTTCCACCGGCAACCGCCTGATACATTCCCTTTTTGACAATGTCGTGAATGTCCGAACTCATCGGCACAACGAATTTGTTTTTGTCTTCGTAGAAAACTGCGTCGTGATACAGGCCGTTGCGGTCAGTTCCGGCAACCGCTTTCAGAAACAAATGCGGCGTGAACATCTGCCCGCCGACAGCCAGACCGCAAACGTATCGCAACAACTGAATCGGCGTCGAAGCGTTGGTTCCCTGCCCGAATGCCGATGCGGCCATGTCGTAATCAGTCCATTTCCCGGCTTTCTTTGCGGCCTCTTCATCCTTCTCAGTCCATTCGCCGCCTTTAGCTTCTTTCTGACGCTTCATGATGTTGCGCGTGATGTTTTCCTTGACGGCGCGAGTCGGCGCAATGCCGGATAACTCTCTTGGCAGGTCAATTCCAGTCCGTTTGCCGAAGCCGAACTTGTGTACCCATCGCTCGAATTTCTCCGGCCCCATCTTCAAACCCAGACGGTAATAATAACCGTCCGCCGATCTGGCAATGGCCGTGACAACATCAGGCATGCCCAGATGGGACAGCGAATTCATAAAATAATTTCCAAGCTGAATGCCGCCATCCTGAATCCGTGAGTTTTCAGGAGTGATCACTCCTTCATTCAACGCGGCCACGGTCGTCATCAGCTTCCAGGTCGAACCGGGCGGATACATACCCTGAATCGGACGATTGTAAAGAGGCTTGTCGGGATCATCCACCAACTGCTGTATTTCTTCCTTGCCCAAATTCGTCTTGGCGCGCAACGAAAATATATTCGGGTCATAAGCCGGGTGGGAAACGTAGGCCAGGATTTCGCCGTTGTTCGGATCGGCAACGACTATGCTTCCGCGCTTTGAAGGCATGGTGTCGGTTTGGGCTTCAGCAACTTTCTGAATGTCCAGATCGAGCGTCGTGTATAAATCGCGTCCCGGAATCGGCTCAATGCGTTCAAGCTCTTTTTGTATGCGTCCGCGACTGTCAACCAGTACGCGGCGTTCGCCGTCCTTGCCCATCAGGATTTCGTTATAAGTGCGTTCGATGCCGGCCTTTCCGATGATGTCGCCGAGTTTGAAACCTTTATCTCGGCTGAAAGACGATTCGGGATTGTTCAGTTCATCGCGGCTGACTTCGCTGACGTAACCCAATGCATGCGCCGCAACAGTTCCGTGGGGATAAGAGCGACGCGGCGCTTCTTCGGCGCGAATCATGGGGTATTCGAATTGATGCGCTCTGACCCAGGCGACATCAGCGGACGAAACCAGTTCCTTGATGACGATGGATTCGTATTTGGCCTCGTATTTTGCCGCCTCGAATCGGTTGGCGAGCCAGCTTCGATCCACCTTCAAATTCTTGACCAGCAATTCGGCTATTTCATCGAAGTTCCTGACGTCTTTGCGGCTGACAACGATGTTGTACGAGGGCTGACTGGTAACCAAAACCCGCCCGTTCCGATCGAATATCGTCCCTCTTCTGGCGGGAATCGGCAGGATTCGTGTGCGATTCTGTTCGGCGCGTTCGGCGTAAACTCCGCTGTTCATCACCTGCAAAAACCACAACCGACCGACCATCAAGGCGAAGATGGCAATAGCTAAATAGCGGATTATTTCCAGGCGCAGCCCGGCTTGCCGCAAATCTTCGGCTGGATCAAATCCCGGCTCTCTGACAGGTTTCATAACACGCACCTCAAAAACGCAGGCGGAGTCGTAATTTGGATGAAATCTCGCGCGTCATAATCAAAACCTGGACCTTATTCGACGCGCTTCGCTTCGGCGCAATCGCAATGCAGAATCTCTTCTGAACACGCGATCCAAAATCATATAAAGCAGGACGGAAACGATCAGGTTGGTGACGAGTCCGAAGACGATGGCGGCTGCCAAACCCTGTCCGCCGATCAGGACGGGAAGGTTGAACTTCAGGAGTTTGTAAAAGGCGTAGCGCGTCAGAGTGTTGATCACGCTGGCGCTGGCGACGGTTGCAAATCTGACCAGCAAGGTGTCCGCCACGATGACCGATACGATACGATCGGCAACGTAGGCAGCCAACACATACGCAAAACCGCTGACGCCGATGGCCTGCACGACGCCGAAAGTTTGACCTCTGGAAAAAGCATCCTGCGCCAAGCCCGCCACCGCCGCCGTCAACAATGCCTGCGCCGGATTCCGTTGCAGGCAGATGTAAACAACAACCAGTAGCAACCAATCAATATATGCCATCCACTTGCCCACCGAATCGGGGACAAGTCGGACAAGTGTGGTTTGAGCAAAAACGGCGACCAGCAAACAAATTGCAATTTTCAGCGCCGTGCCGCGAGGTGTTTTCTCCAAAAGATGCTTTTCCGTTAATTCAAACTCTTTAGTTTCTGTCCCGGAACACAAGTTTGTGAATTCGCATGCCGACTCGTCAACCCTGTGTCCAATCACGCCCTGACTTATCGCCTTTTGCGATTGGGCGCTTCATCTTGCTTTTCATTTTCCTCTTTTTTCAACTCTTCAACCGGACCGGCAATTTTCTCAGGCGGAACACGAAGTACTGTCACAAAATCCAGCTTGTTGAGTTGCGCGGCGGGTTGAATGTCAACCAGTTGCGGGGCCGCCAAAGCGCCACTGCTGCTGACCCGCCCCACCAACAAACCAGCCGGATAAAGCCCGTCCTGTCCTGAAGTGATGACCTGCTCTCCATTTTCCAGCCTGTCAGGCGGAACAATAAAGCGCATCTGGCAAAGCGACTGACTTTTGCCTTCGATGATTCCAACCCAACGACTTTCCGCCATTTGGCCTATCACCGCCGCGCCGGCGCCGTGCCGTTCGTCCGTGATCAGCAAAACCTGAGAAGCCAGCGGTGAAACCATGATCACGCGTCCGACAAGTCCGTCATCCGTGACAACCGGCTGATCCTTTTCAATCCCGGCCAGAGAACCGGCGTCAATGAAAATCGTGTTGAACCATTGATTGGCATCGCGCCCGATCACTCGAGCCGTCACTCCCGGATAAGAACTGGCCGATTGCCATTTCTTCAGTTCAGTCAGTTGATCAAAGAGCCTGGCCTTTTCGCGCAACTCGACCATTTTCGTTTCGAGTTGAGCGCGTTCGACCTTCAAACGTTCGTTCTCGGCGCTGACATCGCGCAATCTGAAATAATCATTCCAGACGCCTTTGACGGCGCCGACCGAACTGGTGGCCACCCACTGAAACGGCATCATTCCACTCATTGTCACCAGTTGCAAATAACGTATGCTGGGTTGAGTGGGAACCCGGTTGAGAGAAATTGCGAACAAATGTGCCAACAACAATACTCCCAGCAACCAGGTGGGATTCTTTTTGGCTTTGTCCTTAGCTTTGTCAGTTAGAGACATTTGGCAGTTGGGCGATTGATGGCCGGCAACGGACGGTTTGGATTAATCCATCAACCATCCGATGCCTGCAGCAATATTTTCACGACGGCAATGTCGCGCCATCCCAACGCACTCGCCGCAACAGATCGAAATCCGAAAGCATTGCGCCAGCGCCCAGCACGACCGATGACAAAGGGTCTTCAGCCATCGAAACCGGCAATCCGGTTTCCTGCATCAACCGCACATCGAGTTTTTTCAACAAAGCGCCGCCGCCTGTCAAAACTATGCCGCGATCAACAATATCAGCGGACAATTCCGGCGGAGTGCGCTCTAAAGCTACTCGAACCGCATTGATGATGGTAGCGACCGAATCCGACAAGGCTTCGCGAATCTCTTCGTCGGAGATAGCGATGGTCTTCGGTATGCCTTCGATCAGGTTGCGCCCCTTGATCTCCATGCTTTTCGGTTCATCCAGCGCAGCCGCCGATCCGACTTCAATCTTGATCTGCTCAGCCGTGCGTTCGCCAATCAAAAGATTGTACTTGCGCTTGCAGTATTGAATGATGGACTCGTCCATTTCGTTACCTGCAACGCGGACGCTCTTGGAATAGACAATACCGGATAACGAAATGACGGCGATGTCGGTAGTTCCGCCGCCGATGTCAACAATCATGTTTCCGTGAGGTTCGGTGATGGGCAGTCCCGCCCCAATCGCCGCCGCCATGGCTTCTTCAACCAGATAAACTTCGGAGGCTTTCGCGCGGTAGGCGCTGTCTTCGACCGCGCGCCGCTCGACCTGAGTGATTTCCGACGGAATGCCAATGACGATTCGCGGGCTGACCCAGGTTTTGCCTCCGTGAGCCTGTTGAATGAAGTACTGAAGCATTTTCTCAGTTACTTCAAAATCCGCGATCACGCCGTCTTTCATCGGACGGATGGCCACAATGTTGCCCGGAGTGCGTCCCAGCATCTCTTTGGCTTTGTTGCCTACCGCCTCGACCTTGTGGGTGATTTTATTGATAGCGACTATCGAAGGTTCGGAAACAACTATGCCTCGCCCGCGAGCAAATACCAGTGTGTTCGCTGTGCCGAGGTCAATAGCCAAGTCGCTGGAAAAGAGACTAAAAATCGAACGTAAATTCATTGAAAGTGAAATGACAACCTTTCCGAAATTCGGCTTTTATACAATTGCACTGGGCAGAAATCAGTCACCGCTTAATACCCTTTTTGTATCAACCCAGATCACTCTCCCTAATATGAGTGAGCCTGCCGGAAGCAGTTAAATTGATTTATCTGCCAGATGCGGCGGCCAGCATATCGCAAAAAGCAATGTAAATGAAGCAGCTAGACGCAAATCCGGCTGAAAACCGGATTGGCCGAAGACCTGCTTGATCAGCTTTCATCATTCAAAACTCAATACCGATGAACTGACCGAAGGCCAAAAGCTGAGACCAGACAATTGAATTGTGGCGAGATCAAAATTGAGGGACGAAATCACCGCCAACGCGATTGCGAATATCAGCGGGAAAATAATGCGCGCCGCCTCCAACCATTTTCGATTGAAGGCGGCGGAACAGTTTCAACTTGAAAGCACGAACTTAATTGAAGCCGGTTCAATGCCAGCATCATAAAAAAATCGCGAATGATTACGAAATGCTGTTGTTAGCAGTGGACAGCTTGTCGTTAATCTTGCTGAAAATCTGGCTGATGCTTGTGCCCATGGTTGTCAACACAAACACCGCCGCCGCCCCGATCAACACCAACAACAATGAATATTCAACAATATCCTGTCCCTGCTCATCCTTGATAAAACTGCTGACGAAATTTCTGATCATCTAATTTACCTCCAAAAGTATTTGGTCAAATTGGCTTGGTTAAACTGACTATTGACAGTTTGCTGGTTAAGCGTTGCCACTCAAGCGCGGCGCTTTGACGCTTCATTCCTTCTTTGTGCTGCCTGATTCTAATGCGGCAAAACATTTTTATGCTCATCTCGATTGACTGAACATTGAAGAACTGAAGTGAGAAGCAAAGCTTAATGTTGGGGGGAAGGCGC
Source organism: uncultured Heliomicrobium sp. (assembly GCA_964426025.1). GTDB lineage: Bacteria > Acidobacteriota > Blastocatellia > RBC074 > RBC074 > RBC074. Next base: position 17,480 of record CAYRQB010000088.1, read on the forward strand.
TACTACAATCTACAAATTCGGGGCAGGGGATGTAGTGTCTCTATTCGCTGAGACTTTTTTTTCGTAGTTTTATCAGGATCAAGTAGGGCCTGTTGCAATTGAACGGTGAGGTGATTACCGGCCAACGCGATGTTTTAATAACACAGCACCCAAAATTTTTTCAAGTTCAATTTTCGTGACTGCATTTGGGGTATGCAGAAAGGACACGGAAAAAACAGGACATGAATCGCTCAACTCTTTTCCGCTTCTTCCCTGTCCTTTCAATATTTGACCTCTCACTTTGCCACCAGATTCACCAATCGTTTTGGAACGACGATGGTTTTGACGACTTGACGGTTTTCCAGCTTTGCCCGGACGCGGTCGTTGGCCAGAGCGGCGGCTTTCAACTCTTCATCCGTAGCTTCAGCCGGAACAACCAGTCTGGCAATCAGCTTGCCGTTCAATTGAACAGGAATTTCCAGTTCATCGGCTTTTGCCAACTCCGCGTCGTATTCAGGCCAAGCCGAAGTCACTACGATTTCGTTTTCGTGACCCAAACTCGCCCACAACTCTTCGGCGATGTGCGGAGTGAATGGCGAGAGCATCTTGGTCAATGCCTGCATCGCTTCCTTCAGCGCGTATTTGTCTGCATCGCTAGATTCAGTTTCTTTCAGCGAATTGTCGAACGCGTAAATTTCATTGGTCAGTTCCATCAGCGCGGCGACCGCCGTGTTGAAGTTCATGCGTTCGCCGATGTCGTTTGAAACCCGCTTTATCGTCTGGTGAGTTTTTCGCCGCAGCGCACGAGCTTCAGCCGAAAAAGTTGATTGCTGGTCGCCTCCCAGCTTGGCCGCCGCCAGTTTGTCATGCCATTTGTAAACGATGCGCCAGACGCGGTTCAGGAATCGCGATGCGCCTTCGGCTCCGGCTTCGCTCCATTCCAGGTCTTTTTCCGGCGGAGCGGCGAACATCATAAACAGCCGCACGGTGTCAGCGCCGTGAATCTTGATCATCTCATCCGGATCAACCGTGTTCTTTTTCGACTTCGACATCTTTTCGATTCTGCCGACAGTCGCCGCGCGTCCGCAGAATTTGCATTTTCCGTCAACGACTTCCACAGGATACAGCCAGTCGTGCTCTTCGCAGCGGTAAGTCGCCAGACAAACCATTCCCTGAGTCAGCAGCTTTTTGACCGGCTCGCCGAAAGTGATCAAACCCAGATCGCGCATGATCTTCGTCCACAGCCGAGTGTAAATCAGGTGCAGAACGGCGTGTTCGATGCCGCCGATGTATTGTTCGACCGGCGTCCAATAAGCGGCAATTTCCGGATCAAACGGCAGCGATTCGTTTTTCGGATCGGCATAACGGAAGTAGTACCACGAAGAATCCACGAAAGTGTCCATCGTGTCAGTGTCTCGGCGAGCAGCTTCGCCGCACGTCGGACAGGTCGTGTTCACAAATCCAGCGTGTTCAGCCAGCGGCGAACCTGTCGTGTTGAAGTTCAAATCTGCGGGCAGTTCGACAGGCAGTTGCTCTTCGGGAACGGGAACGATGCCGCACTTCGCGCAGTGAATGAACGGCAGCGGAGTTCCCCACGCGCGCTGGCGCGAAACTCCCCAATCGCGAATCTTGAAGTTGGTCTTCGCTTCGCCAAAACCGTTTTCTTCGGCGTATTCGGTCATCGCCTTGATTGCGTCGGGGACTTTCAGGCCGCTGAATTTGCCGGAGTTGATGACCACTGCACTGTCGTCTTTGTTGGTGAACGCGGCAGTCACCGGCGCGTCGTCCGCTTCGGTTGAATCTGTCAGCTTGATGACGCGCGGAATCGGCAAACCGTATTTCGTGCAAAATTCGAAATCGCGTTCGTCGTGAGCGGGCACGGCCATAATCGCGCCCGTGCCGTAACCGGTCAGCACGAAGTTGGCCGCCCAAACGGGCAGACGTTCGCCGTTGAAAGGATTGACCGCGAACAGACCGGTGTTGACGCCTTCTTTGACAGCGCCTTCGGCAATGCGATCTTCCCTGGAGACAGCCTTTTGCTTTTCCGCAAAAGCCTT
>CAYRQB010000089.1:0-19264 GCA_964426025.1 uncultured Heliomicrobium sp.
CCATAGCCGATCTTGGCTTCACAGGTTACATCGCTCACGAATTCGTTCCGAAACGGGATCCGCTGAACTCGCTGCGCGAAGCAGTGGCGTTGTGCGACGTTTAATGATGACGATCATTTGGCCGCCAGCGATCTGACAAACGCCTGCCACATCAATCGCAACCTGGTCTTCAGGATCAGCGCCATGCTTCCGTCATCGCCTGCCAGCTTCAGGGCGGCTCGGCGATTGAGTCTTATCAGCACATCGCTGCCATCGAAAGAGTTCGTCTCGCGTTCCAGTTCAATCAACCGATCCACCCATTCCGGGCGTCCGGCTTTTCCTTCAAGCTGCGCTTGTTCGGCGTCGCGCAAGATAGAAACGATCCCGAACAATTGGCGATCCCATTCGCGCAAAGTCGGCTCGTTGATTTTCGCCAGTCGCGCCGAGGCCTTGTCAATTTCGCTCAGCAGCAGTTCATCGCCAGCCATCAACAGAGTGTGCGCCTGAGTCAAATCATCCGGCGGCAGAGTCACCGCGTACGAACTGACTTCGTATGAATCCGCATCGCGTCTGACATACCTGAGCGCCAGCGACAAGTTCCAGAGCATCCACGATTCAAGGTCTTTGTGCTCTCGCCAATCGGCCAGCCAATCAATCGTCGCCAACTTGTAACCTACGTTCAGCAAAACGTATCCGACGCTGCCCCAGGTTTGCGTGTGCTGTCGCAATTCGTTTCCGGCTTCGGCGATGAACTGACGCAGACGATTTTTTTCTCCGGCTTTGGCCAGCGATTCCAGGAAAGTCGTAGCCGTGCGACGCCACAGAGCGCCTCGTTCGGACAAGCCGAGCAATCGCCGACGGCAGATTTCCCATTTACGCTTTTCAGCGCAGCGTTCGACAAAAACCACGCCGACATAAGGATTGGCTTGCGGCAGATCCAGCGTCTCTTCAACCACTTCGTCAACAATCGCGCCCCAATCGGTTTCCATATCGGCTTCGACGCCCTGAGCGATGAAACGCGAGTCTTCGTTTGAAGACAGACAAAGAGCTTTGAAATGTTCGCGCGCGGCGAGGAAATCTTTGCGTTTTCCTGCCAGCTTCAGATCGCGAACCAACGCTGCGTCGCCTCCGATCTGCTGGCGAATAACTTTCAGCGTCGCCGCCGCCGCATCCAGTTCGTAATCCTGCAACTGCAAATCGAACAGCGCGGTTCCGGCGTATTCGTATTGCGGGTCCAGAGTCATTGCGTGCCGCAGAGTTTCTTTTGCGTTGCTGCGATCATTGCAGAGCAATTGCGCGTCGGCCAGATAACCAAGTGGAACGGCGCGATGCGGAACCAGCTTGACCATCTGTTTGGCGGCATCCAGATAATCGTCCGGTCTTTCCAGCGCGCGAAACCAGTCGGCCAGCAAATTCCAGGCGTAAAAGTTATTCGGTTCGTCTTCAACCAGACTTTGTAGCTGTTTGACGGCTGATTGCAAATCGCCGCGTTCGGCGTCAACTATGGCTTCGGCGCAACGCAAATCCGACGGTGGCGCATCGCCGAAAACTTCCGGACGGCAAGCGGCGCGCGCTTCGTCATATCGTTGCAATTGAGTCAACAACCGCGCTCGCAAACTGTGGGCTTCGATAAAACGAGGATTGAGTTCCAAAGCCTGCTCGATTGCGAGCAGGCGATCATCCATCCCCTGCCCTTCAGTTTGCGCCAACACATACCACGAGCGCGACTGACCCGGGCGTTTTTCAGTCTCCGCCTTGGCGCATTCAAGCGCGAATTCGGGTTTGCCCAGCGTGTGCGACCATTCGCGAAGCGCGCGCCATCCCCAATCATAACCCGGCTCAATCGTCACTGACTGTTTGACCCGTTCCAGCGCCTGTTCGCGTTCGCCCAAATGCCAGAGCACTTCCGCCAGATAACCGTGATTTGTGTAATCGAGCGGCGAGTAGGCAATCGCCTGCTCGATCAAATCTCGCGCGGTTTCAAAATCGCCTGAATGCTGGTGAACTTCGGCCAATTGCTGAATCGCCGATCCCCAGGCGGGATTGATGCGGCGCGCTTGCTCCAAAGCTTCGATCAATCCTTCGCGATCAAGACGCGCTTGATGCACTGCGGCCAAATCCAGCCAGACGCGCGGAACCAGCGGAAAGCGTTCGGTTGATTTCCGAGCGAACTGCAATGCGTCATCCAGACGCTGCAAATCCATCAACTGATAAACCATCGCCGTCCACGCCTGCCACAAATCAGGCCTTGCATCCAAGGCCGCTTGCAACAACTCCAAAACTTCTTCCCCGTCCAACACCGTTCGCGCCACTTGACGATAAGTCAGCAATCCGTCGCCATAAGTAACCTGTCGAATCAATTCTTCGCGAATGAAGTCCAGCGAATCTCGACGTTCGGCGGGCGTATGCGAATTGGCCATCAATTCGTTGATCGCGTATTCGGTGTCAATCGAAAGCCTGATCGCTTCGCGGTAAGCCTGTCGCGCCAATGGCGGATTACCCATCTCCGCGTGAACAGTGCCGATGGTGCAATGACCGAACGGATTGTCAGGCTCCAACTCTCTGCCGACGACCGCTTCTTCCAATGCTTCTTCATAACGCCTTTGCAAAGTCAGGATGTAGGACAATTCGCGACGCGCCCAGGCGTTGGCGGGTTCGATTTCGACCACGTGTCGCAGGACAGCTTCGGCGGCTTCCGGATCGTCGCGCAACCAATCAATCAACATCTGGTGCAACAACAACGAATGAGGAAACCTGGCGCTGGCGGCTCGCAAAAATTCAATCGCCTGATCACGTCCTTCGGTTTCAGCAATCAGTTGCGCGACATGACGATTGGCGTCCATTGTCAAAGGCTCGGCCTCGACGACTTGTCGCCAAAGCCTGAGCGATTCTTTCAGCTCTCCGCGATAAGATGCGATGATGGCCGCGCCTCTCAACCATTGCGTTCTGGCCGTTTTGCCTTCGGCGTCGTCCAACAATTTACCCGCCTGGTCGAAATCCCCGTGTCTGGCGAAGACATCCGAGGCGTACAACATCAGTTCGCCGTCGTCGGGACGCATTTCAATTGCCTGTCGCAAGACTTCGAGCGCGGGCATTGATTGACCTGTCTGTTCGTACGCCCAGGAAAGCGTGCGAGCCGGAAAGCCTGATCTTTTGCCGAATCGTTCAAAGCGGCGAATCAGAAAGCCCAGCGCTTCCTGCGTGCGGCGAAGATGTCGCGCGGCGATGAAGTAGGATTGAACATACTGCTCGTTGGTGTCTTTCAGGCAGGACGAAAATCTGTAAAGCCCCAACGCTTCGTCAAATTCGCGTTGCGCCCAGCGTATGTTCGCGAGTTGATAAAAATTACTCGCTTCAAACGGACGCGAACGAAGCGCGCGATGCAACAGTCGCAACGCCGTTCTGTGTTCGCGGGCGTCCTCGCTCAGTTCCTGAGCGAGTTGTTGCCAGAAGAGCGGATCGGATTTTTCGTCCTTGCAAATCGCTTTCAGATATTCGAGTCGTTCGCTGCGGCGGGCGAGCATCCGCAGGCAGAGCGCTTTCTGCATTTTCAAATTGGCGTCTTCGGGAAATTGCTCAAGCAGCTTTTCGACGCAAGCCAGGACTTGAAACTGATCTTCGTCGTACCAGGCGATGGCCAATCTGGCGTTGAGCGTCAGGCGATGATCGGCGAATTCATCAGCCATCAACTGCCAAACTGCCATGGCTTCGTCGCGGTTGTGGCCAAACAGCGAGCGCTGAACCGAGTGCAGCTTGTCGTAAAGCGACGACTCCTTCAATTCCAACCCATCCAGCAACGAAGCTTTATCAGCCGGAACCAACGCCATGCCGCGCGGTCCGTTTGATCTGTAATGCTCAAAAATCTCCGGCGTCAGACCTTCGCTCAAACTGCGAAGGTAAGGATCGCGCATTAGCAAAGTTCCCCGCCGTTCGTCGTAACCGATCACGGCCTGCAAATGCGCGTTGCCGGGTTCGACTGTGGCCAGGGTGAACGGAACGCCGCGATCAATCAGCTTAACAGTGTCGTCCCAATTGACGCAGAATTCGCGCGCCACCCAGCCGTTTTGCTCCGCCCACTTTCGCTCGCTGTGATCCGTTGTTCCGCCGTAACAGATTTGCTCGGCTATATTCAGATGCTCCGCGGGCATTTGCCAAAACCGGCTGATGGTCGTCAATGTCGCCGGCGCACAAGTCACGTGATGCTGACGTATGAAGCCGATCGGCAAAAGCACGCGTTTCTTTTCCGCAGGGTTTTGACTCAACCTCTCGGCGACGGTTTTGAAGAAACCTTTCCCAGCCTGTTCTGCGAACTTGTTCGCGGATTGAAAATCGCCGCACAGATAAGCGACATCCGCCAAACGCCCGTTCATCCATTCGCGCACCTCATCCTCAATCAGAGGAGATCGCCCAATCGCAAGTTGGAAGTTAGCTCGCGCAGATTGAAAATCGCCAGTGTCAACCTGCAGTTGAGCCAATTGAGTCAAAAGCGACGGGCATTCCATGCGCTTCGTTGCATTTTCAAGAAGCGAAAGCGCTTCATTGTCGCGGTCAACCAGAACCAGCAGATGAGCGAGCGATTGGATTGCCGGGCGATAGTTTGCGCGCAATTCCAGCGAATGGCGCACGGCTTCCAGCGCATCTTCATAACGATCCTGATATTCGAGGACGACGGCTTTTTCAATCCATAGCCAGGGACTGTCCGGGGCCAGATTTTCCGCGCGAGCGATCATTTCATCAGCGGCGTCAAAATCGCGCAAAATTCCGTAAAGCCCGGCTCGGAATCCCAACCAATCCGATTGCGTCGTCGAATCGGCGTCAGGCAATTCATCTATTCGGCGAACAAACATCCAGGCTCGCCACGGCCCGCGCCATTCCCAGATCACGCGAGCGTAATAGTAAATCGCTTCCGGATGCGCGCGATCTTCTCGCCAGGCTTTCAAGTGAAGCTTGCGCATCAGTTTCGGAGCGCCGAGCATTCCCGCCAGCCGTCCGGCCAGCAAAAGCGCGTCGGTTCCTTCCCAATCAATGAGCGGGGCAAGTCGAATCGCAGACTCGTAAGCCTGCAAATACAAACCACGATCGTATAATTCTCTGACAGGCTGAAGTTGTGCTGAAGAAATCAACATTGTCGAATATATTCAATAGGGCTGAGTTTGTGGCTGAGCGGTCAGGCCAATTGCCTTGACGCCTCTTCCATTTTTCGCAGGTATTCATCTGCTTCAGGTGCTCCTTCCGCCGGAGCCCACGAAGCAAAATTCTTATCGCGTTCTTGCACATAACCGCCTGACGGATGGCCTTTGACTTCGTAAATCACAGTATCTTCCAGCGCCACCAAGCTGTGCCAAAGTCCGGGCGGAATATCCATGCCAAACAATCCATCGGCTGGCGATAAAATCCGGCTATTGGCGAAATCAACTGATCCACCCTCATTGAAAAGCAAAAGCGCCAATTTCCCACGCAGCAATATAAATGCCTCGCTCTGGTGATCACTGTCGTGACGGTGCGGACGAACATAAGTTCCAGGAGTCAAAGCGTTTAGCATTCGATGGCAGTGCTCCCAATCTCCGCTATGCAAACAGTGAATGGCCCGGCGACGGGATGATTCTCTGGCGCGCTGTAAAAGATCGTCTATTAATAAGGATGTGATTGTACGAATAGCTCGTTGGCTCATCGGTCTACGGTCTCCAAAGTTGGCCAAGTGGGGAATAATGACAGTCAGAATGTAGCGCAAATCGTCAGATTGCGCTACCGTTTACGTTATGAAGAAGATGGTGACTTTGCCGCCTGAAGTTGAAGAATATAGAGACCAACACTGGCATCGCGAAGAAAGCCTACGAATTGAAACTGTCGCCGATGCAGAACGCTTTATAGAAAATGTAGGATTCGCGTCTTGCCTGACTGACTCTCGTCAACCTGGCCCCTCACTTTATATTGCCGTCTGTGGTCGCCGCGATGCGATAATGCCCCACAACGTTCAAAAAGACCCTGAAAGTTCACATACCTGGATATTGAAAGACGAGCTTTTAAGGCGCGGCAGAATTTATTACGGCAAACTGGCTCGAGGCAAAACGATGTTTCTGGCTCCACGTATGATTCCCTACTTCAATGCAATATGGGGTGTATCCAGACGCGAAGAGAAAAAACGATTCAGCTCCGACGCTTTGGCAATATTGAAAGTGCTTAGAAAAGAATGGGAAATGGCAACTGCTGATTTGCGGTCGGAATCCGGCGTGAAAGATCGCAAAGCTTTTTCGCAGGCAATTGATCAGCTACAGGCAGCCATGATCGTCATCCCAAGCGAAGTGGTTTATCAACCTAAGTTTACATATATCTGGACTTTGACCGAGGGACGCTTTTCTGAACATTTAGCTCAAAAGATTCCTTTTGAACTCGCCCTGCGAGAGATTGCCCGGTCATTCCTGACCGGCGCAGGAATGACAATTCCGGGAGAGCTTGCGCGAGTCACAGGTCTTTCGCGCCCGGATGCAGGGCGCGGCAATCGGGCACTTGTTAAGGAAGGTTTTGCCGTGTCAATTTCGCCAGGAAAATATTTCATCCAATCACTTGGATTGCTTGATTTTTACAAAGACGATGCGTAATATCTGCATCCGTAAGACATTTGTATAATAATCACTAAAAGAAATATTAAGTGCTTTTTCTTTCCCCTCTAGTTTCGAGTTCATTGCTTATTCAAGTTGGTTTATTCAGGATAGGATCGTCTTTCTAACTACTAAACACTGATTTTATTTTGACATAGAAGCAGCCAAGCGTTTTCAGCTGGTTTGTTCACCTGTATTTTCTAACCCAGTTCCATAGAGGATTCAATGAAGGATAATCAGCCAAGATCAACTCTCCATCCGCCCGAAACGTTGATCGCTGCGTATGCAATAGGCAAATGCAGCCTGGCGGAGCAGACGAAGATTGATGAACACTGTTTTACCTGTGAAGAATGCCGAACAAGACTTTCGATCTTGTTGCGTCTTTGCACTACTGATGGAAGCGAAAAAGAGCAGAGAGAGTTGGAAAAATTGTTTCCACTTGGAGTTGAAACAATTGCTCAAGCTCGCTTTCCGGAAAACCATCATGCAAGCCAAACCCTGGCTAAAGATCGTCCGGCGTTTCCATTCATCACTCCCCAATCTCAACCCAGTTCCGGTGGAATTGCCAAAATTTTACTCCAAAGACGCTCATTATTGTTATCGGCAACGGTAATGATTATTGCCCTTTTGGGAGCTGTTTATTATTGGCAATCCCATAACAGTTCGCCGGTACAAAATAGCTTGATGGCGATGAGTCGAAGCTATCGCTCCAGTCGCCCTCTCGAAGCTCGTGTAACCGAGCTACCTTACAAACCATATGAGCGAACGCGCGGCGCATCCGGAATTGCCTCAGAAAACATTGATGTTGACCGAGATCAAATTAATTACGCCTTGGCTGAGCTAACACACATTGTGGCGTCAAATCCAACTCCGGACGCGCGCCACGCGCTTGGTAGGCTATATCTATTACTCGGTGAATTTATTAAAGCTGAAGAGCAGCTAAAGGAAGCTCTGAAAAATTCGGCTCAAAATGCCAAAATCCACGCCGATCTCGCTGCGGTCTATTACGAACGCGCCAAGTTCAATCCCTATCCGGCACTTTCCGACGCAATTAAGCACTACGATTCAGCCATCCGTATAGACCCACAACTCGCTGAGGCGTGGTTCAATCGAGCTTTGTGCTATGAAGAAATGGGGCTGAATGATGCCGCTCGCATAAATTGGGAAAAATATCTGGAGCTAGACCCTTCTAGTGAATGGGCTGAAGAGGCCAAGGCTCACCTGAAAAAGCTGGAAATGAGAGCGGCTGAACCAAAACAGCCCAAAAACGACAAAACCTTATCACTTAAAGAAGCTATAAGATCCAATAATCAAGAAGCTCTTAGGTCTCTATTAGGTCGAGACTTTCCTGCAGTTAGACAATTCGCCACTGACCAACTGCTTGATGACTATCTTGACGCAGTAGCCAAAGGTGACCTTGTACTCGCTAACACTCATCTGAAAAATCTCAGGCAGATCGGAGGACTAATAGCTAATGAGAAAGCTGATTACTTCATTAGCGACTTGGCTGAATTTGCAGCACGTGCTAGTCCGCAAACAAAAAGCGGGATGCAAAGTGTCCGCTTGATGCTGCGGCAAGCGGACGAAAAGTTATCCCGCAGCTTACTGGACGTCGCCTTCTCTCTCTACCAAAATGCCTACCTTGAGTCTGAACGCATAGGCGATCCATATCACGCCGAAATTGCTGCGCTCTATCTAATCCGTTACCATAATATCAATCAAAAATCAGATCGCTTGGCTGAAATGGGATTGCAGCTAATTTCCAAATCTGAAAAGCAGCGACATCGTTACATACAGGCTCAAGCATATCTCGCCATGGCCAATGCCTACATTGGCGTTCTCCAAATAGCACGCTCGTTAGAATATAGTCTTAAGGCTGAAAAAATAGCTAAAGAATTGGGCGAAACAGGATTAATAATCACAAGCCTGCGACTTACCTCCGGCGCCTATACTCGCACTGGCGATTACGATCGTTCACTTAATAAAAACTTCGAAGCTTTATCATATATTAAAGATCAGCCGGTAGTTCAACTGCATAAAGCCCAGATATATCTGACGACAGGTGAAATTCTTTTTTATGTTGGCGACTTTCAGCTTGCCCTCGATTTCCTGAAAGGCTCGTTGCAGGCATCTAACCTCACTGGCAATAAAGTATTCATAGCCGGAAGCACAGGCAGAATTGGGCTTGTCCATTGGAAGCTTGGTAACCATGAAGAAGCGACTCGTTATTTGCACGACGCAATCCTAAAATCAACTCAAATTGAAGATAAGACATCAAAGCAGCTACTTCAAACAGAATTGTATACCGCACTGGGCGACATATTACTTGAACAAAATAACTCAGATAAAGCTATAGAAGCTTATAATCGCGCCAATTTAACCATCAAAGGAACAAAATATCGAACTTATCTTTCAGCAGTTAATCAAGGGTATGCGACTGCATTTATGGCACAGGGCAAAAACATAGAGGCAGAAAACTACCTTCGCCGAAGTATTTACCTGACCGAACAAGACAGGGCAAAAATTGATTCCGCAAGTGGCCGTAGCGCTTTTCTTTCTGCCCATCAAAACGTATACCAAACAATGATTGACTTTCAATACCGTGTTAAGCGTGACCCCATTTTGGCTTTCAATTATTCTGAGAAGTCTAAAAGTCGAGACCTTCTTGACCTGTTATCCCAAAGGCCCAATACAAAAATACGGGACGGACGAACTGTTGTATCTCTGTCTGGATATACAAATTCGCTAACCTTGGGCTTAGTTCAACGCTCGATCCCCCGTAACATTCAGATACTCTCCTACTCTATAACAAAGAATAGTGTCATAATTTGGCATATAACAAGAAGCACTTTCTCTTCTGCAAGCGTGGCCGTAAGCTCAGATTTTCTTGAAAATCTGGTTTCCAGGTATATGACCAATCTCAGAACCCGGCGTGATATTGACACAGTCAATCGTCAGGGTGAGGAGTTGTATCAATACCTAATCAATCCTGTGATTGGCCATCTTGAAAATAACAAGCTGCTCTGTGTTGTTCCTGACGGAGTATTATCTCAATTGCCATTTGCAACTCTGTATTCGCCAGCCAGGAAACGCTACTTAATTGAGGATTTTCCGTTGTTAACAAATCCAAGCGCCAGCGTACTGACTCAAACATTAAACCTGGCAAAAAGAAAGCAGTACAACTCAGGCGAATCATTTATTGGCATTAGCAATCCTCGGTTCAATCACACCCGCTTCCCTCAATTACCGACTTTGCCATCATCGGAAGAGGAAGTTTCGCGATCCAGAGCCTTATATAAAAATGCTCTGCTATTGAGAAAGAATGATGCAACCGAAGGTGAGTTAATCAATAATATAGGCAATCACGAGATAGTTCATATTGCCAGCCACGCACTCATTGATGGTCAAATACCCTTGCAATCTTCAATTGTGCTCGCCGATGAAAAGACATCAAAGCTAAAAGACAGAGTTATACCAGGAGTTTCGCTTGACGGCACTTTGCAGGCTATGGAGATATACAAACTCAGACTTCCATTGACAAGGCTCATCATTCTATCAAGCTGTCGTTCGGCAATTGGTGATTATACACGTGGAGAGGCCTTGGGAGCTTTAGCTCAGGCATTCTTCGCGGCAAAAGTTCCTTCAGTTGTTGCTACTTTATGGGAAATTGATGATGAAAGTTCGGCAGATATAATGTATGCTTTCCACTATAATTATCGTATTAAGCAATTTGGTTTTGCCGAATCGTTAAGTCAGGCACAACGTACTCAAATTCATTCTGATAATGTTAAAAAGCGTCATCCATACTATTGGGCCGCTTTTCTGATTTCTGGTGACGGTTTTGGCAATAAACGGCTATTATAAATTTGATCTGAGTTTCCGGGTAATTTTCCGTTATCCTTAGTCGGCGTCCTGACACCAGGAAAGGCTGCTAAGTTAAATCAAAAACTTAATCGTGGATTTCCTCCCCCGATCCCCGATGCAAATAATATTGCATGGAGGAAAAAATGAGTACCATTAGTTTCACTTTTGAGGATTTGTGTGCATTTTTCACCAAGCACTCGTCTCGCTTGATGGTTGGGTTAATTCCGACCGATAACGAAGCTCCCGAAGATGTACACCGCCCACACATTATTATCAGGGAAAATGGTGTTATAAAAAAAGAATACCATGAGTTCTCTGAAATAAACGGAGACATCTCGCTAGATGTTTATCCGAAAGCAGAACCATTAACCTACCACGTTCCGCGATCCTCTCGCGACTATCGCCATTCCTTCGATTCCGTAGTTGACCTTGAGAGCCTATATCCAGGTGCAACTCTTAATGCTGATGCAAAACGGTGTCGAGCAAGACTGCACTTTAACAGCGGAACTCTTTACACATCTGCTCACGCAATTAATGCAGTTTTTGCGGATGCAAAGACTCATTCCCCATTAGCCAATACTCCAACAACGGTTGCTACCAAGGCCGGATTGGACGTAAATATTCCGAAAGACGGATATGCAGTCCTACACTTCCACGGAGACACTGAAGATTTTGTATTCAAAGGTGGCCGGAATTATCAGGTTGAGGTAGTCAATCGTGCCGAGGCAATTGACTTCAATCACTTCCGGTACTTTTACAACATTGTCTCCCCAAAACCCAAGAAAAAAGCTATTCCAATTTCAGCACAGGGAGTCGGAGCAAACCTAAGGCTCGGCGATTGGTCTTGCATAGTTGGCGCCTTTAGTAAATCCGATTACGCGATCCCGGGAAGCAAGAAGCGATAACATAACTTTCTGTATTCAAGCATTTGTGAAACCGCGCGAAGGGGTAATTTAATTTACACATGTAACCTTCATGCATTTTACAATGCCCAGAATTGTTAAGGCTCGTCAACCTTTTTTGGTGGCGAGCCTTTATTCGTAACTTTTAGAAAGAAGCCTCTTCGCTCTCTTACAACTCTCGATTAAAGCCAGTCAGTGGTTGCTAGCAGAGGTCTGCTTCAGACTTGTAAATTCGGCAGCCTGAAGCTCCTTTGCTTTAACCGATTGACTCAATCATCCGATGTTGTGCCGGTATTGCCACTCCATAAGCATGAATTGGGGTAACTTTCCACCTACTACAACCTGAATCATGGGTTGCCAACAAACATGGTTATGATCAATAAGAAGAAGACCAGCACTAACAAACCCGCAGTTGCATTACAATCTCAGGCAACTTGGGTTGCGCAACAGTTAGACCAGGCTTCGTGGAAAAACCTTGCCAGTGTAGCTAGAAAAATCACTGAGGTACTTTCAACAGAGGAAATTCGTTTATTACCCCCTGATACACGCCAGCGTTTATTACGCCATCTTAAAGCCGGGCGAATAACCGAGGCCGACCGTAAAGCAGTAAACAAGTTAATGACGGCAGAACTGGTTGAGGTTGAATACCAACAACGTATAGTTATCAGAGGCAATGCCGATTTTGTTCAAACAACAAAATCGCATCTGTCTTCGCTTGCTAAATTGGCAATTGGACGAAAATTGTTATTGAGCCTGCGCAAAAGCGGGAAACAAATAACAATAATTCCGACCGATAGAGTTAGTGAGGCTCCACCTGACAACTTCGGAGCTGCAATCGCCAAAGGGAAGGTGTTAAAGTGGCAGGATATCAATGGCAAAGAAAAAAGGATAAATGGAACGGGCAAGGGATCGAATACAACAATTAAATATAACCCCACTATGACTTGCTCCTGCAGGAGCGCTGACTGGAGAAACCATCCGCCCGAGATTGCTCTTGCGCATGAACTAATACATGCAGATGACGCGGCATATGGACGTTTAGACCCTGATGAAACCGGCGGAGTCAGAAATTACGAACGTCAAGCTGTTGGCTTGTCACCGTACGAAAAAAAAGAGTTTACTGAAAACAACTTCAGGGCTTCCTGGCACCACCCACTTCCTCCGCGCACTCAATACTAGCGGCTACCTACCTGAAAGGTTCGACCAGCTTGTTACTCGTCGAATCCCTGTCGAACGGGGTAACCATCACCATTGTTATACTCAAAAGGAACGCGTAAAGAGACAGTTGTTCCTTTACCTTGAACACCTCTTATGCTTACTTCACCGCCAAGAAGTAGCGCACGCTCCCTCATTCCCAGTAGCCCCAGCGATTTAGGATTCGAGAACTCGCTGGCTCTTATCCCTCTGCCATTGTCTTTGGCCTCCAGAATCAAAAAAGCATTTTGTTCTTCTATGTTGACTATAACTTCAGTAGCTTGGGAATGACGAGCTACATTGGTCAGTATTTCCTGAAAAATTCGGAAGATAGCTATCGAGCGATTTTGATCCAGGGAAATGCTTACTGATGGTAACTTCAACCTGCACTTAATTCCCGCGCGCTTCTCGAACTCTCTGGCTTGCCATTCAATTGCTGCCAATAACCCGACAGCATCCAATAATCCGGGTCTTAGCTCCGTCGAGATTTTTCGCACAGTTAATATTGCGTTGTTTATCAAACTCGCAATTGACTGTGTCTTTGTCCTCAACTGTCCCCAATGATCCTTTGTATCTAGCTCCGAGATTTTCTTGGCAAGCGAAACAACATCTATTTTCAGTCCGGTCAAAACCTGTCCCAACTCATCATGAATTTCACGAGCTATTCTCATTCGCTCTTCTTCTCTTACAGACTGAAGACGGGCAGACAAAGCTCTTAACTCGGCACGCGAGTTTTCAAGGTTTTCGGCAGCACGTTGATGTTCAGTAATGTCATGTCCTATTCCAACCAACCCTATTATTTCGCCTGAGTGATTACGATATGGTGTTTTAGTAAAAAGAAACGCCTTCATGGTTCCGGCTACAGTTATCGCCAATTCATATGTATTAACCTCTCCGGAACTTAACACCATTCGATCTATCTCCTGTACCTGTGAAACGTTCTCAGGAGAATGCAAATCCAAATCAGTTTTTCCTATTATCTCTTCAATATTCCTACCAAACAGATGAGCGCCCGCGGGATTGATCACCAGATAACGTCCCTGCTTGTCTTTCATGAAGAATGCATCAGGTGTACCTTCGATAATCCCATGAAGAAGATTTCTGGTCTGACGCAAATCCTCTTCCATCTGTTTGTACTTGGTGATGTCGCGAAACTGAGAAATCAAATATTGATGACGTCCTGAGTTAGTGTGAAGCTGAGAGATGATGGCGCTGACCCAAATTGTGTGCCCGGATTTATGTATGTAGCGGTTTTCAAATTGGCCAGCCTCATCTCGCTGCAAAAAGATTTGCTGCAGATTGCCCAGGTCATGCTTGTCTTCAGGGTGCGCTATTCGCTGAAGGTCAATTTTTAGCAGTTCCTGAGGGGAATATCCGAACATCTCACACAATGACCTGTTGACGTTCAAAAATCTGCCATCGCGGGCTATCACTGCAGCCCCGACAGGGATACTTTCAAGCCCCACCAGCAGTCTATCTTCATCGTCAAACCAGGCAGCATTGCCCATCCCAATATTGCCTTGCTTGACGCCGTCAATAGAAGCATTCTTGCCAAGCCAGGCTCTTTTCAACCATTCCATAATCAAAATCGCCGATGAACTCATAACCAGGTAGTTAGTTAAAAATAGAGAACATGCCTTCGAAACAGGCAATGTTTCAGAAACGTGGGGAGCCAACGGTGTCGTAATCGAAAATTCGATGCATCAATTCATTACCAATATCGGGGATAAGAAAAAAAACAGCAAGCTAAAAATCCACAACATTTAAGCCTGTTGTCACGACCGGGAAATTTGTCGTTTTTCCGTTCTTCTTGCGATCAACAACAGAGCTATCGCGGCAAATAAAACGGGCAGCCGCGCAATTCCTAAATCCCAATCAGTAATGCCGGTAAGACGAAAAATTGTAACGGTGACGGAAATCAAAACCAGAGCGATTGCTATCGCTCGAATAGTCTGAGGTTTCATTCTCGAGAGACCTCCGATTGATCAAGAAAATTTTCTAGAATTTGGAGAGCGTTGTAATGCTAGTTTTCAGTTCCTAACCTGTCAACATCAAAGTGTTTGCTCTATACTTTCTCTGCTTTTTTCCGTAATTTCCCGGAGCGCTATCTGCTTTCCCAACCAAAACTGTTTTTTATTCCAAAGCGTAAACCCTATCGGGTTTCGCTCAATTTTTGTAGGAGGATAAACTGTGAGCCATTTGTCTCGTAGAAGTTTCGCTAAAACCGCTGCCGTCGCTACCGCTTCAACGGCATTGAGCCATATTCGGGTTGCCGGAGCCAATGATCGAATACGGCTTGGCTTCATCGCTCTGGGCAATCGTGGAGACCAGGTTCTGGACGCTTTCCTCGTTCACAAAGATTGTGAAGTCGTCGCCATCTGCGACATTCACCAGCCGTACATGGATTTTGCGTCGAAAAAGATCGGCTCCAGCCCGCAGCAACTTAAAGATTACCGCAAGCTGATCGAACTGAAAGACATTGACGCCGCTGTTATCTGCACTCCTGACCATTGGCACGCGCTACAAACAATTCAAGCCTGTCAGGCAGGCAAAGACGTTTACGTCGAAAAACCATTATCGCTTTGTGTCGCTGAAGGTCGTCGAATGGTCGAAGCCGTGCGCAAACACAACCGCGTCAGTCAGGTTGGAATTCATCGCCGATCTTCCGCTTTCGTGCGCGAAGCCGCCGAGATCGTCCGCATCGGTTACATCGGTCAGGTGATGGCCGTGCGAGCTTTCCATATCCAAAACGAATGGCCGAATGGAATCGGCAATCCGCCCGATGAAGTTCCACCAAATGATTTCGACTGGGAAGCCTGGCTCGGCCCGGCGCCAAAGCGAGCCTACAACAAGAACCGCACTTTTTATCGCTTCCGCTGGTTTTGGGATTATTCGGGCGGGCAATTGACCAACTTCGGAGTTCATTACGTTGACGCGATACATCTGGCGCTCGGCCATGATCGTCCGCTGGCGGTAACGGCGATGGGCGGCAGGTTCGCCATCAAAGACAATCGCGATATTCCAGACACGATGGAAGTTTCATGGCTTTATCCGAACAACACGCTGGTGACTTTCACTCAGATAAACGCCAATTCGCACGCCGCCGGATTGAACAACGGCGAAATAGAATTTCGCGGAACGAAAGGTACGCTTTATCTGAAAAGCAACGGTTATGAAGTCGTGCCTGACAACATCAGCCCTAACGAATTCTTCGCCCGCTCGCCGCTGGATCGAACGAAAGACAATTGGCGAAAAGGCTCAAAGCCGATGATCGAAGCGAAGAAAGGTCAGGGCGACGCCGACACCAAACATCACGCGCGCAACTTCCTGGATTGCGTTCGCAGCCGCAAGGAAACAAACTGCGACATAGAAGTCGGCCATCGTTCGACCAGCGCTCCGCTGATCGGCAACATCGCTTACAAGTTGAAAGCTTATCTGGAATGGGACGGCAAAGCGGAACGATTCACCAACAACGCTGCGGCCAATCGAATGTTGAGTTACCAATACCGCGCGCCTTACAAATTCCCGACTACGGTTTAACCATAACTGACAATGAACACTTCAAAACGCGATTTCCTCAAACTGGCAACTGCGACGGCTTTTGCGCCGACCGTCAATATTTCGCCGATTGCTGAAACAGTTCCAGCCAATTCATTCAACGGGACTCTTTGCTTTTTTTCAAAGCATCTTCCCGCGATGAACTGGCAGCAACTGGCTCAGACGGTCAAAAAACTCGGTTTTGGCGGAGTTGATCTGACCGTCCGACCCGGCGGCCACGTTTTGCCCGAACGCGCGACAGAAGATTTACCGAAAGCCGTAGCCGCCATCAAGGCCGAAGGTCTGGCGGTTCCGATGATTACAACCGGGCTGACTTCGGCCAGCGATCCGACGGCCAAGCCAATTCTCTCCGCCGCTGGCAAACTCGGCATTCCCTTCTTCAAACCCGGTTATTACAAATACGAATTCAAAGACGTTCGCCGCGAACTGGAAAAGTTCGGCGTTGAATTCGCCGCCCTGGTCGAGCTTGGCAAACAGGCTGGTGTGCAATGCGGCTTTCACAATCACGACGGCAACATAGGCGCTCCGCTTTGGGACGTGGCGACAGTGATTGACCGGCTTGATCCGAAATGGGCTGGTTATTATTTCGACGTGCGCCATGCGGTCGTCGAGGGCGGCTCGGCTGGTTGGAAGATAGCGACGAATCTTGTCGCGCCTCGATTGAAGATGATCGCCGTCAAAGATTTTTACTGGGAAAAATCCGCCAAAAGCTGGCGCATCATGAACTGTCCGCTCGGCGAAGGAATGGTTGATTGGCGGCAGTATTTCAAACTGCTGCGCCAAGCCAACTTTCACGGCCCGATTTCGCTGCATCTGGAATATGAAATTCCCGGAGTGACTGAAGCGGCGAAAACTGAAAACACGATTACGGCGGCTCAACGCGATCTGGAGTTTCTGAAAGCGCGAATTTCGGAGGCTTACAAATGACCAGCCGCTCTCGCCGTGATTTCCTTTTGGCTTCCGCGCTTGCTTCGACCGGTCTGGCTTTCTCAACTCGAACAAGCTTTAGCAAAACAACCGACATAAGCGTTGAAGAACTCAGCTTCAGTTACGAGGAACATCTTTATCGCGCGCCTTACAAATTCGGCGGAGTGCCGGTTGATCGTGCGACGATCATCAACGTCAACGTCACGGTCAAAACTCGCAGCGGCAAAACGGCGAAAGGATTCGGCTCGATGCCGCTGGGCAATGTCTGGTCGTTCCCTTCCCGCGAGATGTCTTATGCGACGACGCTCGGCGCAATGAAGAAGCTGGCCGAGCGCGTGGCCAAAATCACTTCCGGCTACAAAGGCTTCGGACACCCGATTGACATCAACTTCGCGCTCGAACCGGAATACCTGAAAGCCGCCGCCGAAGTCTCGAAAGAATTGAAGCTTGCCGCTCCGATTCCGAAGCTTTGCACGTTGGTGACGGCCAGCGCGTTCGATGCGGCGATTCACGACGCTTTCGGCAAGCTGCACGGGCGAAGCTGTTATCAAACCTACGGCAGAGATTTGATGACTCACGACCTGTCGCATTACCTCAACAAAGATTTCAAAGGCGAATTCCCCGCCCAGTACATCCTGACCAAACCGAAAGCGCGCGTAGCGATGTTTCATTCCGTTGGCGGAGCAGACGCCGTTCTGCCGTCCGAACTCGGCCAACGCATCAACGACGGTTTGCCGGAGACTCTGGCCGAATGGATAAAGTTCAACGGTTTGACTCACATCAAAATCAAACTTCAAGGCGAAGACTTGCGTTGGGACATCGAGCGCACAATCGCCATTGACCGCGTAGCTTCGGAAACTCGCCCGAAGACGAATTGGCAATACTGTGTTGATTTCAACGAACGCTGTCCGAACGTTGAATACGTGCTGGAATATCTGCGAAAGGTGAAAGAGCAAACACCGCTGGGGTTCAATCGAATTCTTTACCTTGAACAGCCTACGGCGCGCGATCTGCAATCGAATCGCCAGAACGTCATGCATCAAGCGAACAAACTGCGCCCGGTCTTGATTGACGAATCGCTGGTTGATTTGGAAACGCTGCTGCTGGCGCGGGAGATGGGTTACACGGGCGTGGCGCTGAAAGCCTGCAAAGGCCAATCGCACGCGATGGTCATGGCGGCGGCTTCGCAGAAGTACAAGATGTTTTTATCGGTTCAGGATTTGACCTGTCCCGGCGCTTCGCTGATTCATTCAGTCGGCATAGCCGCTCACGTTCCAGGCGTCGCCGGAGTCGAAGCCAACGCTCGGCAATACATGCCAGCGGCGAACAAACCTTGGGAAAAACGCTTCCCAGGGCTGTTCATAGTCAAAGATGGTGAATTCCGAACGGCAGAGTTGAATCGAAACGGACTCGCGGCTACGGATTGACGCTAAATCCACTTCATCGAAATCAGAAGCGTCAGCAGAGCCAATCCGACGAAGTAGCATCCGGCCAAAGCCATTCCGATGCGCATTCCCCAACTGGGTTTGATTTTGTCGGGCAGCAAAGTCAAATTGACGTACAAAGCGTGGAAGCAACTGAAGCCCAACGCCAGACTGCCTATGTTGCTGTAAACGACAATCAGCCAGCGCGGGCTGGCGACGGAAAGAAACAGCACTGCGATGACGAAGTAGGCGATCAGAATTCCAAAATACAACTGGCCGATTTTTCGCGGATCAATCTTTCGCATCCATTTGGTTGACGACCAACTGACATCAACCCAACGACGCATGAAGCCGTCGGCGTTCGTAGTCGAATTCGGCAGCAAAGCCAGAAAGCCGCAAATCAAAATCATGTACCAGCAGAACGAACCTAGCGCTCCGCCTACGCGATTGAACACTCCGTCGGCGGTCATACCGGCCAGCACCCAGTTGTTGGCGACGGTTCCGCGCGGCAGAAATTCGACCGACAGCATTCCGGGCAAAGCCAGACCGATGAAAGCCGCAGGCATCCACAACGCCAGTTGATCGCGGCGAACGTGCTTCATCCATCGTTGCCAGCGAGGCATGGATTCTTCGTTCACGTCAAAAACCATCCCCGAATGAGACAATTGCAAATCGCGTCCGCCGATGATGCTGGGGATTGCGCCGACTTTCGCGCCCATTCCCCAACCTTGATCGCGCGTGTAATTACTGATCGAAGTTTGTGCCATGCCGCCGACTCCGGCGATGGCGGCGAACGAAGTCAGCAGCGGCAAGGCTT
>CAYRQB010000090.1:0-19219 GCA_964426025.1 uncultured Heliomicrobium sp.
CTTGATCGGGCGCGGCGGAAGACGCAAGTTCCGGCTTGGAGATCGCGTCCGTGTTCGCGTTGATCGCGTCAACGTTGATCGTCATCTGGTGGATTTCTCAGTCGTTGAAATCACAAAAAGCCGGGGAGGCAAAAAGAAACGTTGAGCGGTGAAAATCACTGCCGGTACGAGGACTTCAGCCATTGCCGTGTTGATGCTAGGATACGTTTTGCATTCAACCATCACACACAACCCAGAACTGGAACAATCCAGCCTTAAATTAAAAGTTTGGCGCTCAGCGATTCAGTTGACGCCGGACGAAATGAGAAACCATGACTGAAGCAACAGTCTCGCCCTTTCGCTCTCTAGCCGCCTTCAAACGCTGGTTCTTTGAAGGCCAAGTCAAAGAAGTTGCAGGCCCGCACGGCAAAGAAGGTCAATATCACGATCATCCCTGGTGGAAGGTCATGTGTTTGACCGGCGTGGATTATTTTTCGACGCTCGGTTATCAACCCGGCATCGCCTTTCTGGCCGCAGGAGCTTTGTCGCCGATTGCGACGATGGTTCTGGTATTGCTGACTTTGTTCGGCGCATTGCCGATGTACAACCGTGTGGCCGAGGCCAGCCCGCACGGCGACGGTTCGATTTCCATGCTGGAGGATTTGCTGCCGCGTTGGCGTGGAAAGTTGTTCGTGCTTGCCTTGCTGGGATTTGCCGCCACCAGCTTTATCATCACCATCACCTTGTCGGCTGCCGACGCGACGGCTCACATCATCGAAAATCCCTTCGCTCCGCAATTTCTGCATCACAGAGAGGTTCTGGTCACTCTGGTTCTGATCGCAGCGCTTGGCGCGGTTTTCCTGAAAGGTTTCAAGGAAGCCATCGGCCTGGCGGTGGTATTGGTTGTGGCTTACATCGCCATGAATTTGATCGTCATCGGCGTTGGACTTTACGAAGTCGTTGCTCATCCCGACTTGCTCTCGCAATGGAAGGGCGAACTGTTCAACCGGCACAGCAACCCGATCGGAATGGTTGCGGCGTCGCTTTTGCTGTTCCCGAAATTGGCGTTGGGACTTTCTGGATTTGAAACCGGCGTTGTGGTCATGCCGTTGGTCAGGGGCGACAAGACCGATTCTTACCAGAATCCAACCGGGCGAATTCGCAATGCCAAAAAGTTGTTGTTGTCGGCGGCGGCGATCATGAGCGTGATGCTGATTTTCAGCAGCTTCGTGACGACGACGCTGATTCCGTCGGCGGAATTCCAGGAAGGCGGCAAAGCGAATGGCCGCGCGCTGGCTTTTCTGGCGCATAATTATCTGGGCGACATTTTCGGCACGGTTTACGATCTCAGCACAATTTCGATTCTGTGGTTCGCTGGCTCGTCGGCGATGGCCGGATTGTTGAACATCGTGCCGCGTTATTTGCCTCGTTACGGAATGGCTCCCGAATGGGCGCGCGCGACTCGTCCATTGACCCTGGTGCTGACGGCAATTTGCTTTGCGGTGACGATACTGTTCAAGGCGGACGTTGACGCTCAGGGCGGAGCATACGCGACCGGCGTGCTGGCTTTGATGTTTTCGGCGGCGATTGCCGTGGCGATTGCGGCCTGGAAACGCGGCGGATGGATGAAATTCGCTTATCTGGCGATTGCCCTGATTTTCGGTTACACCACCGGAGTCAATTTGGTTGAACAACCGGAAGGCATCAAGATCGCTTCGCTGTTCATCCTTTCGATCATTGCCGTTTCATTCTTTTCCCGCGCGATGCGTTCGACTGAATTGCGCGTTGACGCCGTCGAGATGAACGACATCGCCAGGCAATTTATCGAAGAAGCCAAGCAGGGTACTATCCGCATCATCGCCAATCGCCAGGATCGCGGCGACGTTGACGAATACCGTTTGAAAGAAAAAGAGGAGCGATGGAACAATCACATTCCGTCCAACGACCCGGTGCTGTTTTTTGAGGTTCGACCCGGCGACGCTTCGGATTTTTCCGGCGTGTTGAAAGTGCGCGGCGTGCAGGTCGGCAATTACAAAATTCTGCGTACGAAAAGCCCGGCTGTGCCGAATGCGATTGCGGCTTTTCTGCTGCACGTTCGCAATGAAACGGGACAAATTCCGCATGTTTATTTTGGTTGGACTGAGGGCAATCCGCTGACTTACGTGCTGAAGTTCATCTTCTTCGGCGAAGGGGACACAGCGCCGGTCACACACGAGATTTTGCGCCAAGCCGAACCTGATCGGTCGAAACGACCAGCCGTTCACGTTGGCGGGTAACGGCGGCAAAATCGGTTTGGCGACACGCAAATAAAAAACACCGCAATTTATGTCACAAGCAATAACTGACAATTCCGAGTTTATCAATTCATTCAAGAAATGGTTCTTTGAAGGACAGGTCGAGGAAGTTGCCGGACCTCACGAAAGAGAGGGAAAGCATCAGGCTCACAGTTGGTGGAAGGTGATGTGTTTGACCGGCGTGGATTATTTTTCAACGCTGGGTTATCAGCCCGGTCTGGCTTTTCTGAGCGCCGGATTGATGTCGCCGATTGCCACCTTTGTGCTGGTGCTGCTGACGCTGTTCGGCGCTTTGCCGATTTACAGAAGAGTGGCCGGAGCCAGTCCGCACGGCGAAGGTTCGATTTCGATGCTGGAAGATTTGCTGCCGCGATGGCGGGGCAAATTATTCGTGCTGGTACTGCTTGGATTCGTGGCGACCGATTTCATCATCACCATCACGATGTCGGCGGCGGACGCCACAGAACATATTGTCCAAAACCCGCTGGTTCCGCATTTCTTCCACGACCATCGTGTCGCTATCACGCTTTTGTTGGTTGGAATACTTGGCGGCATTTTTCTGAAAGGGTTCAAGGAAGCAATCGGTCTGGCGGTGTTGCTGGTGGCGTGTTATCTGCTGCTCAACCTGATAGTAGTCGGAGTTGGCATTTATCAAATTGCCACTCATCCCGAAGTAATTCCAGCCTGGAAGTCGGCAATTTTCGCTCAACCGAATATTCACGGAAATCCGTTTTTGATTTTGGGCTTGTCGCTGTTGCTGTTTCCGAAACTGGCGCTGGGCTTGTCAGGATTTGAAACCGGTGTTGCTGTCATGCCGTTGGTCAAAGGCGACGCAGGCGACGATCCTAAAAATCCCGTCGGACGCATTCGCAATACGCGCAAGCTGTTGATGAGCGCGGCAGTGATTATGAGCTTTATGCTTCTGGCCAGTAGTTTTGTGACCACTTTGTTGATTGAACCGGCAAAGTTCCAGGGAGCCAGCGGGTCGCAACCGCCGGGAGAAGCTTACGGACGCGCGCTGGCCTATCTGGCGCACAAATATCTGGGCGAAGTTTTCGGCACAGCTTACGACATCAGCACGGTAGCGATTCTGTGGTTTGCCGGGGCTTCGGCCCTGGCTGGATTGCTGAACATTGTGCCGCGATATTTGCCTCGTTACGGAATGGCTCCGGACTGGACGCGCGCGACTCGTCCGCTGGTGATCGTTTACCTGCTGATCGCTTTTGTGGTGACGATCGTTTTTGACGCAAACGTTGAAGCTCAGGGCGGAGCGTATGCGACAGGCGTTTTGGTTTTGATGACTTCGGCGGCAGTGGCTGTGACTTTGCTGGTTTGGCAAAAAGGGGCAATCAGATTTGTCTTTCTGGCCATCACGCTGGTTTTCGCTTACACGACGGTTGACAACATTTACGTGCGACCGGAAGGCATCAAGATCGCTTCGTTCTTCATCTTCACCATCATCGGCTTGTCTTTCATTTCGCGCGCACTGCGATCAACCGAACTGCGGGTTGATGCCGTCGAGTTGAACGATACGGCTCGCCAATTTATTGAAGAGATCAAGCGAGGCACGATTCGCATTATTGCCAACCGTCCAGACCGCGGAGACATAGACGAATACCGGTTGAAAGAAAAACAGGAACGCTGGAATAATCATATTCCAGCGGGCGACCCAATTGTTTTTCTGGAAGTTCGTCCCGGCGATGCCTCGGATTTTTCCGGCGTCCTGAAAATCAGAGGAGTTCAAGTCGGCAATTACAAAGTTTTGCGGACACGCAGCGCGGCGATTCCAAACGCTATTGCGGCTTTTCTGCTTCAAGTCCGAAACGAAACGGGGCAGATTCCGCACGTCTATTTTGGATGGACTGAGGGCAATCCGTTGGCATACGTGCTGAAATTCATCTTTTTTGGCGAGGGGGATACTGCGCCTGTGACTCACGAAATCCTGCGTCAGGCAGAACCCGACCCGTCGAAACGACCAGCCGTTCACGTCGGCGGTTGAAAAATGAGGAGGTATTGCGATGGCCAGATCACTGATTGGCATTGACGATTTTATAGCCAAACTTTGCTTTTTCGAGCAAGGCATTATCACGCGTGATGGCGTTCTGGATCTTTGTGAAAGCGTGCAAATCAGCGATGCGTCGCTCGAACCTTATGTCTTTTTCGACGAAAAGTTTTACACGCGGAATATGATTTATCGCGACGACCTGTTCGAGGTGATGACCATCTGCTGGCAACCAGGTCAGAAAACAGCCGTTCACACTCACAACGGCCAACTTTGCTGGATGATTCCTCAGCGCGGGAATCTTGGCGTAGTGGATTACAAATGGCTGGGTTGCGATCATCCCGAAAATCAGAATGTCGTCGGCATTGATTGTCTGGCTGGTTCCGATCACACCAAACTGGAAGTCGTACGCGAAGTCGAAGCGTGTGCAGGCGGAACAGTTCTGACTGCCGACAAACTGCAAACCATTCACAGGCTTTACAACTTTGACGAAGCCGCTGTCAGCATACACATTTACTCGCGCCCGATTGATTCCTGCGTCGCGTTCGACATGGAAAAGCAGCATTGTTATCGCCGCCAACTCGCTTATTTCAGCAAATACGGCAAAGTCATGCCCAAAGATGAACCCGCCGCTGCATCAATATCGAATCTGGTAACGATCACCACCAGATGACAATCGGATCAGATGAGGGAAGTGGTTGGGACAGAGATGTAAGAGAAAATCGGGCCGAGCTTTTTTCACTTCAAAATAAAAGATGGCTGCCCGGATCCCCAACGATTACACCCCAACAGCATAATCAAATCCGAGCAGCCAAGTTAACGAGGCTGATCCGATTCAGGCTCCGCACTATCCCGAACCAATTACCTGAACCGAAACAGCCTCTCTTCGCTGTCGGGAGTGAATATCCACTGGAATTGTCGTGCAATTGTCACAAACTCTTTGAGATTGCGTTTGGATGACTTACTTTTTCCTGGCCAACTCCGCTTCCGCAGCTATGAACCCGAATGCGGGCCAATACTTTCCGCCAACTATTCGGCGAAAAAACACTTCTGCTTTGGCGCGGTTGCCATTGTACAAATGCCAATTACCCAATCCGTAACCGACTGTGGCGATCTCCAAATCCGTGGCTTTTTCGACATTGATAAGCTCCGCTTCTTTCTTCAGGCCTTTGTAAAACAGCAATCGGTCGAAATAAGACTTGTTTTCTTTGACCTTCATATCGGGCGTGATGCCTTCCAGAACTTTCGCGGCTTTTGCCTGATTGCCCATTCGGCGGTAGGTCATATAAAGCCAGTCAGAAACAGCAATGACCGAATCGTCGCGTTTGTCTGTCTTATCCGCATCGGCAACCTGCCGACAACGTTCGTAAGCATCAGCGGCTTTGTCAAACTGACCTTTCAGGTAATGAGCCAAAGCTAGGTGATACCAGACATCGAAGTCTTTGTCGTTCAGTTTGGCCGCGCGGGCCATATCACTGACGGCTTTGTCGAATTGGCGGATGGAAATGTACCGATGACCGCGATGACGATACAGTCGCCAATCGTTCGGGGCGATCTTGATTCCGCGCGTGTAAGTTTCAATTGCGTCGTTGTATCGCCAGACGTTTGCCTGTGCGCGTCCGAGCGCGATGACCAGATCAATGTTTTTTGAATCTGATGCAAGCTTTGACTGAGCGGCGGCGATTTCCCCTTTTTCATCTGGCTGGGCAAAGTGTTTGACGCCAAGCAGCGAGACGATTTCCGGCTTCTGTTCGGTATTGGCAGTTTGTGCGGTAATCAAAACAGCAAGGAAGGAAAATCCAAGAACGACAAACAAAGCTCGCGTCGCAATCCTGCGAAGTGTGGTCATAAATCCTCCTGAAAATTGTCGAGTGAAAAACCAGATTAGATCAATCGGTGAATTCTATGCATTGCGTTCCAATAACCGCAAGCAAAGCTTGTCATCAGGCATCGTTGGCTTTAGCATAGGCTCAGATTGGTTATCCACAGCTAGGAGAACTGACTTACTTGAGTTCCAAAAATCATCCTGACATTCAATTAACTGCAATTCGCGGCATTCCCGAAGTTCGACCCGGCGATGATGTTGGCTGGTTGATCGCCCGCGCGGCTGAAACTATGAACTATGAACTTGCCGACGGAGATATTGTCGTTGTTGCGCAAAAGATCATATCCAAAGCCGAAGGCCGGTTGGTGAATCTGGAATCAATCACGCCTTCTGAGTTCGCGCAGGAAATCGGCTCAAAGCAAAATCGTGACCCTCGCCTGATCGAAGTCGTGTTGAACGAGTCGGCAAAAATTGTGCGAATGGACAGCCACGTTCTGATCACCGAAACCAAACACGGTTTTGTTTGCGCCAATTCCGGCGTGGACAGGTCGAATGTGGTTGGCAAAGATTGGGTTTCGTTGTTGCCGGTCGCGCCCGACGATTCGGCTTTGCTGTTGAAAACACGTCTGGCTGAACTGCTCAAGATCAATGTGGCGATTATTGTTACTGACACTTTTGGCCGCGCGTGGCGCGAAGGGCTGACCAATGTTGCCATCGGGATTGCAGGCATGAAGCCTTTGAAAGATTTTCGCGGCCAGCACGATGATCACGGAAAAGAATTGTCAGCCACAGTGCTTGCGGTCGGAGACGAAATCGCTGCTGCAACCGGATTGCTGATGCGGAAAGCTTCGCGAATTCCGGTGGTTGTCGTGCGCGGTTATTACTTCGAGCATAAAGAAGGTAGCGCGACCGAGTTGCTGAGAGAGAAAGAGAGAGATTTGTTTCGCTGATCGCGATTCGTTCAAACCGGCCTGGTGGAACGACGTCTGAACCATCCGGTCAGGCTAAAGCGAGGTTGAGTCGCAGGCAGGACTTCGTGAAAGAACATATCGCTGCGGAATAACACACAGATACCAGCCGAAGGCGTCACGTCCAGATAACTATCGCGGAGGTAAAGCCTCAATTGCCCGCCGTATTCTTCCTTCCAGTTTTCATTCAGATAAAGCGTGCTGGAAATTGCCCGTTCGTCCGCATTATTGAAACGGTCAAGGTGCTTTTGATAAAGAGCGCCCGGCGGATAAACGGCTAGATGACCTTCAAAGGACGCCAGACTAAGAAAAAGCTCGCGATTCAATTCTTCGCGTAATTCATCAATCGTCTGCCAGTAAATTCTCTGAGGTTCAGTCAAATTTTGCTCGTCCAGCCAGTGAATATGATCGCTGCGAATGTTCGGTCTGATCGCATAGCCGCCCAATCGTCCAGTGCCTGCGGCGCGGAAGCATTGATTTTGCCAAAGTTGTTGAGTTTCGGCGCTAAGCGCAGAAATAGTTTCAGGCGGGAGAAGATCGGTTAATACCGTCCAGCCTTGCTGGGCGAGTTCAATAGCTGCGTCGTTAAATCGGCTCATCTATCAATTCCGTATCGCCTAAAGTTTGTCAGCAGCCCGCGCTTAAAGCAAGTGAAAAATCCAGAAAGCAACGAGCTGATAGCATGGTTTTACTGATCAAGCTCCTATTGACTTGAGATAGTTGATGCTTGCTTCTGCCGCTTTGTCATAATCGGCGGCGCTGATCAGCCCCGATCCATGATGACGAATGAATTTTATATCGGCTTCGGAAAATTCCTGATCGCTTTCTTGTTTTTCGCCGGAAACAGCCAGCGGTGTGTGATCAATTGTCAGAACGAATTCCGCCGTCAACGGTCCCTGGTAATTTACGTCCTTCAGAACGCCGATTACTTCCAACCAATCGTAACGGCCTTGACCGCATGGTTTGCGATTGTTGTCGGCGACGTGAAAATCCAGCAGCCGGTCGCCGACATTTCGTATGGATTGTTTCCAATCCGATTCTTCAATGTTGATGTGAAAGGCGTCAAGCACCACGCGCAGATCGTTTCCTACTTCATCGGCCAGCAGCAAGGCCTGATCGTGTCGGTTGATGAAATAGGTTTCAAAACGGTTGAGCGGTTCAATGCCGGCTTTGATGCCGTTGTCCTGAGCGAATGCTGCGACTTCCTTCAGTCCTTCAACTGCCCAGGCCCACTCTTCCGCGCTTGAAGCCATCGGTTTGACCTTGCCGACGACCGACGGAACGATGCAGAAAATCTCTCCGCGCAAAGCTTTGATCATTTTGATGCAATCCTTCATGTAAGCGATTGTTCCGACACGAATGTCTTTGTCGGGATGAAGCAAGTCGCGCCCTTCGAACATCATTGTCACGCCGCCCCAGCATTCAATCTCATATTTATCCATCAGCGCGCGTACTTCATCCCAGTTGTATTTGGCAGGCTCGCCGCTGATTTCGATACTGTCGTAACCCAGACGGTGAAGCCGTTCCATCGTGACTTCAATCGGCTCCGGCCTCATCCAATTGTGCATTGAGTGCTTCATCGAGTTCTCCTGGAAATGTTATTGGAGCGCGAGCGTCGTGCTCGCACTGAAAAACTTATGAATCCAGCGGTTTCAAAAATACCTCAGGATTGCGGACGCTGCTAAAGTCAGGCTTTTGGCCTTTCAAAACTTTCACAACTTGCTCGACTACTTCGACGCACATCTTGCGATAGGCGACATCAGTGATCGTAGCGATATGCGGAGTGATGACGACATTTTCCATCTTGAAAAACGGATGATCAGAAGCGGGCGGTTCGTTGGCCATCACGTCAAGACCGGCTCCGGCGATTCGTCGTTCAGCCAGAGCTTCAACCAATGCCGTTTCGTCAATCACTTCGCCGCGAGCGGTATTGATAATAATCGCGGTCGGTTTCATCAGCGAAATCAGACCGGCGTTTACCAGATTTCGCGTCTCGGCATTCAGAGCCAGACTGATCGAGATAATGTCGGATCGCCGGAATAAATCTTCCAGTTCGGCAAACTCGTAAGCTTCATCGCGATGGTGGGCGCTCCAGTAAATTACATTCGTTCCAAAAGCTCTGGCCAGTTCCGCCGTGCGTTTGCCAATTCTGCCGAAACCGACAATGCCAAGCGTTTTACCGAACAGTTCAGTTCCGATGCCTGCGCGATTGCGAAATTCCCAATTGCCTTTCTTCGCTTCGTCGTTCAGCAAAGTAAGTTTGCGGCCAACAGCCATCATCAGCATCATTGCGTGCTCGGCCACTGAATAAGTAGTCCCATCGGGCGAAAAGATCACGGGCAATCCCAACTCCGTCGCCGTCCACACGTCAATATTGTCTGTTCCCGCGCCGCAGCGAGCCACGCATTTCAATTTCCGCCCGGCCAGCAAAGCTTCGCGCGAAATGCGACCACGCCCTCGCGTCAATACCGCTGAAGCGTCAACGAACTGCTCATTGACGTGATCAGGCTCCAGGCTTTCGATCTGATGAACATTTCCGACCTGTTTCAATAACTCTACGGCTTCGTAATGGATCGTCTCCAGCAATAAAATCTTCATCCGATAATCTCGCCACTCACTTTTTTCCGAGTATGGTTCGCAACTCGCCTGCCGATTTCCCCGCGTAACGCAAAATCACACCATCGCGACCGATAACCCATCCGTCATTTCCGTAAAAAGTCACGGCTTTGAGCGGAGTCGTCGTGTTGCTGGCGTCGCGTTGCCAACGTCTGCCGCCGTCTTTTGTTTGCAGAATAATTCCGTTCAGACCCACTGCCCAGACTCGTTTGCGATTGACCGCTGCGACGCCAAGCAGATTGCTGGGAACGTTACTGATTTGGACAGCCCAGTTATCGCCGCCGTCAGTGGTTCGCAAAATCAATCCGTCTTCGCCAACTGCCCATCCGGTCTTTTCATCAGCAAAGGAAATTCCATAAAGCCATTTGCGCGTGCCGCTTTCTTGAACCGTCCAGGTTTTGCCGCCGTCTTTGGTATGAATGACGCTGCCCGCTTCGCCAACCGCCCATCCGGTTTGATCGTCAATGAATGCAATTGCTTCGAGCCAGAATCGGCAATTTGAATTTTGCGCCGTCCACGATTGGCCGCCGTCAGTTGTATGAAGAACCAAACCCTCTTCGCCAACCATCCAACCTTCCGTCGGCGAAATGAAAGAAATGCCATTGATGTCCAATTGAGAATCAATCGGTTTGGTTTTCCAGGTCGCGCCGCCGTCTTCGGTTCGCAGAACCGTGCCGCGTTGACCGGCAATCCATCCGCGCTGAGCGTCAATGAAGCTGACGGCGCGTAGATTGTTTGTGGTGTTAGAGCTTTGTGCGCGCCAGTTTTTTCCGCCGTCGTTTGTGATCAAGATACTGCCGTTCATCCCAACAACCCATCCGCGATCGCCATCGGCGAAATGAATGGCGTTGAACATTTCTTTCGGGCCATCGGTTTGCGAAGTCCATTTTTCGCCGCCGTCGGTCGTTGTGTAAATAGCTCCGCCCTCGCCTGCCGTCCATCCATGCTTATCGTCAACAAAACAGACAGCAGTCAATTGCTGGGCGCTGTTTGAAATCTGCGCGCTCCAGACCTGGCCTCCGTCAATGGTCCGCAAAATCGTTCCGTCAGCGCCCGTCGCCCAACCCATTTTGTCATTGATGAACGTGATCGAATGCAGGTGGCTGGATGAGTTGGTGGATTGAGAAGTCCAGGTCGCTGTGCCGTCATTGCTGTGGAGTATCGTGCCGTTGCTGCCGACAACCCAAAACAGGTTTGGCGCAACGGCGTAAGCGCGGAGCAAACTCAATTCTGCGGCTTGATTTTTCGCCTGCCACGAAGCGCCGCCGTCTTTGGTTATCAGCAGAGTTCCTTCGACGCCGACGGCAACGCCTGTATTGGCATCGCTAAAGGCCACGCCGAGCAGTTGTCTGGTTGAATTGCCGGGCTGTTCCAACCAATGCCTGCCGCCGTCCCGAGTCGCCAGTATCAGTCCATCAACGCCAACCACCCATCCAGTCTTTTCATCGTTGAACCAGACGGCGTAAAGATGTTTTTTCGTTCCGCTCTTTCGCTCGCGCCAGTTTTGGCCGTGGTCGTCGGAAAATAGAATTGCGCCGCGCGCTCCCACTGCCCAGGCAAGTTTGCCAATTGAAGCCAGCCCATAAAGCGGAGTATTGACGGGGCTACGCGCGGATTCCCATCTTTGACCGCCGTCATCGGTTGTGAGAATTGCGCCATCGCGCCCAACCGCAATCCCCCGACGTTCGTCGCTGAATTTAATTGCGTATAGCGGATTGCCTTGCGGACGCGGGTTCTGCCATCGCCAGGCGCCCATCTGTGTTTCGCCTGCGTAGGCAAACAAATTCGCCAAAGCGAAGATGGCTAACAAACCATATTGATTGCGTTTCAATCTTGAGGCAAACATAGTGAAGAAGGTCTTTGATCCAAATGAATCGAAAACTTCGAAGCGGAAACGTCATTATCATATTCCACGACAGTCGAAACGTGTAGCGCTTGATGAGAAGATGTGGACTTGGGCTGACATCAAATGTCGGAGATTGTAAAATCAACAAGTCTTTAATGCCTGCGGTCAAAACTATCAAAATCGAGTTGATCCGAAATCAATGGGAGATTGCCATGAATCAATCAAGCGCGATTACAGCAAACAGCATAAAAAGCTTTGAAGAGTTCTGGCCATATTACATTCGCGAGCATTCGCATCCGGCCAATCGTATGCTGCATTTTATCGGCAGCAGCCTGGGATTGATTTGTCTGGTATTCGCCGTTGTTGTTGGCAATCCGTGGTTGGTCATCCTGAGTTTGGTTATCGGTTACGCGTTCGCGTGGTTCGGTCATTTTTTCATCGAGCGGAATAGGCCAGCAACTTTCAAATACCCGCTATGGTCTTTCCGTGCTGATTGGAAAATGTGGTTGCTAACTTTGACAGGAAAAATGAAAAACGAAGTTCGGCGCGCAATGGAAAACGCCTGACGAAAAGGAATACCCCATATGCCGCATGCCTTACCGATTGTGTACACTGAAAGGGATCGTTCAGCGCTCTTTCACGACACTGAAATTCACTCCAGCAAAAAATCTTCTGCAAAATAAACACATATAACCTCAACAGTTTCCAGCAAATTACCTCCAAGCATGTTTCGGCGGCACGGCATTTGTTAGGTTAAAGGGTGTCATCATTGATTGTTGATGAAAAGCTTGGATATAGATTCGAGCTAACCTTACCGATGCGAATCCGTTGATCCTTAAATGATTGCAGTCACCGCCTTGAGTGGAACTGGCAAAGGAGGAAAAAGATGTTGAAGATGAACAAAAACTTGTTTCTGGGAATGTTGGTTTTGGGAGTAATGTTCGTTCTGGCCACTCCTGAGGTGATGGCTCAAAACCGTTGCCGCACTCGTGGTCGAAACGTTCAGACTTACAATGACGACGCCCGCTATTATGACAGCCGTGATTATCGCGATCGGGATTATCGCGATTCCGATTACCGTTATCGCGACCGTGAAGACACGACCGGCAATGCCGTCAAGCGCACTGGTATCGGAGCTGGAATTGGCGCATTGGGTGGCGCGGTGATCGGGGGCAAAAAAGGCGCATTGATAGGCGCTGGCGTCGGCGCTGCTGGCGGTTATCTGTACCATCGCAATAAGGTCAAAAATGAACGTGACCGGCGATACCGTTACTAATCACACGTGTTCAAAGAGAGAAAGTTTCTACGGGCGATGGGAGCAATTCCATCGCCCGTTTTTGCGATTGACCGGTTAAACATTTGACTTGAACTTCTTCCTTCGTGTGATATTCTCCGCGCTCAAAAGCCCAGCCGAATCCCCGACTGAATACTGAAATCCAATGAATAACGGCTCGCTGCAAAAGATCATTTCGAAGTTTCCTTATCGCTTTGGTTCGCTTCATTCCGTTGCAGAAAAAGCTGTATCTGGTTTGCGCGATGCGGCTGTGACGATGCTATTTCCAATGACCTGCCGTGTGTGCGATGGGGAAATCGAATCATGGCGCGATGGCATAGCTTGCGATCAATGCTGGCTGGAAACGGAACAAAAAATCGAAAAGATACGCTTGGCTGACAGCTTGTGCGCAAAGTGCGGAATGCCACTGGCCGGTTTGCCGTCGCATATCGCCATTGAAGAAAGGCGCTGTGGTCGTTGTAGCGATCTGGCTTTCAGTTATGCGCGCGCTTGTGGGATTTACGAAGGCACGTTGCGTGAAAGCGTTCTTTGGTTAAAACGGCATCCTCAAATATCGCCTCGTCTGCGCAATTTGTTGAGGTCGGCATTTGTCAGTCTCAACGAAAAGCTGCCAAACGATTCCATCATTCCCGTTCCGCTTCACAAATCACGGTTGGCCGAACGTTCATTTAACCAGGCTGAAGTTGTGGCTGATGAACTGTCCGCCTTTTCCGGTTTATTTATTGATACCGCCAGCCTGATCCGCAATAAACAAACAGAAAGACACAGAGCCGGGATGGGAGCGCGTGAACGCTCGCGCTCGCTCAGAAAAGCTTTCCGCGTCCGCGCGCCGCGATTGATCAAAGGCAAAACCATTTTGCTGGTTGACGATGTGATGACGACCGGCAGCACTGCTCATGAAATAGCGCAAACGTTACTCGATAACGGCGCAAGCTCCGTCAATGTACTGACGTTGGCACGCGCGGCCAGCGAATTTGCGCTCTGAAACTTCAAACTCTTGCTTTGCTTTTGCCCCTTCGCTTTGAGCAATCAGGAAAACTGGCTTATCCTGTCGCTCATTTTCCGCAACCCTGCTGACAAATTGGATTCGAATGGAACTAATCAAATACTTTCTCGATCTTATCCTTCACTTGGACAAACACCTGGTAGAACTCGTCAATCAATACCAATCGTGGACTTACGGAATTTTGTTTCTGATCATTTTCTGCGAGACGGGATTGGTCGTGACTCCGTTTTTGCCGGGGGATTCATTGCTGTTCGCCATTGGGGCTTTGTCCTCCAAAGGTGAACTGAATGTTTTTCTGATCTTCGTGTTGTTGAGCATCGCCGCAATTTTGGGAGACACGGTTAATTACTGGATTGGGAACATCGTTGGGCCAAAGGTTTTCACCAGTGAAAAATCGCGATGGCTCAACCGCAAGCATCTGGAGCGCACACACGAGTTTTACGAAAAGTACGGAGCCAAAACGATAATCCTCGCTCGCTTCGTTCCGATCATTCGCACCTTTGCGCCATTCGTTGCCGGTATTGGCAAAATGAATTACGGAAAATTTCTGCTCTACAACGTCGTGGGTGGAATTGCCTGGATAGCTATCTTCACTTACGCGGGTTATTTTTTCGGCGAAATTCCGGTCGTCAAACGCAACTTCACGCTGGTGATTTTTGCAATCATCATTATTTCGGTTTTGCCTATGGTTTATGAATTCTGGCGGGCGT
Source organism: uncultured Heliomicrobium sp. (assembly GCA_964426025.1). GTDB lineage: Bacteria > Acidobacteriota > Blastocatellia > RBC074 > RBC074 > RBC074. The sequence continues at coordinate 14,541 of CAYRQB010000090.1, forward strand.
GGGTTGAAGGACAGAAAAAAGCGGCTTGAAGCCAGCTTGATGCAAAGCCAATAAGCCATCAGCAATCCTCTCAATGTTGATTTGAGAAGATTGCTGATGGCTTATTGGTTTTAGTAGAAAAGGTATTTGCGCCAGGCTTCGTCTGTTCGCCCCAGATAACGCATGATCTGCCGGTTGACGTGCAGGCTGAACGATTGCGGTCGTTTGAGCAGTTTCATTCCAACTTCTTCAGGCATCTTGTTGCCCTTGTGATTGTTGCAACGTTTGCAACAGGCGACCAGATTGTCCCAGTTTGAACTGCCCCCTCGCGACCTCGGCATTACGTGATCCAGCGTAAGTTCGGCAGGATTGAAAACCTTGCCACAGTATTGGCAGGTGTAATGATCGCGCAGCAGGATGTTTTTGCGCGACAGGCTTTTTCGCTCGAAAGGGATGTGCTTGTATTCCATCAATCGTATGACTGAAGGAACCGGCAGAGCCTGTCTCGCTGAATGATAATGATGGCCATTCCGCTCTTCTGTTCTAGCCAGTCCCTTGAGTATCAACACAATTGCCCTGCGAGTCGTACAGACATTGATGGGTTCATATGTCGAATTCAGAACTAAAACTCTGCCATTCATCAATGCACCTCTTGGTAAAAAGAAACGCACTGACGATAAAGCCAGTGCGCGCTTGTTGAGATAATTGTGCCGGGCGCGTGAGCAAACGCTCCCGAAGTTTTGACTCTTAAAATGATGGCGTTGGGATTTGGATCGCAGGCGCAAAAAAACTTATCGCGATGAACGCGAATCGTCTTTGAAGGTGAGCTATGAGAATGGTCAATGTGAAATGAACGCCTGGAGAAGATCGCACCTCATTGAAACTACAGAAATATGTGCCGATCGAACTCTCTTCAAAATTCTTTTCAACTATCCGGTCACCACTTCCAAACTCAGCACGGAGAAAATCAGCAAGAGAGTTGGAGCGACGCGGCGGATTATAGCATAAGCCGCAAAAGCTGAAAGTTAAGACTTGTTCAAGATCGTATACCAGTAAATCTTTAAGATTCGGATTTAATTATTGCTCGACGCAGCGCCAGCGGGTTTTCGAAAAGAAGACCCAGCCCTCGAATGACAGCTCGCTGCGGGCTTTCAGTTAGCTGGACGGCCAGTTCGGTTTCTTTTGACAGCCGTTCGTCCAGCCCGGCCAACAAGGACGCTCCGCCGGCCATCATCATCCCTCGATCGTAAATATCGCCTGAAGCCTCTGGCGGCAATGCTTCCAGTGCGTCCTGAACTGCGTTGACTATGCGATTGACCAGAGGTTCTATGGCTTCGTGAATTTCAATGCTGTTGACGACGGCCATTTCCGGATTTCCGCCGATGGTGCTGCGCCCTTTGACCATCGTTGTGTTTTCCTGATCAAGCGGAACGGCGCAGCCTAATTCAATCTTGACTCGCTCCGCTGTACGCGGACCAACCAACAGATTGTGGTTTTGTTTGATCATGTCAATCAACGCCAAATCCATGTCATTGCCGCCGACGCGCAACGTGCGAGTAAAGATCAAATGGTTGTGAACCATCGCGGCAATCGTCGTCGTGCCTGCGCCAATATCAACCACCAGAGTCGCTCGCTGATCGTCCGGGTCAACGCCGGAACCTAAAATCGCAACAATGCCTTTGTTGACGAAATGAACATTGCTTACGCCTGCTTCTTTGGCGGCGTAATATAGCGCGCGATGTTCAACCGTGCTGGCATCCGCCGGAATTGAAACAAGAACGCGGCGCGAAATAGTGGAACGTCCGTCACGCGATTTCCGCAAATAATGTTCCAGCAACTTTCCGGCAAAGGTGGGGTCGGCGACGACGCCGTCTTTCAGCGGACTGATAATTTGAATGTCGCCTGAAGCTCGCCCTTCCAGTTCAAGCGCCTCCAAACCGACTGCGACGACTTCCTGCGACGGATGGTCATAAGCAAGCAGCGACGGTTCATTGACAACGATTCCTCGCCCGCGCGCAAATACTCGTGTTCGCGAAGTGCCAAGGTCAATCGCCAAGTCGTCAGTCATCAGGTTGAGAATCGAAGGCAGCTTCATAAACCTCTGTGGTATTGAACCTCTGGGTATCCCTCAGGCCGGGACTTTGTTTTTTCTGGCCCAATGGTTGATCAGCTTTGGTTGTTGAACAATTCTTTGGGAAGACACGTGATTTCAAACGCGGCGCATGTTAATCAGCCGACAGTAAGTATGGCAAGTCGTTTTGCCGTCAGGCTGAATGAATTGAGGTGAAGTCTCATAGCGATTTTTTGACCAGAGCTTCCACGCGAGAGCGAATGTTTGCATCCAGTGCGGAATCAGTCGTTTCGTTTGCCAGACCTTTCAACAGCCACCAACGCTCGACGTGTTCAATAGCTTTGCCCGGGGCAATTCGTTCCAGCGGGCCGAGCGTTTCGACTTCAAGCATGTCTTTGTTGGTAAAGGTTTCGAAGTTGCTTCCACCGTCAGCGTAGCTTTTGCCCTCTCGGTAATCGAAGCCTTTGATGAACAAAGTTCCTTCATTCAGATAACCGATCCAACCTAAACGGTGAGCCAGCCCAAGCTTGGTCGGGGTCTTTGCATTTTTGTCCTGAGTCAGGGTGATGTAACGGGTTCCAAATCGCCAACGCGGGTCAGCTAAATCAGTGAATGGCCAGACGATCAAAGTTTGGTTGGGCGCGAAGCCCCTGTAATCGGGTTTTTCGCCAGGAGCGAGCGATCCGGGATGCGCGATCTTTTCCGGCAAAGGAATGATTGCCGTTCCGCCCTGCGCCATGACCGTCAACACCCACGGCGCAAGCTCGATTGATTTCGTCCCTTTGTTTCGCAATCTATGCGTCAACGTCACGCCAGTTCCCTCGGCGTTCAACGTCACGTCAACCTCTTTCTGAATGCCGGTCAATTTTTCGACAGGTTGAATCAGCCGAACGGTTGATTCGTTCAACTTTTCGTATTTGATCGGCACATTGTCGGTAACGTAAGTGCGAACGACATCTTCAGGAGCGTGCCAAAGGCGATGCCCGCCGCGAATTTGCCATGCTTCTTCGCCCGATTTGCCCATCTGTTCGTCATATTCCTTGAAAACATTTCTTTCGCCAACGAATCCGTAACGCATCACGCGCGGTCCGACGTCAAGCGTCAGGATCAAATCAACCGTGCCGTTTGTAAGTTGCAGATTGTTCTTCCAGCCTTTGTATTCGATGTTTTGCATGGTGATTTTCAGATTGGCGTTGGCAGAAGTGTTCAGGCTCAGAATGACCAGAGCTACGAACAACAGAATGATCAACCAGATCAAATGCCTGCGCGTCGAAGTGAAATGACTGCCGAAAGCTTTTGTCAAAATTCCCTCCCACAATCAAAGTTAAACCATGGAATCCGGTCGCGGACGCAAACGTTGCTGGTCGTCGGAAGCGGGAGGCTCGTTTGGTGGCGGCACGATTGGCGTTGGCGACGGGGACGGTTCGGGTTTGGGCACGGCGTCTGCCACAGATTTCGCTTCCTCGTATTTTTGCTGAGCCTGCAAAGCAGTCTGTTTGGCGACGGTGATGTCGCCGTTTTTGAATGACAGATCAGCCGAACGCTTCAGATTCTCGGCCTCCATCCAAACTGTGGCGGCGAATTGCTGAGCCTGCGCGGTGCGGGCGGCTTCGCGAGCTTTGTTCATATCGTCGAAGAATTGTTGCGTATCTCTTCGCTCGGTTTCCCGCAAAGCCATTTCGTCGCCGATTTCCAGCACGCGGCGATAGATTGGCTCGGCTTCCTTGAACTTGCCTTGATTGAAGGCGATTTCGGCGTCGCGCCAAGCGGTTTGAGCTTCGATCACTTTGGCGGCGAGGCCGGGCTTTTTGCCCAGAATTTGAATCGTCTTCAATGCGCTCTCAGCCTGGGTTCGGGTGATTTTGGTATTTTCTTCCGAACCGTAAATTCTCTCTTTACCCCAATACCAAACCGGTTTGGAAAGGAATACAACTGCAGCAATCAGGCCAATGACAATCGCTATGTTGCGAATCTGCCGAGTTGAAATCGAATGATCAGTCGAAGTAGCCATAGGTGTTTGATTCGGCGAAGTCTGTTTTGCAGAAACCTGAGTCGTATAGGAAACAGGTTTAGTAGCCATTGCCGCAGACAATGGCGTCGAAGTAGTCGGTTCCACCTGACCAATAGGGCCGAAATTCGGCTTTGGCGGTATCGGCGGAAACGACGTGCCTGTAACAGGTTTGGTCGGAGCCGTAACCAATTCAGTCAATGATTCTTTGAAGATTTCCCGCCTGATGTCATCCGGCAAACTTGCGTGACCGCGAAGTTCGTTGACTGCATTGAACAAATGCCCCACGGCGCGACGGATTTCAGCTTCCGTGGCGTCGGCGGATTTCGCGTGGATGATGTTATTACGAACTCCAATGCCAAAGAATACGTCCGGCGGATTCGAGAAAAATCTGCGATTGGCGTCAACCCGTTCTCCGACAGTTGCAGGTTTGCCGTCTTTCGACAACAGATTAGGACTGACAAAACCCAGCAAAAATTCCAGCAGCGAAACCAGTTGAATGACTTGTGTGGCAGGATTCTTCTCCTGCTCGATTTGCGTTAACGTATAAACGCCAAGGGGGAGCATTATTTCACCTCGTTAAATATTTTCGCGTTTCCGCAATATGGCCGGGAGAACGAT
>CAYRQB010000091.1:0-19218 GCA_964426025.1 uncultured Heliomicrobium sp.
TTGCTACTTCCAGGCGTCACACAAGCGCTGATCAATTCCCAGTCTGATGAAGTTCGGCCATTAGCTCCTGGCGCATCCGTCGAGCGCGAATTGGGAGCCGGGCAAACGCACAGTTATCAAATCACGCTCGCCGCCGAACAGTACTTGCGAATCACGGTTGACCAGCGCGGGTGCGATGTCGCGGCGACGCTGTTTGGGCCAGACAACCGCGCGCAGGCTGAGGCCGATTACGACGCCGATACGAGCGGGCAGGAGATTCTCTCGCTTGTGGCGCAGACAGCGGGCGTCAGCCGGCTCACCGTATCGTCGAAAAGTAAGATAGCGGGGCGATACACGCTGAAGTTCGCGGAACTGCGCGCGGCGACGCCGCAGGATGCCGCGCGGGTCAACGCCTACCGGCTGCTGATGGAGGCCCGCAAGCTGCAATCGCAAAAGACCGCCGAGACGATGAAGCAGGCCGCCGGGAAGTTCGATGAGGCGCTGGCCGCCTGGAAGACGCTCGGCGACCAGGCCGGAGAAGCCGCCACGCTGGCCAGCGCGGGCCAACTCTACTTCGATCTGGCCGACGCGAAAAAGACGCTCGACGCCTGGACGCAAGCACTGACCATCTGGCGCGCGTTGGGCCGTCGTGAGCAGGAGGCACAGGCGCTCAGCAATCTGGGCTTGCTCAATTACGCTCGCGGCGCCAGAGATCAAGCCCTCGATCAATACAATCAGGCGCTCGCGCTGCATCGCGCGGAGAGCGATAAATATTGGGAGGCCGAGACGCTCAACCGCATCGGCTGGGTCTACAACTCGATGGACGAGCGGCAGAAGGCCATAGAGCATTTCAACCTGGCCTTGCCGCTGCGCCGCATTGCGGGCGACCGCGCGGGCGAAGCGGTCACGCTCAACGACCTGGGCCGCACCCACGACCTGCTGGGCGATAAGCAACAGGCCGTCGAATTTCTCGAACAGGCGTTGCGCCTGAACCCGATTGACGAAAACCCGGACGGCGCGGCCAACACTCTTATCCGGCTCGGCGTTGTCCACGATTCCACAGGCGAGAGTCAGAAGGCGATTGACGCTTACGTTCAGGCGCTGAGTTTGTTGGAGAGGGTAAACAACCGCCGGGCGCTCGCCTCGGCGCTGAACAATGTCGGGCTGACGCATGCCAATCTGGGCGATTACGGCCGGGCGCTCGAATACTACGACCGCTCGCTCAAGCTGTCCCGCGAGTTGGGGCTGCGCGGGGGCGAAGCGACCACGCTTCACAATATGGGCTTGGTTTATCGCGCCGCCCGCGAGACGCAGAAGGCGATTGATTATTACAACCAGGCGCTGGCTATCTACAGATCATCCAACAACCGCAGCGGCCAGGCGTTTGTCTTGCAGGCTCTGGGCCAGGTGTATTACGAGACGGGCGAGTTGCGCCGGGCTTTGGAGATATTTGAGCAGGCGCTGGCTTTGCGCCGGGCGATAAGCGATCGGCGTGGCGAGGCCGTCACACTCGGCAACCTGGGAACGGTCTGGGCCGCGCTTGGCGACACGCAGAAGGCGCTCGATTATTTGAGCCAGGCGCTGCCATTGCACAGGGCTGTTTCCAATCCCGGAGGCGAGGCTGAGGCGTTGATCAGTCTCGCTCAGGTCAAATACAGCCTTGGCGCCGCCGCTGAGGCGCGAGCGCTGCTCGATCAATCTTTACAACTCACCGAATCTATCCGCGCTAAAGCCCCGGGGCAGGAACTGCGAGCATCTTATTTCGCCACCGTCCAACAACGCTATGAACTTGCTATAGACTTGCTGATGAGGATGCAGCAGGCCGACGCTGCCCTGCAAGTCAGCGAGCGTGCGCGTGCGCGCAGTCTGCTCGAATTGCTCACAGAAGCCGGCACCGACATTCGGCAGGGCGTCTCCCCTCAACTACTCGCGCAAGAACGCGCCATACGGCAACGCCTAAACGCGCGCGCCGAGGCTCAAGCCCGGCTGCTCGACGGCAAACATACCGAAGCGCAGGCTGCGGCTATGGCCAAAGAGATCGCTGCACTCACTGCGCAGTTGAAAGATGTTGAAACGGAAATTCGCCGCGCCAGCCCGCGTTACGCAGCGTTGACTCAGCCGGAACCGCTGACCGCCGCCGAAATTCAAAAGCAGTTGGTCGCTGACGACACATTGCTGCTCCAATACGCGCTCGGCGAAAAAAGCAGCTATCTGTGGCTGGTCTCGCCGACTTCGGTTACCGGCTATCAACTGCCGCCGCGCGAAAAAATCGAACAGGCCGCGCGAAAAGTTTACGAGTTGCTGACGGCGCGTCAGACAAAACCTGGTATCTCCCCTGAACAACATCAGGAACAGGTAAAGAAGGCCGAGACCGAATACCGAGTGCAGGCAGCCACGCTCAGCCAAATGTTACTTGCGCCTGTCGCCTCACAACTAGGCAACAAGCGGTTGGTGATAGTCGCTTCCGGCATGCTGGGTTATTTGCCTTTCGCCGCTTTGCCGACATCACTGTCGGTAAACAGAATCGAAAAGGATGCATTGCCTTTGTTGGCCACCAATGAAGTGATCTACCTGCCTTCAGCCTCGGCGCTGGCGGTTTTGCGCAACGACAATGCCGCTCGGCAGACGGCCAAAAATGTTGCCGTGTTCGCTGACCCTGTTTTCGCCGCCGACGATCCGCGCGTTGGCTCAATCAGCAAAGCTTCAAAAACCAAACCTTCGGCATCGGAGCAATCGGAGAAAGGCGCAAACAAATCCGTCACGGTATTGGCTCAGGCAATGCGCGATTTCAAATTGTCATCGCGCGGCGATTTTTCTCGCCTGCCTTTTTCGCGCGAAGAGGCTGAAGCCATTCTGACTTTCGCGTCGAATCGCCCCAACCTCAAAGCTCTTGGCTTCGATGCCAGTCGCGCAACAGCGACGCAGAACGACCTCAGTAAATATAAGATAATCCATTTCGCCACACATGGATTGCTCAACAGCGAACATCCGGAGTTATCAGGGCTGGCGCTTTCGCTGCTTGATGCGCACGGCAAAGCACAAGACGGCTTCCTTCGATTGCACGAGATTTACAATTTGAGACTGAATGCCGATCTGGTGGTGCTGAGCGCATGTCAGACCGGATTGGGCAAGCATATCAAAGGCGAGGGGTTGGTCGGCCTGACGCGCGGTTTTATGTACGCGGGCGCGCCTCGCGTCGTGGCCAGTTTATGGCAGGTCAACGATCTGGCGACCGCTGAATTGATGAAGCATTTTTATCGAGGCTTGCTGAAAGAAGAGATGCGTCCGGCGGTGGCATTGCGCTCGGCGCAACTGGAAATGATGAAGCAAAAACGCTGGTCTTCGCCTTATTACTGGGCGGGATTTGTACTTCAGGGCGAGTGGCGATAGTGGCTGGTCAAATTTGATCCAGGATGATTTTGGCGATGGTCAGGTAAATCAGCAAACCGGTGGCGTCAACCAGCGTGGTAATCAGCGGTGCGCTCAGCACCGCCGGATCAACTCCGACACGATGCGCGGCGATTGGGATGACCGAACCGACCGTGGTTGACCAGACGCAGATGGCGAAAATCGTCACGGCAATCGTCACCGCCAATCGCAAATCGTGAGTCACCCAGTATGCCTGTCCGAAAGCCACAAGTCCGAGCGTCGCACCGACCAGCATGCCTGTCGTCGCTTCGCGCAGAGCGACTCGCCAGGCGTGTTTGACGCCGATTTCGCCCAGCGACAAACTGCGAATTACCGTCATGACGGTTTGCGCTCCGGCGTTGCCGCCCGTGCCGATCAACAACGGGACGAAAAAAGTCAGCGCGACGACCGTCGCCAACTCTTCCTGAAAACTGTGCAGCACCTTGCTGGTCAGCGTTCCGGCTACGAACAGCAACAACAACCAGCCGATTCGCTTTTGCACGACGCGCAAAATCGGATTGTCGAAATACGGTTTGTCCAGGGCGTCGGCTTCGATACCGGCCATCTTCATGATGTCTTCGGTTTGCTCTTCGATCATGACGTCAATCACGTCGTCAACGGTGACAAAACCAACGACGCTGCCGTCGCGTTCAATCACAGGCACGGCCAGCAAATTGTATTTGGCGATTTTGTGAGCGACCGATTCCTGATCTTCATCGGCGGCGACGGTGACGGGTTTGCGGCGCATTACGGAACTGACCGACTGATGAATTTCCGCCATTACCAAATCGCGCAGGCTGACTGCGCCCAGCAGTTTTTCGTTTTCGGGATCAAGCACATAACAGGCGTAGATGGATTCCTTTTCGCGAGCGACCGAGCGGATGTGCTTCAGGGCGTCGCCGACATTCATCGCCGGATCGAGGCGGACGAATTCGGTGGTCATAATGCCGCCGGCGGTGTGTTCTTCGTAACTGAGCAGATGTTCCAGTTCGGCTTTGACTTCGTTGCTGACTTTGGTCAGCACGCGACGGCGTTCGGTCAAACCCATCTGTTGAATGATGTCAGTGCGTTCGTCGGCTGAGAGTTCTTCGATGATCAATGCGGCTCGCGCCGGTTCCAGCTTTTCCATGATCGCGCCGCGACGCGTCATCGTCGGCTGATCGAACAATTCGACGGCGCGCGCAACAGGGATCATCAGCATGACGGTTGCCGCTTCAATCAGATGCAACTGGTTGAGCAATTCGACCAAATCTTCCGGCGGCAGGTCGGCAACCTGTTCGCTGATGCCGACGAAGCTTTCTTCAAGGCGGAGATTGATTCTGTCGCGCAGTTCTTCTACAGTCGCCATCCATCACCTCCGCTCCTCCCATATCTTTTTCAGGTCACTCATCAATTCCACGAAGCGCAGGTCGCAGCGCAGATTGTCCAAACGATTGTTGTCGGCAAACAGCGGGTAATTTTCGTTGCCCAGGTTGACTGCTTTTTGCAGCCATTCGACCGCTTCGTCGCGCATGTTTTCCATCGCGTAAAACGACGCCAGCCAGACGGCAATGTCGTGATCGGCGGCGGCGGTTTCCCTGACCTGATCCGTGATCAAAGCCCGCGCCTGATCGTGCTGGCCGCGCGAGCTTAAACACCAGGCCAGAATAATTTGCAAAGCGTCGAAGTGCGGATGCTGGCGCAGAACCTCTTCGGCCAGTCGCTGGCATTCGTCAACATCGCCACGGTTGAAGTGCGTAATCGCCAGAAAAGTTTTGATCAGCGGATGATCCGGTTCGACGGCGCGTCCCTTCTCCAGTTCGGCAATGGCGCGGTCGTATTCGTGCCGGTACATATAAATTCGCCCGCGATTGTAACTGGCGATGACCACGTCGCGAGGATTCAGTTCCAACAGCTTGTCGTATTGTTTCAGCGCGCGGTCGTACAAACCGTTCAGGCGATAAAGCAGTCCGGCGATGATGAAAACCGTCGGATCGTGCGGAGCTTCGCGGCGAGCGTCGGCCAGCGTTGCCAGCGCTTTATCCTTTTCGCCCTTGTTCAGATAAACGTAAACCATCTGCAACCGCGCTCCGGCCAGTTTCGGGTTAAGTTCCAGCGCACGCGCCAACGAAACTTCGGCCAGATCGAAATATTGCTGCCCGCCGTAACCTTGCCCGTGATGAACGTAACAACGTCCAAGCGTGTAATGAGCGCGGGCGAAGCTCGGGTCCAGCTTGACGGCTTCCTCCAACATTTTGATCGCCACGTCCAGGTCGGCGTCGTCAAAACTGTGAGCCGTGTATTTGAAAAGCAGGTCGCGGCCACGCAGGTAAAATTCGTAAGCTTCGGGATTGTTCGTCAGGTTTTTTTCTATCTTTTGCTGTTCCTGTTCGGTCAGCTTCAACTTCAATCCGGCGATCACGCTTTCGGTCAGTTTGTCCTGAATTGCGATCAAATCCATCCCGTCCAGATCAATTTTTTCGCTCCACAAAATTTCGCCCGTCCCGGTGGCGATCAACTGAGCAGTGACGCGAAAACGATCCGCCGTCTTGATGAAACTGCCTGCGACGACTCGGCTGACGGCCAATTCTTCGCCGACCTGTTGCGGATCAACATGCAATCCCGAATATCGCGCGATGTATTGCGACGGACGCACGACCAGCGAACGCAGATGCGCCAGTTCGGAAATGATTCCGTCGGCCAGCGACAATTCGTAAAAATCATCTTCGACGTTGCCGGACAAATTCTTGAACGGCATGACCGCGATGGTCATCTTGCTTTCAGTCCCCCAGGTTGGAGGTCTGGACGGCGCGCTTCCGGCAGTGCTCTGACTGGCTGTTGGCTGGCTGGGATTCGATCGCGGTTCGCGATTACCAGACAGGCTGGGCGATTGGCTACGACTGGATTGTCCGTTTCGCTTTCTGCCGAAAACGCCGCCGCCGAAAACCTTGCTCAATGCCCCCGTCAATTTCCATGAAGTTCGCGCGCGTTGCGGGACAATGAAGTTTGCGCTGCTTTCAGTCGGCACAATGCCGGTTTCGCCCGAAAGCTCCCGCATCAGATTCTTCATTTCGCCCAGCATTTCAGCCATCGCCGAATAACGTTCCTTGGGCTTTTTGGCCATTGCGCGATCTATGATTTCCTGCAACTTTTCCGGCGATTGCGGATTGTCGTCGCCGATTGGGTCCGGCTGGGAATTGATGACCGCGTGCAAAATCTCTATCCGGTTGCGACCTGTGAACGGTTGATTGCCTGTGACCATTTCATAAAGCAATACGCCCAGACTGAAAATGTCCGTGCGATGATCAACGCGTTCGCCCGCAGCCTGTTCGGGCGAACCATAACCCATCGTTCCGTATGGCACGCCAAGTTCGGTCATGGATTTGTCCGGATCGTAAATTCCGTCTCCGCCCAGCATTTTGGCCAGGCCGAAATCCAGCACCTTCACCTGCCCCTGATCGTTGACGATGATGTTCGACGGTTTGATGTCGCGATGGACGATGCCGCGCGAATGAGCGGCAACCAGAGCGTCGGCTATTTGTATGGCAATCGAAAGCGCGCTCAGAATTTCCAGCGGCTGTCTGTTGACCACCTGCTTCAAAGTTCGCCCGGCGATGAACGGCATGACGATATAAAACCAGCCGTCGCTTTCGCCGATGTCGAAAATTGCGCAGATGTTCGGATGATCCAGCACCGAAGCCAATCTGGCTTCGCGCTCAAAACGGCGGCGAGCAGTCTGGCTGGCGGCCAATTCAGGCAACAAGGTTTTGATAACAACCAAGCGATTGAGACGTGTGTCTTCGGCTTTGTATGCCGTCGCCTGCCCGCCCTGACCAAGCTGTTCTATGATTCGATAATGAGATAGCGTCTTGCCGGCTGCGAGCGGAGTCATAACTTACAGACCTCTTTCCTGTTTCGAGTGTTTCTTTACATTGAATTTCGATTGATGTGGGCGCGTCGGAACTTTTAAAGTCGCGCGAAAGTCATCGAAAAGAAGCGGTCGTATGCTACTACCGCATAGTGATGGCTTCAAGCTGTGAGTTGAAAAGCGCCGGAACTACCACCGATGATCAAATTTGATGGCTTGGTTTTCGCCGCCTCACAGATCGGCAAAGTTTTGGTTTGATCCTTTTCCAATAATTGTGAAGTGAGCTTCCGCCGCTCTTCTTTTGTTTGGATTATTCAGGGCTGGGCAGCCCTCTTCCCTTGACGTTCTACAGGAAGCCTTCTACCCTCTCCCCTAGATAATCTAGGAGGAGCAACAAATGGCGAAAACCAGGTCGGATTTATTGCAGGGCACGCTGGACATGCTGATTCTGAAGACGCTGGCGTTGGAACCGATGCACGGTTGGGGCATCTCTCAGCGAATCCAGCAAACGTCTTCGGGCGTGTTGAACATCAATCAAGGCTCGCTTTATCCGGCGCTATATCGGCTGGAAGAACAAGGCTGGATCGCATCCGAATGGGGCAGTTCCGAAAACAACCGGCAGGCGAAGTATTACAAACTGACTCGCGCCGGACGCAAACAGCTCGACGAAGAGACCGCCAACTGGCAACGATTGTCGGCGGCAATCGAGCAGGTCTTGCAGGCCAATTGACCGCTCGACGAAAGGAGGCCGCATCGTGTCAAACGGTTTATTGCGCAGCGTTCGCTCGCTTTTCAAATTCAAACGAACGGAAAAGGAGTTGGAGAAGGAAGTGCGTTTCCATCTGGAGATGGAAACCGAGAAGAACATTCAACGCGGATTGAGCCGCGAAGAAGCGCATCGGGAAGCCTTGCGAAATTTCGGCGGCGTCGAACGAGTCAAGGAAGAATGCCGCGACATCAAACGCCATCGCCCGCTGGAAACTTTGTGGCAGGATGTTCGATTCGGCGCGCGCGTTTTGCGGCGCAATCCGGGTTTCACGCTGTTGGCGATTCTGACGCTGGCGCTGGGCATCGGAGCGAACACAGCGATCTTCAGCGTCGTTTACGGCGTGCTGTTGCGACCGCTTCCCTATCAACAGGGCAACGAGTTGATCGTCTTGCGTCAACAAGCTCCGCTGGCGCGGATTGACGATCTGAACTTTTCGGTCAGGGAAATCGCCGATTACCGTCAGCAGAATCAGACGCTGGCCGATCTGGCCGAGCATCATTCGATGGCGTTCACATTGTTTGGCGGGTCCGAACCCGAGCGAATTCAGGCGGCGGTCGTTTCGGCGAATTTCTTTGATTTGATGGGAATCAATCCGTTGATGGGCAGAACCTTCGTACCAGGCGATGAAAAGCACGGCGCGGAAGCCGTGCTGGTTTTGAGTCATCAATACTGGCAACGCAGTCAGAAGGGCGATCCGAATATCGTCGGCAAGGTTTTCAGGATGAACGACCGTCCTCACACGGTCATCGGCGTGTTGCCGCCGTTGCCGCAATATCCGAACGAGAACGACGTATTCATGCCAACGTCCGCCTGCCCCACACGATCCAGCGAAAGATTCATGGCCAATCGCAACGCGCGGATGATGAGCGTTTTCGCGCGGCTGAAACCGGGCACGTCTGAAACTCAGGCTCAGGCGGATGTGGCTGCGATTGCCGGGCGAATGCGGCAGGCATACCCCGAAGCCTATCCTGAAAATCGCGGCTTCGGCGTCGCGCTGGTTTCGCTCAGGCAGGAGTTGACTGAAAAAGCCAAACCGACTTTTCTGGTTTTGCTTTGCACGGCTGGTTTGGTTTTGCTGCTGGCGTGCGCCAACACCGCCAACCTGACGCTGGCGCGGTTGATGCGTCGCGAACGCGAATTCGCTTTGCGAACCGCGCTGGGCGCGACTCGCGGCAGACTGATCCGGCAATTGCTGACCGAAAGCATTCTGCTGTCACTGGCGGGCGGCGCAATGGGAATTTTGCTGGCGGCGTGGAGTCTGAAGCTGCTGGTCAATTTCGCCGAACGCTTCACGCCGCGAGCGGCGGAAATCAGTTTGGACAACACCGTCCTGCTTTTCACCTTGATCGTATCCGTCATCACCGGACTCATCTTCGGTTTGCTTCCTGCGCTTTCAATCGGGCAGAACCTGATTCCGGCTTTGAAAGAAGGCGGCAGCCAGACGGCGACCGTCGGACGCCAAAGATTGCGCGGCGCGCTGGTCGTTGCGCAAATCGCGGCGTCGTTTGTGTTGTTGATCGGCGCAGGTTTGATGCTGCGAAGCCTGCTGAAATTGCAGGAAGTCAATCCGGGCTTCAACCCCGAACGCGTCTTGGTCATGCGCGTGACGGCCAATTGGTCGAAGTACACGACCGGCGATCAGTTCCGAAATCTGACGCTGAGATTGATTGAACGCGCAAAAGCCGAGCCGGGCGTGTTGTCGGCGGCGATGGCTTCGACTTATCCGCTCAACCCGCTGGGAATAGCGAACGGGCCGTTCAACCGCAACATTCAGATCGAAGGCCGAGTGCAGAATCCGAACGAACCCGCGCCGCAAATAGATTATCGAGTCGTCAGCCCCGATTATCTGGAAACCATCCGATTGCCGTTGATCAGCGGACGCTGGTTCACCGAAACCGACAGTGAAAAAACTCAACCCGTCGCAGTCATCAATCAAACGCTGGCTCGTCATCGTTGGGGCGATGAAGACCCGGTTGGAAAACGCGTTTCTTTCGACAACGGAGAAAACTGGATCGCGATCATCGGTGTGGTCGGCGATGTCAGGCAATACGGTTTGAACCGCGAACCGACCGACGAACTTTATCGCCCGGTCAGACAGGCTGGCGGTGTAATCAACCTGCTGGCGCGGACGGCGGTTGCTCCGACAACGATGGTGCAACAACTGCGAAAGGCCGTTCACGAAGTTGATCCAGACAACGCCATTGATCAGGTGCAGACGATGGAAGCGATTCGCAGCGAATCCATCGCTTCGCCGCGTTTGACGGCGGCGCTGCTGGGACTGTTTGCGGCGCTGGCGCTGTTGATTACAGGAGCAGGTCTGGCGGGAGTAATGGCGTTGACCGTCAACCAGCGAACACACGAAATAGGAATTCGCATGGCTTTGGGAGCGACAGCCAGCAGCGTGTTGCGGATGGTTTTACATCAAGGAATGAAGTTGGTGATGATCGGTCTGGCGGCTGGAATCATCGGCGCGCTGGCATTGACTCATTTGATGTCGCGATTGCTGTTCGCCGTTGAACCGACCGATCCACTGACTTTTCTGGCTGTTTCGGCTTTGCTGGCCGCAGTGGCGGCTATTGCCTGCATTTTGCCAGCGCGCCGCGCGACGACAATTGATCCGTTGCAGGCGCTGCGCACCGAATAACGAAGTAATAATCAAGGAGAGCAACATGAAAAGAAGAGATTTTGTCTTTGCAAGTTCGCTTGGGCTGGCAACGCTGGCTTGCGGCGCGACGGCTCAAGCCAAGAAACAGTACGTCTGTCCGCCATGCGGATGCAGCCACGACGGTGAAGTTCACGACGAGCCGGGCAATTGTCCGGTCTGCAATATGGCGATGGTTGAAAAGACTGCTGAGATGAGCGAACTGACAGCTATTCCGCGCTTTCTGAAATTGAACGATCAGGTCTGGACCGCCGGTCAGCCGACGCACGAACATCTGTCGAAGCTGAAAGAGGGAGGCGTCAAGGTCGTCATCAATCTGCGCCCGCACAGCGAACACAACGGCAATCGCGAAGCCGCCAGGTTGAAAGAACTCGGCGTCAATTATTTCAACATCCCTGTCGTTTACCGCGAACCGCAGACTGAAGACGCAGACGATTTTCTGAAGATCACCGACGAACAATTGAAAAACGGACCGGTCTTCATTCATTGCGCGGCGGCAATTCGCGTCGGAGCCTTCTGGATGATTCGCCGCGTTCTGCGCGACGGCTGGGATTTCGACAAAGCCCTGGAAGAAGCCAACAAGATCGGCTTGCGCAATCAGCAGCATCTGATTGACTTCGCCAAAGAGTACATAGAAAAGAACAGGAAGAAATAATTAAAGGCTGTGCGAAAGCGAACGGTGACAGGTTGAACTCAGCGGCTGACTTGAAACTTGAGCGACGAATTAGTTATTGGCAACAGAACTTTGCTCGATCCGGCGGCGTTGCGCACGGCGTAAACCTGCGCTGAATGCTCGCCGGTTGGCAGATTTATCTCTTCAATCGGAAAGCTGAAACCGTGATTTGGGCGGGTTGTCGCTCCGGCCCTGACCAGATCATCGCGAAGCTCATCGGCCAGCTTCGCCGCGCGAAACTTCCCATCAATGAAAAGCTGAACTTCCAGCGGCGCGTCCGGCGATTGCGGATCGTGAACCCATCCGGCGATGCGTGATTGATCGGCGACGTCAATCGCTCCGCGCAATTGGGGGCTGAAAGTGGCGAAAGCCGCCAGAGTCGCCACCGCGCAAACAAGCGCGATTTCGATAAATGATTTGGCGATGATCGCGCGCAGCAATTTTGTCGCCATCGAAGTACCCTTTTGCATCTGCATCAATTCAACCTGAAAACGCACGCGCAACCACGTGCCATCCTGGGAACGCACGCGCCCTCGCGTGCCATCCTGGGAACGCACGCGCCCTCGCGTGCCAATCGGCGAATAACCTCTTTGTCACCAATACGCTTTTTGCCAATTCCGCACGCGTGGGCGCGTGCGTTCCCAATCATCTCTGTTCCTGCACCATCGAATGAGCCATCTTCGCCAACACGTCAACGCGTTTGTCGAAACTGGCGAAGCGTTCGTCCTGAGTCTGTCCGACGTGGTAGCGGTAATAAATCTGTTGAATGACGACGGCCAGTTTGAAAACGGCGAAGGTGTGGTAATAACCGATGTTCGACAAATCGCGGCCTGAGCGTTCGGCGTAACGTTCGACGATTTCCGCCCGAGTCATCCAACCCGGCAAAGTCGTCACGCTGCGCAAACTGTCAGAAAGCAATTCCGGATCGTCAGCCTGCGGCCAGTAACAAAGCAGCAATCCAAGATCAATCAGCGGATCGCCGACCGTGCACATTTCCCAATCCAGAATCGCCGCAATCCGCGTCGGGTCAGCGGGGTCTAACATCAGGTTGTCCAGTTTGTAATCGTTATGAACCAGAGTTGGCCGTTCAGGATCGGGCGGCAAACGTTCGATCAGCCAGCGGGCGGCTTCGGTCATTTCCGGCAACTCAGTCGTCTTCGACCGTTCCCAACGCCCGGCCCAACCTTCGACCTGCCGTTTCACAAATCCGACCGGTTTGCCTATGTTGATCAAACCCGTGGATTGAATGTCCACCGCGTGCAGATCAACCAGCGTGTCAACCAGACTTTCGCTGACTTTGTGGCGCAATGCCAGATCGTCGCCGATTTCGGGCGGAACGGTTTGACGAACGACTATGCCGCGTCGGCGTTCCATCAGATAAAACGGAGCGCCGATGATTTCCCTGTCTTCGCACAGCACGTAAGGTTTCGGCGCGAGCTTGAAATGCGGATGAATCGCCGCCAGCAAACGATATTCGCGCGGCATGTCGTGAGCCGTCGGAGCCACAGGACCAAACGGCGGTCGGCGCATGACGAATTCCTTGCCGCCAAAACGAACGCAGTAAGTCAGGTTTGAATGCCCGCCGGGAAACTGTTCGACTTCAAATCTGGCGTCGGCGTCGAACGGCTCTCCGTCCAATTGCGACGGCAGATGTTCCCGCAAATAAGCTTCGAGCGCCGCCCAGTTCAATTCTTCGCCGGGACGAATCGGCGCAGTGTCGGTTGATGTTGGCATAATCGTTAGCAAAGCGAATTGGCCATTATCCATTCACCATTATCAATTAGCAGTCAGGTGAACTGCTCCCCCCTGTCGAATAATGGTTATTGGGTAATGGCTGATGGGTAATGTGACGGCCTTATTTCATAAAACCGCTGCGACCGCTGAATTGCGAACTGAGTTTATCATTTAGCGGATCGTCCAGCGCAAGCAGCCAGCGCAAATCCGGACTCAATCGCCGCTGCACTTCTTCGCTCAAAAGCTTTTTCTGATATTGCTGTTGAGCTTCATTGCGACGGCAATAAAAACTGTGCAGCGCCAGTCGTGGTTTGTCAGTGCGGTTGGCCGTTCCACCGTGCCAGATATGAGTGTTCATCACAACGACGGTTCCGGCTTTGCCCAACATCAATCGTTCGTCTGGATGCGGAGCTTCCGGATCGGCCAAAACTTCCTGCGGCAATCGCCCGGCGCGATGAGTTCCCGGCACAAAGCGAGTCGCTCCGTTTTCCGGCGTGAAATCATCCAGCATCCAGATGACGTTGCAGACTTTGTTGCCGCGTTCGTCCGGCAAAGCCCCAGTGTCGCAATGCAGCGGTTGAATCCAATTCATGTTCGGTCTGGCCGAACGCGCGTTCAAACTGCTCAGTTTGAAATCATCGCCGAGAACCTGCCGAACACAAGCCAGCAGTTTCGGTTCGCTGATCGCTCGCTCAAAAACTTCTCCGTGATTGACCAGATTCGCCAGCCGGTCTGTGTCAGGTTCCTGTTTGAATTCTGAACCGGAATTTTCGCCCTGCTCGGCAAACAGTTCTGCAATGCGATTTCGCAAAGCCGCCAGCAATTCCGGCGAAGCGAAATTTTCCAGAACCAAAAACCCTTCTTCGGCCAGATGCCGACGTTCGTCGTCGGTCAGTTCAAAATTTATCAGCTTCATTGTAAATCCGGTTTGTCTTTGACGGTCGTATTAACGGGCGAAACGGTAGTTAATCCAACCAACATTTCGGAGGAACAACAACCATGCGTAACTTTGTCGTGAAAGCGAGCTTTCTTTTCGCCGCAGTGATTTTGCTTTCAGCAACGCTGACGGTCAACGCTCAAAACAAATCTTTGTACCAGCGGCTGGGCGGTTACGACGCGCTGGCAGCGGTGACGGACGATTTCATTGGTCGTCTGGCTTCGGACAAAGACATTGGCCGCTTTTTCGTCGGAGCCAGCGACGACAGCAAAAAACGCATTCGCCAATTGGTGCTGGATCAATTGTGCGCGGCGACCGGCGGCCCCTGCGTGTACATTGGCCGGGACATGAAAACCGCTCATAAAGGTTTGAAGATCACGGAAAAGGATTGGGACGCTTCGGTCAAACACCTGACCGACACGCTGGACAAATTCAAAGTGCCGAAGAAAGAAAAGGAAGAAGTGCTCGGCGCAATCGCCAGCCTAAAGAAAGACATCGTCGAAAAATAATGCCTGTTTTGACGATGGCGGAAAATACTTCTGCCATCGTCACCTATCACCAACCTGATACTCGCGCTGAAATTCTTTGGCGAAGGATTCTATCTGTCGCGACTTTTCTTGTTCGTTCCAGCCGAGTTCTTTTGCCATCAAATCGGCGACGATTGGCGCGCTTTTCAACGCCGCTTCGCCAGCCAGCATTGTTTGGTCCAATCAGTATGGTTGGGGCATTCTGATTCGAGTGAACAGGCGCTTTAAGATTCCCAGCGCGTCAAAAATGCTGCGGGCGTCACAATTTCAAACTTGAAGCGTTTCTTTTGCGTTGCCGAGATGTCGAGCAAATCGTGGTCGTTGGTAATCAGAAACTGCGCTTGCCCCGCTGCCGCAGTCGCCAGAAACACATCATCGTCAGGATCGCGGCTGATGGTTTGGCGAGCGCCGAGATTGATGTGAGTCACGGTTTTGCGTATCTGCAACCGTTCGCGGAATTGGTCCACGCGTTTTTCAGCAATGGGTAACCGAGTCAGTACCTCAAGGTATTCGGCAACCAATTCATCCGAAACAATGAGTTGCAATTTGCGTTGCCTGAACCACAAAGCAAAAATTTTGGCGCTGGCGGAAAGCGGTTGGCGACTGAGAAAGTAGTTGGCAATGACATTGGTATCGAGCACAACGGGCAATCGGTCTTTACGACGCGGCATTTTGCTCTGCCCGCTGCCTCTTTTCGCGCCGATATTGTTTCACCAACTCCACTGCATCGTCTTCCGTATAACCGCTTTTTAGCGCGTCCCGACGCATTTCACGAAAGAGTTTTTCGTCTTCCCAGATTTCCAACTGTTCGCGCATCAATTCCGTAATCAGTTTGACGGGATTGCGCCGCCGCCGTTTCGCCTGTCGCTGAAACTCTTCCCAAACGGTTTGATCGAATATAGTTTCGTTTTTCATAGCTTGGCCATTGTACAAAATCGAACGTTGGTCTGCCTATCAAACTTCGGGGTCAGTCGGATTGCACCTGATACTCGCGCTGAAATTCTTTGGTGAATGATTCAATCTGTCGCGACTTTTCTTGTTCGTTCCAGCCGAGTTCTTTTGCCATCAAATCGGCGACGATTGGCGCGCTTTTCAACGCCGCTTCGCCAGCCAGCATGGCCAACCGAGTCCGCCGCGTCAGAGCATCCGCCAAAGTGACGGCCATTTCGTTTCGCGCGGCGAATACGATTTCCGCTTTGACGTTCGGCAAATCATCAACCAGCCGTTCGCGCAATGATTCGTCATCCAGCATCAGCCGAAACACGCCGTCGAAATTCGAGCCGTAAGTTAAAACCACATGACGGGTGATTTCGATGGGCAATTCGTAATGCTGAGAAATTTCGCGGGCTGTGGTTTCCAATTCGGCTCGGCTGATTTCGCCGCCGCTGATGGGAATGTCGGCGGTTGTTTGCCCGTTCGAGCTTTTACCCAAACGATTCAAAGCCAGATCAATTCCCTGCTCCGCCATCAAACGGTAAGTCGTCAACTTGCCTCCGCCCAGCGAGATCAAACCGTCGGAGGTTTCAAACATTTCCTCTTTGCGGGAAACGGCTGTCGTGTCTTTCGCGTTCGGATCGGTAATCAATGGGCGCAATCCGGCCCAGGTGGAAATCACGTCCGATTGATCCAGGCGGGCATCGGGAAAATAGGAATTGATGGCGTTGAGAATCTCCGTTACTTCGTCGGGTTCGGCTTGCGGCGCGTCTTTGCCGTCGTCGTAATCGGTGTCGGTTGTGCCTATGTTGACGCGGCCTTCCCACGGCACGACGAAATAAAACCTGTGGCCGGTCAGCGAAGGAATCAGCCAGGCTGCGCCGACCCGCAAACGATTAGCCGAAACCGTCAGATGAATTCCCTTCGACGGGCGCAGGTTTTTCGGCAATCTGCCGGTGTTGTGTCCGTCAATTCTGATTGTTTCTTCCATCCAAACGCCGCTGGCGTTGATGACGACCCGGGCGCGCAAATCAATTTCTTCGCCGGTCAATTCATCCAGCAACCGCACGCCCGTGATTCGCCCGGCGTCATCGCGCAAAAAACTTTCGACCGTCGCGTAATTGGCGATAACGGCTCCGCGCTCGTTGGCGGTTTTGATGATTTCGACAACCAGCCGCGCGTCGTTCGTTCGCGCGTCGTAATACAAAAACGCTCCCTTCAAACCCTTGGGATCGAGTTGCGGAGCCAGCTTCAATGCTTCCTGGCGGTTCAGCTTTCTGTGTTTGGCGAAGTTGTGACGGCCAGCCAGCAAATCGTAAAGAATCAATCCGGCTCGCATTTTCAGCGGATGATCGTAATTGCGCCGACGGTCGGCATAAATCGGAATGACGAAGGGAAAAGGCTCGGTTTGCTGAGGCGCGATTCTGGCCAGAACGGATCGTTCGATCAATGCTTCGCGAACCAGACTGAAATCGAACTGTTCCAGGTAACGCAATCCGCCGTGAATCAATTTGGTCGAACGGCTGGAAGTCCCGGCGGCAAAATCGCGCTTTTCGACCAGAGCAGTTTTCAATCCGCGCGCAGCGGCGTCCAGCGCCAAACCTGCGCCGGTAATGCCGCCGCCAATGATCAAAACATCGAAAACTTCCTGCCTGAACCTGTCGAGCGAAGCGCTTCTTGTGCGCCAGGAAAATTCGTTCATGGTTTATTCAGATGAGATGACGAAGATGACTTCGGCCTTTTGCCGAAACCGCCGTTAGCATAGTCGCTCGCACTTTTATTGTCACTGGCATTGCTTGATTTTATCGGCCTGGTCGGGTAGACATTGTTCAGCATTTTTGACGCGAGAGTAGAGAAAGGCTC
Organism: uncultured Heliomicrobium sp.; assembly: GCA_964426025.1. Lineage (GTDB taxonomy): Bacteria > Acidobacteriota > Blastocatellia > RBC074 > RBC074 > RBC074. Next base: position 17,333 of record CAYRQB010000091.1, read on the forward strand.
TCGCAAACGTCAGCCAGAGTTAGGTTCGATTAGCAGTCACAATTCAACCAACAATTACGAAACTGGTGCTGAAAACTTTCAGGAAACATTATGAAAACTCGTCATTTTAGTTGCTCCTTCGTCTTTTTACTTTGTCTTTGTCTCGCTTTCCCGGTTGAATCGCTAGCGACGGCTTTAACAGCCAGTTCAATCGCAGTTGAACCGGCTGTGACGCCGATTCAGAAACGCAAAGCTAAAAAGCCAGCCAAGCGCACGACTAAAAAGCGTACCAGTCGCAGCCGCAGTCGCCGTCGCTCAACTGCCTCGACAACTCCAAAAGCGAGCTTCGACAAAGTCATGTCGCAAAACAACGGACTGTTGAACGAAGAAACCGACGCCGAGCAAGCCAGTCTGAAGATCGAAGAAAACACGTTGCGAGCGCACGTCAAATTCCTGTCGGATGATTTGCTGGAAGGTCGCGGCCCGGGTTCGCGCGGCGGAATGCTGGCGGCCAAATACATCGCCTCTCAGTTTGAAGCCATCGGTTTGGAACCCGTCGGACTTGATCGCGGCTATTTTCAATTCGTCCAGATGATCGGTTCGCGGCCTGATCCGTCGAATCGTCTGGTCGTCAAAACCGGCGCTGGCTCAAGCGAATTCAAATTCGGCGATGAGTTCGTCGCAGGTTCCGACGTTGAGCAAACCGAAGTCGCAATCAACGGCGATCTGGTTTTCGTCGGTTACGGCGTCAGCGCACCCGAAGCCAATTGGGATGATTACAAGGGCGTGGATGTCAAGGGCAAGGTTCTGTTGATGATGGTCAACGATCCGCCCGCCACTGCCACCGAACCGAATCTGTTCGGCGGCAAAGCGCTGACTTATTACGGGCGCTGGACGTACAAATACGAAGAAGCCGCTCGACGCGGGGCAGTCGGGGCGATTCTGATTCACACCAACGAATCAGCCGGTTACGGTTGGAGCGTCATACGCAATTCTTGGGGAGCCGAACGATTCGGTTTGCTGCCGGACGCCAGCACGCCGGTTTTGAAAATGAAAGCCTGGGTGACGGACGAAGCGGCGAAAAAAATCGTTCAGGCCGGAGGTTTCGACCTGGATCAATTGCGGCAAGCGGCGGCATCGCGCAGTTTCAAACCCGTCACGTTGAACGCCAAGGTTGACACAGCGTTGCGTTCTCAGGTGCAACGGCTGAGTTCGCCAAACGTCGCCGGCATTTTTCGCGGCAACGATCCCACGCTGAAAAGCGAATACGTCATTTACTCTGCCCATTGGGATCATCTGGGGATTCGACCCGATCAGCCGGGCGACAACATTTATAACGGCGCAGTTGACAACGCCACCGGCATCGCAGGGATTCTGTCCATTGCCAAAGCCTGCGCGGCGCTGAACATCAAACCGAAACGCTCGATCCTGTTTCTGGCCACGACCGCCGAAGAGCAAGGCTTGCTCGGCGCGGAATATTACGCCCATCATCCGCTGGTTCCGCTGAAAGACACCGTGGCCAACATCAACCTTGATTCGATGAACGTGCTGGGACAAACAATGGATGTAACGCCGCTCGGCGCGGATCGTTCGACGCTGGGCAAATTCATCGAAGCCGTAGCCAAAGAAATCAACATCACCGTTTCTCCAGACTCGCGCCCGGAACAGGGATCGTTTTATCGCTCGGATCATTTCCCCTTTGCCAAAGCGGGCGTTCCGGCGGTCAGCTTCAATCCCGGATCGAAATTCGTCGGCCACAACGAAAAATGGGGTGAAGAACAATTCGCCGATTACAACCAGCATCGTTACCACCAACCTGCCGACGAATACAGCCCGAATTGGGATTTCAGCGGAATGATTCAGCAAGCGCGACTGGCTTTCACCATCGGCCTGCGAGTCGCCAACGC
>CAYRQB010000092.1:0-19116 GCA_964426025.1 uncultured Heliomicrobium sp.
GGGGCCTTGATGGCATCTGCAAACCGGGAAGTTAATTTTTTATGCCCACTAAGTTACCAACCCAAAGAGATTTCATGAGCAGTATTTTCAGTACGATTCGTCGCCGCGAAGGCGATTTGTTTTTAATAGCCGGGCCGTGCGTGATTGAATCGGAGCGGCACGCAATGACGATGGCGCACGAAATTTCGCGCATCACCGAACGGCTGGATGTGCCGTATATTTTCAAGGCTTCTTATGACAAAGCCAATCGTTCGTCAGCGCGTTCGTTTCGCGGCATAGGGATGGAAGAAGGTTTGCGAATCCTGCAACGAGTCAAAGACGAATTCGGCGTTCCGATCATCACGGACATTCACGAATCCGATCAGGTCGCAGCCGTTGCCGAAGTCGCGGATGTTTTGCAGATTCCGGCGTTTCTCTGCCGCCAGACGGATTTGCTGCAAGCGGCGGCGGAAAGCGGTCGAGTCGTCAACGTCAAAAAAGGTCAGTTTCTGGCTCCGTGGGATGTGGCCAACATCATTGAAAAGCTGGAAGCGGCAGGGAACAGACAAATCATGCTGACCGAACGCGGCACGAGTTTCGGCTACAATAATCTGGTTGTGGATATGCGCTCGTTTCCGATTATGCGCGGCTTCGGATATCCGGTGGTTTTCGATGTGACTCACAGCGTTCAATTGCCCGGCGGTTTGGGCGATGCGACAGACGGTCAGGCGGAATACATCGAGCATCTGGCTCGCGCCGGAGTCGCCTGCGGAATTGACGGTTTGTTTATGGAAGTTCACGACAATCCGCCGATGGCGATGAGCGATGCGACGACTCAATTCGCGCTGGAAAAACTGGAATCTCTGCTTGAAACATTGCTCAGGATTCACGACCTGATTCGTCCTGCGGTCAAGGCGACCTGCTGAGCATTTGCGGCAAGGATTCGCTGGCATCTCCGTTCATAGGGTCAAGACAAACAATTTTTCAGATTGGGATAAGCACAGGAGATAAATACAGGGATGATGAAAAAGATTCTTTTCTCTTCGATAGCATTGTTGTTTTTCGCTTCATCGGTTTTCGCTCAGGAATTCGAAATCAGAAAATACGAAATCAACGTTGCCATCAAACCCGAAGAGCAGAAGGTTGATGTGCAGGCGAAATTGAAGCTGGTCAATCTTTCTGATCCAAGCTTGGCTGATAACATATTGCTTGCCACTGACAAGCCCCGTTTTTCGTTTTATCTCAACGCCAAAGCAAAAGTCACTGAGATGAAAGTCGGCGGCGAATCCGTTCAACTCAAGACCAGCGAGGACGTTCGCAGCAATCTTTTACGCGTCTACACTGATTTGACCACGGTTATCGCCAGAGCGCGGGAATTTGATGTTGATTTCGTCTATTCGATACCGTCGGCTGATCGTGGAACTTCATTGCACGTTTCAACCGGCGACAGTTACCTGCTGCCTCAAAGTTTCTGGGTCCCCGTTTACCACACGCCATACGTCGAACATGGAGCCGACACAGCGCCGTTTTCGCTGACAGTGACAGCTCCAGCCGGTCAGAAGATCGTTTCGTCTGGCATACGCAAGAGCGAAAATTCCTTTGAACAATCCATGGCTGCTCAGCCCTTTGTCATCGTGGGCGATTTTGAAGTTCTCACACGCGGAGGCGACGCTTATCCGGTCGAGGTTTATATGCCTCGCGGCTTGAACGAAACCGGCAAACAACAGGCGCAAAAATTGGCCGCCGAAGCCGAACGTGTCGTAGCTTTTTACGCAAAGTATTTCAACGTTGCTTCGCTGGCTCCGTTTCGCGTTATCGCATCGCAGGCAAGACAGCTCAGCACGGTGACATCAGATACTTTTTCTCTGGCCAGAGAAATCTCTTTTTCTTCGGTCGGCGCAGTGACGGTTGATGACAACCTGTTCCGCCGGAATGTGCTTGATCTGGGCACAGTGGAATTGATTGCCGGTTCAGCCGCCCGCGCCTGGGTTGACGGACAGGTGTTATTGCGTGGACGTGGAACCGGAATGCTGCGCGACGCTTTGCCGGTGTATCTGGCGGCGCAATATCTGGGCGAGCGTTACGGATCGGATGAGCGGGTTGAAGCCTTTGCTCGTTATCGGCTCGCTTACGGAATCGTCGCAAGAAACGACGCTCCACTGCTTTTGCTAAGCCAGCTTGATCGAAATTACACCTCCAGCATGTACAACAAAGGCGCGATGATCTGGCGTTTGATCGAAAAGCAAATCGGCAAACAGAATTTCGAGAAAACTCTGCGAGACAGTTTGAACCGCAGAAGCGTTGATGTGCTGACGCTGAATGAATGGCGGTCGCCATTGTGCAGCGTATCCCGCTGCGCCAATCTGAAAGACAATTTGTTATCGAACAGCACGGATCGCCGATTGATCAACGAAATCTTTTCCAATTGGATTGATACGATTGTCCTGCCGGATTTCGCCATCGGTCAGCCGCAGACCACGGCCAACGGAGTTGAATCAACGATCACCAACTTCGGAACCGGCGAAGTGACTGTCGAAGTTTCCGCCATTACAGACAAAGGCGAGAAATTGACGCGAAACGTAACGGTCAAAGCAGGCGAATACGGCTCAGTCAATTTTCCGGCTGGAACGAATATTACTTTGATTGAAGCCGATCCCGACAAACTGTATTTGCAAAGCGATTACAGCAACGACATTTTCCCGCGCCGTCCATCGGAATCCGAAGCGTTCGGCCAGGCCAACCTGGCTTTCAGCAAAAATGATTTTGCCACGGCTGAAGCCAAAGCTCGTGAAGGATTGAAGGTCACGCCGAATGCTCCGACCTTGCAGGCTTTGCTGGGGCGGGCTTTGCTGGCGCAGAAAAAAACTGATGAAGCCTCCGCCGTTTTCAACGAAGTTCTAAAAAGCCCGATCGTCACAATCCAGGCATATGGTCTGGCGAATCTTGGTCTGGCGGAAATCGCCCTGCAGCAGAATAAATTCGCTGAGGCTGCTCAACTTTACCGCTTTGCTTCAATGTCTGATTTCGATGCCGAAACCACAATCGCCGCGCGCGACGGCGCATTGAAAGCTGAGCGCGGAGCCAACGCCGTAAAAATTCCTGAAGACATTCGCGCCTTCCTGCAAAAGTTTGATGCTGCCGTCTTGCTGGGAGCTTCCACGACCGTCAATCAATTCATCGAGATGGGCAATCTTCGCCGTTTCGCTCAATCGTTGGTTGTTCGCAAACCGTCAATTTGGGTGACTGAGGCTTTGAGAACTGAAGATTGGGACGCAAATCGTACTGCTGTTGATGTCACTTTGAAGATCAAGATTGAAGGTAAGGATTACGCGGGCCGCGCGGTTTACGTCATCAGCCGCGCAGGTGGCGGAATGTTGCTGAGCGAGGTTCCGGTTTTCGATGTTAAATGATTTTCCGCAGCTTGGGTTTCCAGGATCGTAACTATCGCCTATGAAATTGCCATACGATGAGGTGATTGAACGCGCTCGGCACATTCGATTGTTGATTGCCGATTGCGACGGCGTATTGACCGACGGCAGCCTTCATTATGCAGCCGACGGCGAGCAGGCAATAGAATCCGCGAAAGTTTTTCATATTCACGACGGACAGGGAATACGATTAGCGAGTCAGGCCGGGCTGAAGTTAGGAATTATCAGTGGCCGAGAGTCTGTAGCGCTTGCCGCTCGCGCGAAAGAGATGAAGGTTAATCACCTGTATCAGGGCGTGGCCGACAAGTTGCCGATTTACGAACGGATCAAAATGGCTGAAAGTTTGAGCGACGGACAGGTCGCCTACATCGGAGACGATCTGCCTGATTTGGCTCCGATGCGGCGAGCCGGTTTATCTTTCGCTGTGGCGGACGCCGTCGAGGACATAAGAAACTGCGCCGATTTCACAACCCTCGCGGGAGGAGGTCGCGGCGCTGTCCGGGAAGTCATCGAATTGATTCTCAAGTCGCAGAATAAGTGGAATGAATTGATCGGACAGTTCGATATTTGAAGCAGACAACACTTTGACATCAAATTTTGACTGTTCAGGTGGTTGACGATGCGCGATTCGATGGGTATCATCTCGGTTCGTTTGAAAAGTTGAATCGTTCAAGTATCAAGGTATTTACACGTTCGGGCCGTTAGCTCAGTCGGTAGAGCAACTGGCTTTTAACCAGTGGGTCGATGGTTCGAGTCCATCACGGCTCATTCATAGCAAGCAATAACGGGCGTCGTAAAAGACGCCCGTTATTGCTTTATGATGTCTTTCCAAACTGTATTCCAATTCCGGATCGAAACCCTCTCAATCATTCGCCCGTTATGTGGTTCGGGCGAAATCAGCCAAACGTCAGTTCAAAAGGTACAGGAGGATTGTCAACGATGATCACCGAAAGCCAGTTGCAACAGATAATGCCGACTTTGCCACAGGCAAAGCGGCAAATGTATTTACCGTTTTTGAATGCAATCCCGCCGATTTACGAAATCAATACCCCGCTTCGCGAGGCGGCGTTTCTGGCTCAAATTGCGCATGAATCCGGCGAGTTGAAATTCTGGGAAGAGATTTGGGGGCCGACTGCTGCTCAGAAAAGATATGAACCGCCAAGCGATTTAGCCAGAAGGCTCGGCAACACCCAGCCCGGAGACGGCAAGCGATACAAAGGTCGTGGCCCGATTCAAATTACCGGTCGAGCCAATTACAGAAAGTATGGCGGCCTGCTCAATTTCGATCTGGAAGGCAATCCTGATCTGGCCGCGACTCCGCAAGTCGGACTTCAAGTTGCCTGTATGTATTGGAAGACCAATGGATTGAATGAGCTGGCGGATGCTTCCGATTTCGTCACCATCACCAGAAGGATCAACGGCGGATTGAACGGATTGGCCGACCGCCAGAAGTATTACGAAAAAGCCAAGAATGCGCTTGGCATTGCCGCATCTTTCGGAGGCTTCATGGCTTCAGCCGTCGCTCCTGCAGGAATTTCTTCCGCAGACGATGACGAGATCGAACCCAATGTTTTAACCAGAGGACAGGAAGACATAGACGAAGTCATTGGCAGGATTGACGACGCTTCTGAAGCAGCCGTTTCTGAAGAGTCTGTCCAAAAAAAAACCTCGCTTCTGGATTGGCTAAAAAGTCTGTTTCAAAAGTGGTTTTGAAACCCAGGACAAAGAAGAAAGCGGCAAAGGCAGCCAAACCGTCTTCAAGGAAACCCGTAAAGAAAGTCGTGAAGAAGGCAGTAAAGAAAATGACCAGGAAGGCGACTGCCAAAGTCACGAAAAAAATGGCCAAAAAAACCTCGAAGAATTCCTGACGAGAGCGGCCAGGTAATCAACGTTTCGGCATCAAAAAAAAGGGCGCTCGGTTTTCAGCCGAGCGCCTTTAGTTCAGGGGGATCGAGGTAAATGATTGCGAAGACCGTGCATAGCCCCCGTGCGACACCAGCCCCCGTTTTGCCGAGCCGCATTTTTCTATCGCACAGCCTTCGCAAACCTGATCAACTATTCTGCCGAACCGATTCAGGGACAGGTCGGAGAATTGTTGAGGATGTTCCTGTCTTTCAGCACGAATGTCGTGTCCGGTTGCATTCGTTTGATGTTTGCGCCGCCTGTGTTCTTCGGCGCGATATTGCAACGGTCATATGAAGCGTTGACGCGTGTGTCGTCGTGCAAAGTGACAATACAACCGACACGCGAAATCTCTCCGCGTCCAACCATCGTGAATGTATCCACTCCGCAATGGACGAACTTGTAATCGCCTGTGAAAGTATTGAAGAGCAGGTAATCTCCAAGATTGTCGTCTTGAATCGCCGCATCCCAAACAGTGACATTGAAGTTGCAAGAAGCCGTGGCTCCACCGGAATCCGTCGCGGTGCAGGTGACGGTTGTCGTCCCCAACGGAAAAGCCGAGCCTGAGGCTGGAACGCAAACGACGGTTGCTCCGGGGCAATTATCAACCACTACCGGGGCGGGGAAGTTGACGATGGCGGATGTGCTGCCTGGAGTAGGCGCAATCGCGTCCTGATCCGGCGGGCAAGTGATAACCGGCGGAGGGTTCTGCGCAATGGTCATCGCCGAAGCAGAATTGTTCGCCGGATTTGGATCGGTCGTCACTGCGCTGATCGTCGCCGTGTTGTTGATGATTGCACCGTCGGCCAGTATGCAATTTGCCGTGGTTTCAAATGTCACCGTCGCTGTCGCTCCAACTGCCAGCGAAGCGAAAGTCACATTGCGATTTTGCCCAGCGCCTCCGCAAATGCCTCCGCCAGTCGCCAGACAATTGTTGAACAAAGCTCCAATCGGCAACGGATCACTCAGCGTTACATTTGCCGCCACGCTGGGGCCGTTGTTGCGAAGCGTGATCGTGTACGTCAACGGATTGTTCGTCACAACGGGATCGGGCACGTCAACTTTGGCCAGCACTTCCAGATCTGCCTGAGCGATGACCGTCGTCGTCGCTGTTGCCGAATTGTTCGCTCCGTTCGGATCGCCGGAGGATGCTGAAACCGTCGCAGTGTTGCTCAGAATTGTGCCGTCGGCGACAGCCGCGTCAACCCGCACGACAAGCGTGAAGCTGGCCGATTCGCTGACCGCCATTGAATCTTTGGTGCAGGTGATGGAACCGCCCGAACCGACTGAAGGTGTTGTGCAATTCCAGCTTGATGGCGAGGACAAGGATTGAAAGCGAGTTCCGGCTGGCAAAGAATCCTGCCATTGAACGAAAGTGGATGGCCCGGCGCCGCTGTTGCTGATGTTGATCGTGTAGGTCAGATTGGTTCCGGCAACTACCGGATCGGGCGAATCGGATTTCGTGATTGCCAAATCAGCCGATGACACAGCGCTCAATGATTGCAGCGCCATCACAATGCCTGCGCCTGAGTCGCGATCAACGCCTGCGGCTTCAATGTCCAGCGCCGTTGAAGTCAGCGCAGTGCGAACCTGTGCCGGAGTCAGCGTGTTGTCGAAATCCAGCAGCAATGCCGCGATTGCAGCCGCGTGCGGCGCAGCAGCCGATGTTCCGCAGAACGGATTGAAACCCGGAACCGTCGTCACTCCGCAAGCCGCCGCTGCGATGTCGGGTTTCTGTAACAATTGTCCGCCGCCGGTTCCGAACAAAACGTTGCCGGGTGTGATGGCCGCTCCAGCCGGAGTGTAGAAAATCCGGCGCGGGCCGTCTGAGCTTGTGGTTCTGACGGGGTTCGCAGCGCCTCCGGTGAAAACTCCGCCGCCGGTGATTCGCACGTCAACCTGAGCTACGCCGAAAGCAGAACCTGCCGCGTTGTGTCCATAAGTTTGACCTGCGGTTCCAATCGCCAATCGCCCGCGATTCGTATTCAAATGCAAAGCGCGAGTGGCCGAACCGGTTCGACGCAAAATAACTATGCGATTTCCGGCTGCAAAGACAGGCGTCATATTGTTGTTGGGTATTGATTCCAGCGGGTCCTGGCTGCCGGTTTGCGAATTGGTTGAAGACGCAATCACTGCCGTCAGCGCAGCATTGAGGATGAACAGATCGTAATCGTTGTTCGATCCGTTGAGCGGATCAGACCATTTCAAAACTATCGGTCGCGTTCCGCCGCCGGTGGCGTTGATGGTGTTGGCAATGACTCCGCCGCCGAAATCGTGAACGCGCCCGCCTGGGACAGTCGCCAGCGTTCCGCCGTCGTTGAAATCGCCTTCCCACACGCCGGAGGTTCCGTCGTTCAAATTGCCCGAATTGCCAGCCGAGGAAAAATAAATGACTCCGGCGGCTGCCACTGTGTTGACGGCTTGAGCGATTGTGTCGTCCTGAAATACGCCTTCGCTGAAATAACTGACGTCGTCAACGATGATGTCACAATTATTCGGCGCGCCCGCCAAAGCCAAAATGTTCGCGGCCATGTTCGCCTGTCCGCCGAAAGCCGTGGCGTAGAAAAGTTGAGCGCCCGGCGCCAGATCGTTGACAATTTCCAGCATTGCCGTGCCTTCGCCGGTGTCGGAATTATCAGCCATCACGCCGCTTTGACCGGCCAGGACTGTGACGGCTGGCAGATCGCCTGTCATCTGCGATTGAGCCAGAAAGCGAACGCTGTCGGACATCACGCCGATTCTGATTCCGTTGCCGTTGATTCCCAGCGCGCGAACCTGGTCGGCGCGATGAGCGACGTCGCCTTCGGAATTGAGCGAACCGGTAAAAGCAGGGAAGTAATTTCTTGTGGCTGAATTTGAATTGGCAGGATTATTTTTTCGCTGAGCAATGAGTGGAAGAAGTTTGGTCAGTTGTTCGCGAACTCTGGCCTGTCGTTCGGCTCGCGACAATCTTGGCGCAATCGTTTTGGCTTCGCCCTTGGCCGCAGGCTGTTTGGCAGAATTTCCGCCGGTCATGGCTTCTTCAGCCGGACGAATGAAGATGACTTCGCTCAAACTGGCAATTGTTTCCACTGCATCCAGCGGCAGTTTGGCGCGGATCGCATCGAATTGCCTGTGCGAACTGACGATCTCGCCGCCATAAAGTTTTATCGTCTCGACGACTTCTCGCGTAACTTTTGCGCGAATGTCCAGCAGCACTTTTCCGTCGGCGTCTTCTTCGACGCCCACAATCAATGATCTGACGCCCGGAGCCGCTGACTGTCCGCGTTTCTGCCGAAGCTTGTATAGCAATTGCGAATCAATCTTCTGCTGATCTGGCGTTCGCGATTCCTTTTCTTTGATCAACGCCTCGATCTGACGCATCGCTTCGCGAGTGATCTGCGGCTTTTCGTCCTGCTGTGCTGATGCGCTTCCCCACATCAAACGAGACAGCGGTGAGAAAGTAAATCCCGCGCCGAGCGAAACGGCCAGCAGCATGATGACTGCCAACCGCTGCGCGCGGCGGTTGCGGGGCACAAAAGCGATCACCTTCGATTTGAGTTCTGACTGAGATTTCATTGAGTCTTCTCCTTAGGTTGGCTGTGAACTTACGCATAAGCTTAACTGCTCAAACTCTCTGAGTTGACGCATCTAATCAGTGCCGCGACAGGTAAGGGGGCTTCATATTTAGCCAAGCGCGTGAAATGCGTTACTGACCAGGCAGAGCAGTTACAGAATTTCTTCACTCAATTTGTTAAGCGGAAATTTGCGACGAAAACTTGAAAGCTGAGAAAATTATTTTTGAGAGAGAACTCGCCTACGCCTTCAAATCCTGAAGATGTGAAACGGTCGTTTCTGTAATCACAGGCTGGCGCGGATCAATCAACAGCCACATCGCCGCGCCAAATACGAACACGATGGCCATCACATAAAAGGGCAGCGACCAGGATTGAAATTCCTTGACGGCGTAACCGACAACGACCGGAGCCAGCGCTCCGCCCAGATTGCCGATCGTGTTCATAAAACCTGTGACTATTCCGGCATTGCGGCGACCGACATCCAGGCAAACCGCCCAGGCCGCGCTGATTGTCAAAGTCTGACAAGCCAACGCCAGGGCCAGAAGCAAAGCCGCTACCAGATTGTTTCGGACTACTGCGACAGCGGCCAGCACGATTGCGCTGGCCAGATAACCGACAACGCCGATTCCTGATCGAGCAAGCTTCAGATTGCCATTGCGAGCCAGCCGGTCTGTCAACCAGCCTCCGCAGGCGAAGGCAAGCGCGCTGACAATCCACGGCAACGAAGCCAGCCATTTGGTGGAGCTGATTGAAAAGCCACGAGCTTCGATCAGGTAAGTCGGCAACCAGGTGATGTAAAAATATAATCCGTAACCGAAGGAGAAATACATCAACCCGATCAAGAGCATATTTTTGCTTTTGAAAATCGTCAGCCAGGGAATTCGATGAGAATGTGATGAATCGCTTTCAGCTTTATCGGCGCGAATCAAACTCAGTTCAGATGCGTTGACTTCATTGTGATCATCCGGATTGTCTCGAAACCAGCGATGCCATGCCACACACCACAGAGCGCCGATCAAACCGAACTCTATGAAAGTCCATCGCCAGTTTTGATGCTCAAGCAGCGTCAGAACAATCGGCGCAGTCAATGACGAACCGATTGCCAGCCCGACGAAGGAAACGCTCATCGCGCGTCCCTGTTCCGACACGGGAAACCATCTGGAAACAGCGCGCGCGATATTCGGAAAAGCTCCGGCTTCGCCCGCGCCAAATAAAAATCTGACGATTGCCAGTGACCAAAAGCCTACGGTTGCGCCGGTCAGCATGGTGAAAGCAGACCACCACAGTACAATTCGGCTCAGAGTCAATCGCGCGCCGAAACGATCTCCCAGCCATCCGCTGGGAATTTCAAAGACTGCATAGGCGAGAGTGAATGCGCTGAAAATATAACCTTTCTCTGTCGGTGAAAGGTTGAACTCAATTGCAAGTCTGGGCATGGCTGCCGAAATGCAAAGCCTGTCCAGATATGTGATGACCGCCAAAAGGAATATCAGAGAGAGAAGTTTGTATCGCGCGCGCGTGGGTGGTAGAGCAGCCTGATCTTGAATCATAGACCGACACTTTACGGAAAAAGGTCGAATTTGACTATGGAATTGAATGGTTCAAACCGATTGGCTTCAAAATTCGGTTGAGCAAAGTCAAAAGGCTGGCGGATGTCTGTTGTGACATCCGCCAACCTTTTAGTTTCACTGAAACCATCCGATCAAATGGTTAGTAAAGCGTGAAGTTGAATTCGATGTTGCCGCGCACGCTGACCGGTTGGCCGTTTTTCACCGCCGGTCTGAAGCGAATTCTTTTGGCTGCTTCGATGGCGCTTTCGCTCAACCCATCCGGCAAACCGCGAACGACGCGAATGTCGGAGATGCGTCCGTCGGCGGTGTAAACCACGCTCAAAACAACCGTGCCTTGAATCTTGTTGGCGCGGGCTTCTTCGGTGTATCTGGCGCGCTCGCGGTAAAGGATAGTCGGCCTCAAGCTGGCGGTCATCGGTTCGATGCTGCGGCCACCGCCAAGCCCGATGTCGCCACCGCCGGTGTTGCCGCCTCGACCCGGACCTAAACCGCCGCCATCACCGCTGCCAACACCTTGTCCTCTGCCGCGACCGATTCCGTCACCTGAACCTGGGCCAGCCGATGGCGGAGCAGGAATGCCTGTCGGATCGCCGATCTGTCCTTTCATCGGAGGAATCACTTTCGGATCGCCGTACATGGTAGCCGGGACGATCAACGACGGATTCTGAATCTTTGGAGGTTCGGGATTCGGCGGAATGATTTGCGGCGTCAAGGCCATTTGTGGCGGAACGCCTTTGCTTGGCGGAGTCGGTTCATTTCGTCCGCCGCCGCCGCCGCCGGATGCCGGTTTCGGCTTGTTCTTGCTGCCGCCCAAAGTTTTCTCTTTAGCCTTTGCCGATTCCGCAACTTTGATGTCAATCTTGGTATTGTCAATCATTGTGACATCAAAGAACTCTTCTTTCTTTTGCTCTTCCGTTTGAACACAGCGTCCGGGGAAGATTTTGCAGTAGAAGTTGTAATTGGAAAGAAACACAGCCAGCAACAGAATTGCTGCCAACGGTGTCCAGTTGAAAACTTCCAGAATTACTTTTGGCGCCGCCAGTTTTGCAGTCGCCCGGTTGACCAGTTTGTAAAGCAGGAATCCGCGCGCGGCGTAACAAGCAGTCAGGTAAGTCGCGAAGCCGACGAAGAAGGCATTGATCATCAAACCGTTAGGCTTTTTGATTGAAGTGATGATCTGCGAAATAAAGTAGATCGTGACGTAACCGACCAGAGCCATTTCCGAACCGGCCAGAATCGCGTTTCGGCGATAACGGTTGCTGCCTTCGCCGCGGACGAAATCAACTACGAATTGACGAGGATTGCGACGAAATTCAGTCCAGGCCGCGCTGATTTCGCGACTGACGCGTGTTGTCAGCGGCTCTTCCTGAAGCAGGAATCTGTTATCATCCCCGACTTTGTAATCGCCCTTTTTGAAAATCTCGCCGATGTTTTTCAGGTTTGTCAGCAGATTGGCAAACAGGCTGCCCTGATCGGGAATTGAAAAACTCAGGCTCTGCGACGCATCGTTTGATTTGGCGAATGCGGCCTGTTGCGGTTGAGCGGCGTTGACCGTTCCGTTGATTTGTTGGGGAGTTTGCCTCGGCGCTTCTTTGGGAATTTCTCTCGCAACTTCTTGCGGAGGAGCCTGCGGTTGGCGGCTCATTTCTGTTTGTCGAGCTTCCGGTTGACGCAATGATGCTGGAGAAGATTTCTCCTGGCCTAAGACTTCGGTCACTCTTGCCGGAGCTTTCGTCTCGGCAATCGGAGTTGTGATTTCCTTTGATGAGGGGGTGATCGGCACGACTTCAGCGCTTTCAACAGACTTGGCAATTGGCGATGAAGTCAGCGGCGCTGTGCGCCGAATGTGTTCTTCATTTGTGATCAGGTGTTCAGTGTCGTTCGGACAATACTGAAACCCATTTGGATATTGTTGCTGACATTTCGGACAAATTTTCATTAGCAGCCTCACCTCTTCTCGAATACTAATCTTCGAACCGGTCAAAATCAAGATAGCCCTCGGACGACAAGTTAAGAACGTCCGAAACAGATGTTCTTGCGAAGGAGGAACTTAAAACTTCAGCAATTGCGAAACTTTGGGGGTGATTGTCTTTCGATCAAACGATCAAGGGGATGGGATAGTTCGACTTTTGAGTTGATGGGGAAAAGATCAGCGATGAGTTGGGGGAAGTGAAATTCCTGTTCCGCCAACTCATCGTCAAACGTCGGTCTCAAGCTTTCAGGATGCGATTGATTTCAGTCAGGGACTTCGTCGCCAAATCTTTATCGGGTGATTCGCCGTGAACCGCTCTGACGGCGACCGAAAACCAGAACTGCAAGTCTCTGGCAACGTTATCGCCCGGATTCAATCTGCAGTTGAGTTGCACTTCGCTCATATCGGCGGTTACTCCCAATTCTCGCCCATCAATACGCGACAATTTGAAATAAATGACTCCGACGATGCCTCTGTGGTCGGTTGCGTCCGTTTCGGGCAAACCATCAGTTGGACGTTTGCCAAGCATACTTGCGGTCGCACCGGGCGGGGGAGCAGGCGCGGCGGTCAAACTGCCCTGAGTCGAAAGAAGCTTCGCTTTTACATTTTCGACTTTTCGCGCTCGGCCTGCGGAGTTGACTGTGAATTGCCCATTCAGTTCGATACGGCCATTGACCATCGCTACGGACTTCGGCGCGAATGAGTATTTATGTTTCGCCTTGCCTGCTTCAATTTCGCCGGTGAATTCTCGCCCGATCAGCAAGCCGTGAATCGAATGAAGTTTGCGCGTCGCGGCGTTTGTTTTCGAAGAAGTTTTTCCTGTTTGTGTGAACATCTACGGATTCCTTTCAGATATTGCCGCGTTTCATTTCCTCTGTCAGATAATCGCAAGCGCGAATTGTCAGAGCCAGGATGGTCAGCGTCGGGTTTTGGTTGGCCGAACCGACAAACGCCGCGCCGTCTGTGACGAAAACATTTTTGACATCGTGCGTCTGATTGAACTTGTTTAGCACTGAAATTTTCGGGTCGTTGCCCATTCGAGCAGTGCCGAGTTCGTGAATGATTCTGCCGGGCACGGTCAGGTTTTCGCTGACCGAAATTTCTTCGGCTCCGGCGGCCTTCAAAATTTCGGCGGCGCTGGCCGCTGCGTCTTTGCCCATCTCGCGTTCGTTGTCGGAATGTTTGATATGAATCTTCAACACTGGAATTCCCCAGGCGTCAACCACTCCGTCGGGATCAATTTCGACGAAGTTTTCAAACCGCGACAGCATCGCCGCGCGAGTGGTCAATCCGACCGGAGCCGTGTACCAACGCCGAACCTGTTTTTTGAAATCGCTGCCGAATCCTTCCAGCCTGCGAGCGATTCCCGGAAAAGCGCCAATGGCCGAGCCGCCTTCGAAGCCATAACCCCGCAGGAATTTAGATTGTTTGGATTTTGCGTCCAGATTGCGAAAGCGCGGAACGAAAATGCCTGAAGATTTTCCGTCTTCATTGACCGGATCGCGTCCGGCCAGCATAGGCATCAAGCCGCTGGCTCCGGTTCCGCCAAAATGATCAACCAGATAATGCCCCAACACGCCCGACGAATTGCCCAATCCGTTCGGATGCTGCCGCGATTTTGAATTCAGCAGCAACCGCGTTGATTCCAGAGTCGAACCGGCGACGATGATCACTTTGCCTGAAAATTCCAGTTCCTGATGTGTCTGCCTGTCCACAACCGCAACGCCTTTTGCTTTGCCGGTGTTGGATTCTGTGATGATGTGACGAACGATGGAATTGGTTCTCAGCGTCAGCCGCCCGGTTTCGCTCGCCGCAGGCAAAGTCGAAGAGATCGAATTGAACATCGCTCCGACTGTGCAGCCGTGACCGCAACTGCCGCAGTAATGGCATTGCGCTCGTCCGTATTTTCGATGATGAGGTTTGACGGCGGTCAGCATAGCCAGGCGCGGTTGAATCAATTTCCAGCCGAGTTTTTCCGTCGCGGTTTTAAGTTTTTGTTCGCCGCAGGTCAGCGGAATCGGCGGCAGGAAATTGCCGTCAGGTTGCCACCACAAACCGTCTTTATTACCGGCCACTCCAACCCATTCTTCGGCTTTGTCGTAATAGGGTGCGATCTCGTCATAACTGATCGGCCAGTCAACGTCGAAACCGTCGCGCGAAGCGGCTTTGAAATCAAGATCGGACAACCGCCACGACAGCCGCCCCCAATGCAGCGTTTTGCCGCCGAGTATCCGCGCGCGAACCCACAGAAAAGGTTTGCCCGGATCGGTGGTGAAAGGATGTTCAGTGTCTTTGATGTAAAAGTGACGGCTGAATTCTCCGGCTGTGTCCTGCTGCCATTGTTCGTTGGCTTTCCAACCCGGAGGCCCGAACCCTCGATACATTGATTCGTAACCGAACTTGTTCATGGCGAATTCGCGTTTTGAATCTATCGGCGGTCCGGCTTCGAGCATCAGAACCTCGAATCCTCGCGCGGTCAATTCTTTTGCGGCCATGCCGCCCGACGCTCCTGAGCCGATGACAATCGCATCGTAGATTTTCCTGCTGGATGCCTGCTTCGTTTGCACTTTGCCTCCGCGAATGATGGTTTTAATTGATGGATGTTTACTGCCTGCGAATGACGCGACGAACCGTAGCACGGGTCTTACTTCCGGTTCAAGTTGGTTTAGCCAACGCATCATCTTGTCAGTCCGGGTTTTGGTCGTTATAGTTCGCGCGTCCAAAATTCAATCCGAAATATTTCAAAACATCGGCTGGCATTTGGTCAGTCACAACATCAACCAAGCCGTATTTCCATCTGAGGAGGACAGCAGCTATGGCGAGCAATCGTGGTGTGGCCTACATCAAACCCGGAGTTGTAGAGATACAAAGCATTGATTTTCCGAAGCTGGCGCTCGGCAAGCGAAAATGCAATCACGGCGTCATCCTGAAAGTCGTTTCGACCAATATTTGCGGCAGCGATCAACACATGGTTCGCGGACGAACGACTGCGCCCGAAGGATTGATTCTCGGCCACGAAATTACCGGCGAAGTGATCGAAGCCGGACGCGACGTGGAGTTCATCAAAGTCGGCGATCTGGTTTCGGTTCCGTTCAACATCGCTTGCGGACGTTGCCGAAATTGCAAAGCCGGGCTGACAGGCGTTTGCTTGAACGTCAATCCGGCTCGTCCCGGAGCGGCTTACGGTTATGTTGATATGGGCGGATGGATCGGCGGACAAGCTGAATATGTCATGGTTCCTTACGCCGATTTCAATCTGTTGAAGTTTCCGGACAAAGATCAGGCGATGGCGAAGATCAAAGACCTGACTTGCCTGTCTGACATTTTGCCCACGGGTTATCACGGCGCAGTCACCGCCGGAGTCGGCCCCGGTTCGATTGTTTATGTTGCCGGAGGCGGGCCGGTCGGATTGGCTTGCGCGGCTTCGGCGCAATTGCTGGGCGCGGCCTGTGTGATTGTCGGCGATTTGATTCCCGAACGATTGAAACAGGCTCGCAAGTTCGGCTGCGAAACCGTTGACGTGTCGAACAAAAACGCGACGGTAGCTGAACAGATTGAACAGATCATCGGCGTTCCTGAAGTGGATTGCGCGGTTGATTGTGTGGGTTTTGAAGCTCGCGGACACGGAGCAAGTGCCGCAACAGAAGCTCCGGCGACGGTTTTGAATTCGCTGATGGAAGTCACTCGCGCAGGCGGCGGCATAGGCATTCCGGGTTTGTACGTGACCGGCGATCCGGGCGGAATTGACGACGACGCCAAGATCGGCAAGCTCGGCATTCGCATCGGATTGGGCTGGGCGAAATCGCATCACTTTATGACAGGCCAATGTCCCGTGATGAAATACCATCGCCAGTTGATGCAGGCGATTCTGTACGGAAAGATCAACGTGGCCAAAGCCGTCAACGTGCAAGTCATCACGTTGGACGACGCGCCCAAAGGTTACAAAGACTTCGATAAAGGCGCGGCCAAGAAGTTCGTCATTGATCCGCATCACGCCATTGCGGCGTAAATCGTAGGACAACCTGCCGAGGTTGTCCGCCGTTCTCGAAAGACGTCTTTGAAGCAATCTGGGCAACCTCGGCAGGTTGCCCTACATTTTCAGTAAGGAGCATTCATTCAGTAATGAGCAGTTCATTTTCAGGACAAGTAGCAGTTATTACGGGCGGAGCTTCCGGCATCGGTTTGGCCATTGCCAAGAAACTTCACGGCGAAGGCGCAACGGTTGCGTTGTTGGATATGAACGCTGAAGCTGCCGCATCTGCCGCCAAAGAAGTCGGCGAAAACACTGTGGCTCTCGGCGTCAACGTCACGGACGAGGCTGAGGTCAAGAACGTCGTTGACCAAATCGGCAATAAGTTCGGTCGGATAGACATTCTGGTCAACAGCGCGGGCGTCACTGGCAAAACCAACATCAAAACTCATGAAGTTGATCTGGCCGATTTTCGCTTCGTGTTTGAAGTCAACGTCGTCGGTTCGTTTCTGACCGCGCGCGCTGTGTTGCCGTGGATGTTGAAAAACAATTATGGCCGCATCCTTCACATCGCTTCGGTGTCTGGCAAAGAGGGCAACGCCGGAATGCTGGCTTATTCATCATCGAAAGCCGCGGTCATCGGAATGGCCAAAGTTCAAGGCAAGGAATACGCCGAAACCGGAATCACGGTGAATGCGTTGGCTCCGGCGGTGATTCGCACTCCGATGGTCGCCGCGTTGCCAGTCCAGCAGGTTCAATACATGACCGACAAGATTCCGATGAAGCGTTGCGGCGAATTGGAAGAAATCGCCCATCTGGCGGCCTTCATCGTCTCGCCCGAAACCAGCTTCACCACCGGCTTCACTTTCGATATGACCGGCGGACGCGCGACTTATTGAGAGGGCGAATGGCTGGATTCAAGAAGTTATTCGCTGACGCGGCCAGGTTGCTTTATCTGGGTGTTGGCATCAGCGATCCGGGAACCATTCCGCGTAAAATTGATTTGTGGAAGATCGCAACGGGCGAAGGCTGGAAGCTGCTGAATCGTTCGGCGTCCGGCCTGCATTACAAAGGCAAAGAGGCCGTCCGATTCGATTCGCGCGAAGGCGATGGCTTGGCGCTTTACGAAGAGCTGGAGCTTTCCTTCTGCAAAATTGACTTGAGCGTAGCCGCGATCAATCAAACAGTCGGCCTTGTCTTCGCAGCCAAAAGCGAGAAGAGTTATCGGCTGATCGCGTTTGAGATTCGGACAACTGACGCGTTCGGACAGTCGCAGTTGAAGTTGATCGTCGGCGCAAACGAAAAACGCGCCGAGTTGGAATTGCCCTCTCATCTGTTGGAAGAATGGATTTCGATTCGCATAGTAATTGATCCGAACTTCACCGCCGTTTTCATCAACGGCGACAACATGCCTTGCTTGAAGATTCCGGCGAGCGAATCGAATCAATCAGAAAGTCAGCCGAACGGCAAAATAGGTTTGTGGGTGGCGGGCAATTCCGAAGCTCTGTTTGCCGATCTGAAATACATTCAAACCAGGAAAAGAGATTTCGAATGAGCAATCGTCTCAAAGACAAAGTTGCGATCATCACCGGCGGAGGCGCTGGCATTGGCCAGGCCACCGCCGTTTTGTTTGCCGAAGAAGGCGCGAAAGTCATCATCGGCGACATTGACGAAGCCGGTGGCGAAGCCACCGTCGCCGAAATCAAAGCCAATGGCGGCGAAGCGATTTTCGTTCGCGCGGACATTTCCAAAGAATCCGACGCGCAAAAATTGACCGACGAAGCTTTGCGCGCGTTTGGCCGAGTGGATGTGCTGGTCAATAACGCTGCGGCGTTTGTGCTGAAAGGTCTGGAAGCGACAGTTGAAGACTGGCAACGAAGTCTGGGCGTCAACGTCATCGGAACGGCGCTGGTCAGCCGCTTTGCCAGCGAAGCGATGAAGGCGACCGGAGGCGGAGCGATAGTCAATCTGGGTTCGATGTCCAGCTTCATCGCTCAACCGCATTTTGTCAGTTACAGCGCGACCAAAGCGGCGATCATTCAGATGACGAAAAACATGGCGATGGATTTGGCCGAATTCGGCATTCGCGTAAACGCAGTTTGTCCGGGAACGATCATCACTCAAGCTTCGGAAAAGCATTGCGCACAAGCTGGCATCACGATGGAAGAGTTCAAAACCATCGAAGGCGCAAAGCATTTGCTGAACCGTCCCGGCGTTCCGCGCGAAGTCGCCTTGCCGATTTTATTTCTGGCTTCCGACGAAGCTTCGTTTATCACCGGAACTCATTTGATGGTGGACGGCGGATACACGGCTCAGTGAAATCAAAAGGCAAAAATAGGATAAGCGTTTATGACGGTTCGAGTTTGGATGAAGCTCCTCATTATTTTAGTCGCTATTAGTGGTTCGCTCGCTTTACGTCATTCATCGGCGCAAACCGCCAAAGTAGATTTCGTGCGCGACATTCAGCCGATCTTTCGCGCGCACTGCCAATCCTGTCACGGCGAAACTGCCAAAGGCCAACTACGGCTCGACAATAAAACTTCGGCGATGAAAGGCGGCATTTCCGGCGCGGTCATCATTCCCGGCAACAGCCGCCAGAGTCGTTTGCTTCATCGCGTTCGCGGCGAAGGCGGCGAAAAGCGAATGCCGCTTGGCGTAGAAGCGCTAGAGCCAGGTCAAATCGAACTTCTTCAGCGTTGGATCGAAGAGGGAGCGAACTGGCCAGAAAGCGAATCCG
>CAYRQB010000093.1:0-19091 GCA_964426025.1 uncultured Heliomicrobium sp.
GTATGGCACAGCCATACCACACATCGGGCGGCGAAGCCGCGAAATCTTACCCACATAAATCCCGGTAGTGCCTATTCAAAAGCAATCCGGCAGTTACGAAAGGAGAGACGATGCTCAGCCCTAAAATCCTGCTCAATTCAATTTTCTTACTCGGCGTCCTGATGGCGGCGGCAATTGCTCAGGGTCAGCAATCGCGCACGGCTTCGGCGGCCTCTTACGTTGATCGCGGCAATCAATGGCTGGCGAAAGGCGAGTTGGAGCGCGCCATCTCCGATTATGAGTTGGCCATTGCCTTTGATCCCGGTATGGCCATGGCCTATTACAACCGTGGTGTTGCTCGGCGACAAAAAGGCGATGTTGAAGGGGCGTTCAGCGATTATGGAAGAGCCATTGAGTTGAATCCTCGGTTAAGTGACGCCTACACAAATCGCGGCGCGATTCTTTTTGAGCAGGGACAATACGACGCGGCGATCAAAGATTTTAGCAAAGCTATCGAAATCAACCCACGCGACGCGAACGCCTGGACCAATCGCGGCTGGGCACGCGGAGACAATGGCGACCTGGCGGGTTCGATTGCCGATCTTGATCAAGCCATCAAGCTTGATCGGCGCAATGCCACCCACTGGACCAACCGATGCAATATGCGTTATCGCCAGGGAGAATTAGAAGCGGCAATTGCTGACTGCACTCAGGCTCTGAAGTTGAACGCGAATTATGCCGATGCCTGGAATAATCGCGGGACGACACGAGAAAGAAAAGGTGATCTGACCGGCGCGCTGGCTGACTTCGACCGCGCCATCGCGCTCAATCCACAACAAGCGGAATTTTACAGCAACCGTGCAGGGGTATGGTTGGCGAAAGGCGAGCCGGAACATGCATTGATGGATTTGCACCACTCGCTCGCGCTTAACCCAAAACTGCCTGAAGCCTGGGCACAGCGGGGAGTCGCCTGGTTCGCGAAAAACGATTTCGAGCGGGCAATTGCGGATTTCAATGAGGCGCTGAAGCTTAACCCGCGATTGACCGATGCGTTTTGCAGCCGCAGCGTCACCTGGCTGGCGTTAGACAAGTTGGCGGAAGCCGAAGACGATTTCGCGCGTTGCCGGACGCTGGGCGGATCGTTTCTGCCCGATGCGGAAAAATTTCTACGAGAAGCAAAAGAACGGCGTAAGATAAAGTGAATGACACGGAGGGTAATGACCGCTCTATGAATCTCCTTGCAATCCATCTGAAAAGATTCGCTTGACTGGACATTGACGGTTTATCTGTGGAGTGCTGAAATTAGCCAACTCAGGTTGCTTGTTCACCTCACAGATCAACGCGCGGTTGCCCAACAGAAAGCGAGTCCGGTCATGGTTGCAGAAAAAAGCATTCTCCTGGCGGCTGAAGCAGAGAAAGTTCCGCATACGCTGCCGCCTCCTTCGACATCGGCTGAATACATCAACACGCTGGCGCATTATTACCGTGGCGAGATGGCGCGGATGGCCAGTTGGCGCGACCGCATTGACCGCACCACCAACTGGGCGATTACGGTGACGGCTGCGATGCTGTCGGTTTCGCTTTCCTCGCCCAGTTCGCATCACGGTGTGTTGCTGTTTGCGATGCTGCTGGTTTTTCTGCTGCTGCTGATCGAATCGCGCCGTTATCGTTTCTTCGACGTATACCGCCGCCGAGTTCGATTGATGGAACGCAATTATTACACGGCGGTTTTCGCTCCAGACCACGTTCCCGAACCGAACTGGATGCAACTGCTCTGCGACGATCTGCACTCGCCGCATTTTTACATCTCGCTGCAACAAGGAATGGCTCGGCGGTTGAGGCGCAATTACTGCTGGCTGTTTCTGATTCTGTTGCTGGCCTGGACGCTGAAAACCACCAGCGCAACTCTGCAACCCGCGCTGGGTCAGGTCGGCTTCGTTCATTCAACTGGCGAACTGCTTCACAACGCCGCCATCGTTTACATTCCAGGCTGGATGGTCTTGATCGGCGTTCTGGGGTTTTACGGCGGGCTGGCGTACGTCATGTTCCGATTCAAAAAAGTCGAAGGCGAATTGAGTCACGGCCAGGTTCACGTCTGAACGTCAAATCCAATTTCAACTGAAATCCACAGCCCGACTTCCTGCCGTACCATTGACCGGCGCGCTGGCTTGAGACACCGCATCCCGACGCGTAAGATAATTCCCGTACCCTTTGTCAATTTGCTCCGGATTTGATGAGGTAACGTCTACCCTCGGTTCTTGCCTTTATCATTTCTCAACTCCGGTCAATCGAATTGTGCCGGAAGCCAATGGTTGATTTTATGCAGTATTTATCTGGTATGCATTTTGGACTCTATACGCTCTTGCGGAAGCGACTCGCTTCAATCCTTTCAATTCTTTCCATCGCATTTTTCCTGGCGCTAATTTCTTCGGACATCAACGCTCAAACCGCAAACATTCGCGTGCTCACTCGCAACGAATCCGACCAGGCGGTTGCGGCAGTCAGTCTGGAACTGAAACGTACAGGCAAAACTGTTGCGACCGCCGTCACGGATGAAAAAGGCGAAGCTCAATTTGCCAACACCGCGCCCGGAACTTATGAGTTGGTGGCGTCGAAAGACGAATTCGAGACGCTGACTCAATTGAATATTGCGGTGACGGCGGGATCGCCGCTGGAAATTCGCTTTCTGATGATTCCCAAAATCACCATCGGCGAAAAGATTGATGTGACGGCCAGCACGGCGGCCAACGCGCCGTTGGAACAGGGCGCTTCGCCATCGCTGGATTTGCAGCGCGCCCAAGTCAAAGATTCCGCCGTCCGCGCAACCAACGTCGCAGATACATTGCCGCTGGTTCCGGGCATCATCCGCACCGATCAGGGGCAATTGAAAATTTCCGGAACCAGCGAAAACCGCAGCGCCTTGCTGGTCAATTCCACAGACGTGACCGATCCGGCGACAGGTCAATTCGGCATGACGGTTCCGGTTGATGTGGTCAACACCATCAGCGTTTTCAAAACTCCTTATCTGGCTCAATACGGGCGATTCACCGCAGGCGTGGTTTCGGTCGAAACACGTCGCGGCGCGGACAAATGGAATTTCGAGCTGAACGATCCTTTCCCTGAAATGCGCTATCTGAATGGGCGTCTGCGCGGTTTGCGCGAATTCACGCCGCGCATCACCTTCAACGGTCCGATCGTCGCCAACAAGCTTTGGTTTTCGCAAGGCGCGGAATACCGCATCGCCAAACGCCGCGTGCTGGCGTTGCCGTTCCCGGTCAACGAAACCGTCACCGAATCGGTCAACTCATTCACACAGGTTGATTACATTCCATCGGCGACGCATTCGATAACCGGCACGCTGCACATCGCGCCGCAGCAGGCGAAGTTTTTCAATCTGGATTTTTTCAATCGTCGTCCTGTCACTCCCAATTATCGCGGGCGAGATTACACCGGCGCGATCACTGATCGCTGGACGCTGGGCGAAAATCTGCTGGAAAGCGCCATCGCCATCAAAAAAGCAGGCATTGATGTTTGGGCGCAGGGCTTGCAGGAAATGACGCTGACGCCGACAGGCAATTCCGGCAACTATTTCAATTCGCAGGATCGCCATTCGTCCAGATACGAACTTCTGGAAACGCTCTCGCTCAAACCCATTCGCAACTGGGGAACGCACAACCTGAAATTCGGCGCGGGCTTCACGCGAACGCACATTGACGGCCTTTACCAGGCTCGTCCGGTCAACATTCGCAACACGCAGGGAGAATTGCTGCAACGAATTGAATTCGCCGGAGGCAGCGAATATCGCCGCAACGATTTTGAATTTTCAACCTTCGCTCAGGATCACTGGCTGCTGACGAAAAATCTGGCGATGGATTTGGGAACGCGAGTCGAACGGCAAGGCGTGACCGAAACTTTCCGCATCGCTCCGCGCGCCGGTTTGGCCTGGACGCCTTTCGGCAATCAATACACCGTTCTGCGCGGAGGTTACGGTTTCTTTTACGACCGCGTGCCGCTGAACATTTACGCTTTCGACAGAATCCCCGAACAGGTGGTGACGACTTACGGGCCGGGCGTAATTGTCATTGACGGACCTCGCCGATGGACGAATGTCATTGATCGCGTGGCGACCAACGACACTCCGCTCGTTCTTCGCGATGATACAAAAGGCAATTTCGCTCCTTATTCGGGAACGTGGACTGTCGAAGTCGAACACCCCGTCACCAAAAACCTGCGTGTCCGCGTCAATTATCAGGCCAGCAATTCATTCGGGCTGGTGACGGTCACTCCGCGAAAGTTCAATGGCCGCGACGAACTGGCGCTGGGCGGCAACGGCCAATCGCGATACCGTCAGTTTGAAATCGTCTCGAAGTTGAATTGGGGAGAAAACCAGACGCTTTTCTTTTCCTATGTTCGCAGTCGCATTCGCGGAAATCTGAACGAGTTCAACAACTACTTGGGCAATTTCCCTTACCCGATTGTTCGCCCGGATCAGATCACCAATCTTCCGGCGGATTTGCCGCATCGCTTTCTGGCCTGGGGAACTGTCAAACTTCCCTGGAAGATGCGCGTTTCGCCGCTGGTCGAATGGCGGACTGGATTGCCTTACGCGGTTTTCGACGCCGGGCAGAATTACATCGGCCAGCCGTTTTCAGACGACAAACGATTTCCGAACTTCCTTTCGCTGGATGCGCGCTTCATTCGCGAATTCAAAATCAATCAACCTGTCGAAACCATTTTCCGCCGCAAGATCAAAGACCCGACCTTCGTCCGCGTGTCTGTCAGTTTTTACAATCTGACCAATCATTTCAATCCGCCGTCGGTGCATAACAACATCGCCGATCCGCAATTCGGATTGTTCTTCGGGCAAAACCGGCGGCGCTTCCGCGTGGACTTCGACATAGTCTTCTAAAAGATTTTCCGCCCACGAAGGCACACGAAGAATCACGAAGGAATACGAAAAACGGTTCTGCTTCCTTCGTGCCGTTTCGTGTGGCTTCGTGGGAAAATTTGCTCGGAGCATTGATGCGCTCAACATTTTTTTTTGATTCTTCGCTTGAAGAGAAGTTATCCTCATCGCCTTCACTGACAAATTCCCAAACTGCATCTTCAAAAAATTGATGACTCATTCAATTGCTCCCGCTTCCATTTCTGCCTTTGACCGGCTTTCACCGAAAACTCATTTGATCCTGCTGCTGTTATTGACGGCGCTGATTTACGTCGGCAGCGCCTGGAATCCTTCGTTGCAGGATGACGCAGACGCGGCTCACGCCGAAGCCGCCCGCGAAATGGTAGAGCGCGGCGATTGGGTGACGCTGCACATCAACGGCATTCGCTACCTGGAAAAAGCTCCGCTGATGTATTGGGCGGTGGCGGCGTCTTACAAACTTTTCGGCTTCACGGAATTTGCCACGCGGTTGCCGCTGGCCGTTGGAGCGATGCTGCTGGTCGCGGCGGTTTACTTTTTTGGCCGATGGATGGGCGGAGCGCGAGCAGGTTTTTATTCCGGTCTGGCAATCTCAACGGGATTGGGCGTGTATCTGTTCACGCGCATCATGATTCCCGAAGTCATCCTCTCTTTCTTCCTGACTCTGGCTTTTTACTTCTTCCTGAAAGTTTATTTCGCCGAAATTGATTCGCGCTGGGCTTATTTGTTTTATGCCTGCATGGCGGCGGCTGTGTTGACCAAAGGATTGATCGGAATTGTTTTTCCCGGCGGAGTTCTGTTCGCCTTCGTGTTGATGACCAATGGCTGGCGGCGATTGTGGCAACTGCGGCCAATCAGCGGAATCCTGTTGTTTCTGGTTATCGCAGCTCCCTGGCATGCGCTGGCTATCTGGCGCAACGACAAATTCTTCTGGTTTTATTTCATCAACGAACACTTCCTGCGTTATCTGGGCAAACGCTATCCGGCGGATTACGACACGGTTCCGATTGCCAGTTTCTGGCTGCTGCATCTGGTCTGGCTGTTTCCATTCAGCGTCTTTCTGCCAATGGCGGCGCAGCGAATTCGCAAACTGTGGTGGCCAATCGAGCGCGAAGATCAATTGCGATTGTTCGCGTGGTTGTGGGCGCTGGTTGTTATCGTGTTCTTTTCGTTTTCCACCCGGCAGGAGTATTACACCTTCCCGGCTTTTCCGGCTTTGGCTTTGTTGGCCGGAACAGGTCTGGCTCGCGGAGAAAAAGAATCTTCACGTTGGGCGATTGGCGGACAAGGTTTGCTGGCGTTTCTGGGCGTAGTGGTCGGCGCAATCCTGAGTTACCTGCTGTGGGTTTCGCGCGACATTGTTCCCGCTGCTGACATTTCCGAAGCTCTGACTCACAACCCTGAAAATTACAAACTCGCGCTCGGCCACATGTCCGACCTGACCGTCGAAGCCTTCGCAGTTCTGCGAGTTCCCGCCGCCGGCGCAGCCTTTTCGCTGGCCGTTGGTTTTGCCGTCGCGTTCTTTCTTCGCCTGAGACGAAAACCCTTGCTGGCTTCGCTGCTGACCGCCGCCGCCATCGCCTGCTTCATTTACTTTGCGCATATGGCGCTGGGAGTTTTCGATCCTTACCTGTCATCGAAACCTTTGGCCAATGCGATCAAAGAGCGTTTAGCTCCCGGCGACATCGTCGTCATCAACGGCGAATATCAGGGCGGTTCAAGCATTGGGTTTTACCTGCCGAAAAAAGTCTTGCTGCTGAACGGCAAGATGACCGGATTGGAATTCGGTTCGTATTACCCTGACGCGCCGCAGGTTTTCATCGAGGATGCTGAGATGGCGAAGTTATGGCGAGGAAACAATCGCGTCTTCCTGTTCACGCACGATAGCGATTTTGAAAAGCTCAAAAGCGCGATCAACGCCGAAATGTTCCGTATAGCCGCAGCCGGGGGAAAATCCGTTTACAGTAATAGGCCATGAGGCGAATTAGCCATTAACCATCATCCATTAGCAATTAACAGGCAGGTTTGACACTCCGCTATTGTTGGCGCGGCACGACCGGTTCGAAACGCCCGCCTTCCAGCAGGCGATAGCGTTCGTTGCGCCAGATAATTTCTCGTCCGACGAATCCGCCGAGCCAGGTCGCCAAACTGAGCAAATCCTGCAAAGGTATCAGCCAGAAGTTGCGAAGCGATTCGCGGTCGCCAAGTAACTTTATCGCCAGTTCAATTGCCAGCCAGATGCGAACCGCCAGAACCGACAACAGCAAAGCGCCGCTCCACCAACACTGAGCAAGCAGCGACAGCAGAATTGCCCACGCCAGACCGTAAGTGAATCCCTGACCAACGTAACCCGCCGGACGCGAAAATCGCGAACTGCGATTCCATCGCAAACGATGTTTGAAGCTGGCTAAAAATCCCAGCGCCGTCGCGTGATGTGCAATGACGTGAGTTGAAAGCGCGACTTGATAACCGGTATTTGCCGTCCAATTCCCCAGCACGAAATCATCCGCCAGATAATCGGCCATTGCCGCAAAGCCGCCGATCTTTTCCAGGCAATCGCGCCGGATGGCCATTGAAGGACCGAGCGCGAATTTCATGCCTTCCAGATGATTGGCTACGACGACGCCGGCCATAAATTCCGTGCTCATTCCCAAAGCTTCCAATCGCGACCACACGTCCGCGCCGCTCACGCCCCGATAAAGATTCGTCACCGCGCCAATTTCGGGCAAGGCGAAGCGGGCGGCCATGTCTTTCAGATAATCCGCGCTGACCGAAGTGTCGCTGTCTGTGATAACCAGAATTTCCGAGCTTGCAGCTTCGGCCATCTTTTCCATGCTGAAAACTTTGGCGTTGGCGTAGGGCGGTTCACCGGTCAGAATCATTTGCGTTTTGATGTTCGGATAACGCGCGGCCAATCGTTCGACAACGGCGACCGCCGGATCATCAGGCTGTCGAACGGCGAAGAGAATTTCAAACCACGGATAATCCTGCCGGAAAAAACTTTCCAGATGTTGTTCCAGACCGGGATCGGTTCCGCGCAAAGGTTTGAGCAGGGAGATGGCGGGAAGAGTTGTGAGTTCAGGCAGAGCGGCTGCGGCGGAATTGCGCAGCTTGCGCGTGGCAACGATGGCCAACAGGTAATAAACCAGTCCGCCAATGGACGCGGCAATGACTGGCAAAATAATTACGAAGTAAATTAGTCCGGGCATTTTCAACCGGTCTACTCACTCGTGGCTTTCGATGTGCGCTTTGATTTCGCGGCTTTGGTCGTCTTCGCGGCTTTTACTGCTTCGGCTGGAACGCCGTTGATCAATCTGAAATCGCAGCTTTCGTCCGAACAATACCGCACGGTTTCTTCTTTTTTGGCGTTGTATTTTTCCAGCGTGAACGGTTTGTTGCACTGCGGGCAGGCTTCGGTGATGGGTTTGTCCCAGAATACGGCGTCGCATTTCGGATATTCCGAACAGCCGTAAAAGATTTTGCCGCGCCGCGATTTTTTGACGACGATTTCGCCCATACAACCGGCATTCGGACACGGCACGCCGGTCGTTTCGCGCTTGATGAATTTGCAGGTCGGATAAGTCGAACAGGCGGTGAATTCGCCGAACGGTCCCTGACGAATGGAAAGCTGCGAATCGCAAACCGGGCAGCGTTCGTCCAACATCACAGGGGCGGCGGCGACCGCGCCGGTCTTGCTGATCTTGCGCGTGGTTTTGCAATCCGGATAACCGGTGCAGGCCAGAAACTGGCCGAAGCGTCCTTTCTTCAGCGTCATCGGTTTGCCGCAATTTTCGCAGGTTTCGTTGGCGTAAGGATTCTCTGCGGCTTCGGCTGTGACTTCACTGCCGCCGTTTGCCGAAGCCGTTTTGGCCAGTTCGCGCGTGTTTTTGCATTCGGGATAATTCGTGCAGGCCAGGAATTGACCGAAGCGTCCGAACTTGATGGCCATCTTCGATCCGCACTTGTCGCAAACTTCGTCGGTGATGATTTCCTGACGTTTGACGTCGCGCATATGCTCCTGCGCGGCTTTCAGGTCTACCGTGAATTTATCGTAAAACCCGTGCAGCGCCTGAGTCCATTTCAACTTGCCGTCTTCGACTTCGTCCAGTTCCTCTTCCATTCGCGCAGTGTATTCGACGTTGAAAAGGTCTGCGAAGCTTTCAATCAGCAGGTCGTTGACGATGGTTCCAAGCTCAGTCGGATGAAATTTGCCTTCCAGCTTTTCGACGTACTCGCGATCCTGAATGACGGACATGATCGAAGCGTAAGTCGAAGGCCGTCCTATTCCCTTCTCTTCCAGCGCCTTGACCAAAGTGGCTTCGGTGTAACGCGGCGGCGGATCGGTGAAATGCTGATTCGGCGTCAGCGAGTTCAGTTTCAACTGCTCGCCTTTTTCGACCTTGGGCAATTTCGCCGCGCGCTCGTCGTCTTCTTCGTCCTTTTCGTCCTTGCCTTCTTCATACACGGCCAGAAAGCCGTCGAATTTGATGACCGAACCGGTGGCGCGGAACAGGTATTTTTCGCCCGCGGAAATGTCAATCGTCGTCTGGTCGAAGATCGCCGGCATCATTTGCGAAGCGACGAAGCGTTGCCAGATCAGGCGATAAAGCGCCAGTTCGTCCTTGTCCAGGTAAGCAGCGACTTTGTCCGGCGTGCGTTCGGCGGAAGTCGGACGAATTGCTTCGTGAGCGTCCTGAGCGTCTTTTTTCGATTTGTAGTAGATGGCTTTTTCCGGCAGATAGTTCGGGCCGTAATGTCCGCCGATGAAATCGCGAACTTCGCCAAGCGCGCTGTCGGCGACGCGCGTCGAATCGGTTCGCATGTAGGTGATCAAACCGACTGCGCCTTCGCTGCCAATCTCTTTTCCTTCGTAAAGTTTCTGGGCGATTTGCATCGTGCGTTTGGCTGAAAATCGTAACTTGCGCGAAGCTTCCTGTTGCAATTTGGAAGTGATAAACGGCGGAACCGGATTGCGTTTCTTTTCCTTGGTGGTGACTTCGCTGACGACGTATCGCGCGCCGTTCAATTCATCCAGAATGTTTTTGGCCGTCGCTTCGTCCTTGATGTGAAACTCTGTCTTTTTCGTGCCTTGATCGAAGCCGGAAGTTTTGACCGTCAGGGCGTCAACTTTATAAAGTCGCGCGTCGAAATTCGGCGGCAGTTGCGCGGCCAAATTGGCGATGATTGACCAGTATTCGGTTTTGACGAAAGCCTGAATTTCGCGCTCGCGTTCGACGACCAGACGAACGGCGACGGTTTGCACGCGTCCGGCGGAAAGCCCGCGACGGACTTTGTCCCACAACAAAGGGCTGACTTTGTATCCGACCAGACGATCCAGCACGCGACGCGCCTGCTGTGCGTCAACCAGATCGCTGTTGATTTGGCCAGCGTGGTTGAAAGCTTCCTTGACCGCGTTCTTGGTGATTTCGTTGAACATCACGCGAAGAACCGGCTTTTTGGCATTGCCGCGCCCGCTTTTGATTATCTCGGCCAGATGAAATCCGATGGCTTCGCCTTCGCGGTCGGGGTCGGTGGCGATGAAAACGGTTTCAGCATCTTTGGCCGCTTCCTTGATTTCGCGAACCACCTTTTCCTTGCCGGGCATCACCTCGTAGGTCGGTTCGAAATCATTTTCGACATCTACTCCCAGACCTTTCTTCGGCAAATCCTTGATGTGGCCGACCGATGCCAGGACTTTGAAATCCTTCCCCAGATACTTATTGATTGTTTTCGCTTTCGACGGCGATTCGACTATGACAAGTGATTTAGACATAACATTGATTCCGGCTACGATGTTTCAACCGGCAAATGCGAGCGAAATGCTACGAACATCTCAACCGGTTGGTGCAAAGGCCGAATCAAATAGCACGAACGCGGTTGAAAGTTCAAGCCGCGTCATTTCGCACCAAATCAAGCGAACGCCAAATGATCGGAATTTCCT
Source organism: uncultured Heliomicrobium sp. (assembly GCA_964426025.1). GTDB lineage: Bacteria > Acidobacteriota > Blastocatellia > RBC074 > RBC074 > RBC074. The sequence continues at coordinate 10,845 of CAYRQB010000093.1, forward strand.
GTCTGCATCTGGTCGGGCAATCACAGACTTTGAAGGAATACCAGAAGGCTGAGACCGGCAATCATGGTTGTCAGCAGGAAGACAAAACTTCTTCGTTGAGCATTGACGGTTCTGGCGCTTTTGTATTGAAAGGCTGTCGTAGCCGCGCCAGCAATCAGAGCCAGCGTTCTGACAATCGGTTCACAAAACCACAGGGCAAGTCCGGCTGGAACCCCGACAATCACCGCCGTTACCAGCATCCAGCTCCAGGAATTGAAAACCGATTCGCGCTCTTCTTCCTCAATTTCCATCCGGCGACGACGCTCGTATTCGATCTGCGCTGGTTTGCGCGACGTGATGTCGTGCAGGTAAGTCAACTGATCGTTCTGGCGTTCTCTTCTTGGTTGGCTGGTTTCATCGTGCGGCATAACCGTTCAATCATTCGTCGTCGTAATCAGCCTCGGCAGCGTCAAGGGCTTCTTCAAGTGTGAAAACACCTTCGTAAAGCGCTTTGCCGACGATGACACTGTCAACGCCGTATTGCTCAATCTCCTTCAGCGCGTAAATGTCATCCAGCGAAGCGACTCCGCCCGAAGCGGTGACATGCAAACCGCTGGCTTCGGCAATTTCGCGCGTGGCTTCGATATTGATGCCAGACAACATTCCGTCGCGGGCGATGTCCGTATAAACAATGCGCTCGACGCCTTTTTCGGCGACTTTGTTGGCCAGATCAATGGCGTTGATGTTCGACATCTTCTCCCATCCGCGCAAAGCCACTTTGCCGTCGCGGGCGTCAATGCCGACGACGATTGTCGGGCCGAACTCTTCGACGATGTGTTCCAACAAGACGGGGTTTTCAATCGCCGTCGTGCCGATGACAATTCGTGTGACGTCCATATCGTCCAGACGTCTGACATCTTCCTTGGTCCTGACTCCGCCACCGAATTGGACTGGAATCTTGACCTCGTAAAGGATGCGTTCAAGCGCTTTCAGATTTTCAGTGTCATTTTTGCCGAGCGCCGCGTCCAGGTTGACGACGTGCAACATTTCCGCGCCTTCGTCATACCATCGTTTGGCAACCACGACAGGATTTTCGGAGTAGACCGTTTCGGCGGAAGCTTGCCCTTGCGTCAGCCGGACGCAACGTCCGCCACGCAAATCAATGGCCGGGATGATTATCATGCAGGTGTGATATCAATGAGGGAGCAGACAGTTTTTGCGAGCTCACAAACCATAATTAGATGGCTCCTGTTTTGCAGAAGCGCGCCTTGCAACATTAACCAGTGGATTATTCGTGTTGATTTTCTGAACTGTTTGCCGGCTGAATTACCGACAACGCGGTAAATACTACTCAATTTGCATTTTCAGGCAAGCTTTTTGTGCACTTAACGCAAAGCTTTTGCAAGCCGACGCACGCCCTCACGGATTTTTCTCTCGCTCAACCCTGCGTAACCAAGCACGAATTCGTCCGAATGAGGCTCGGTCAGATAGTAAATTTTTGCACTGACCAGACCGACGCCGACTTCCGACGCCCGCCGCACAACTTCGTCATCGCCGAATTTTGTCCGCAACCTGACCGTCAAATGCATTCCGGCGTTTTCACCCAGAACCTTTGCGTTGTCTCCAAAATGAAGCTCAAGCGCGCGAACCAGCGCTTGTCGGCGTTTGTCATAAAGCATTCGCATGCGTCGCAAATGTCTTTCCAGATGGCCTTCGGCGATGAAATCGCTGAGCGCGTGCTGTTCCAAGGTCGGCGTCTGCCGATCGGCAATCCATCTGGCGCGAGTGAACACGCGAACCATTGATTCCGGCACGATCAGATAACCGATGCGCAACGCCGGAAAAAGCACTTTGGAAAATGTTCCAACGTAAATGACGTTGTCGGTTTCAGCCAATCCCTGCAATGCCGGAATGGGACGGCTGCCGTAACGGAACTCGCTGTCGTAATCGTCTTCGATGATCATCGCTCCTGTGCGTTCAGCCCATTTCAGCAATTCCAATCTGCGCGCAAGCGGCAACACCGCGCCGGTTGGGAATTGATGCGACGGCGTGACGTAAACCAGTTTGACGGGTTTGTTTGATCGCAAATTCAATTGCGAAGCCAGCTTTTCAACGACGATTCCGTCTCCATCAACCGGTATCGGCAAAAGCTCTGCGCCCTGCGCCAGAAAAGCGCGGCGCGCGCCAAGATAGCCAGGATTTTCGACCGCCACCGTGTCGCCGCGATCAATCAGAACTTTCGTGATCAGATCAATCGCCTGCTGAGAACCGTTGATAATAATGATTTGATCGGCGTTGCAGCGAACCGCTCGCGACCGCGCAACGTAATCGGCGATGGCCCTGCGCAATTCCGGCTCGCCTCTGAGGCTGGTGGCGTAATCCAGCATTTCAACACGGTCGGCGCGACACTGCCGCAACAGCAATCGTCGCCATTGTTCAAGAGGAAATTCTTCCAGCGCCGGACGGCCAGTTTTGAAATTGATCGGCGCTTCCGGTTCAGGAGCTTCCAACGGCTGAGTATCGTCCAGGTTTGCGCCGTAACGCGACAATTTGACGGTTGACGCTGGTTTGCCATTTTCGCGCGACCTGGCTTTTGCCTTTGCGTTTGCGGCGTTCACCGGAGCCGTTCTTAAAAGCTCGTCCGGCAATTGAACGCAGACCGTAGTGCCTGAACCGATGACTGCCTGCAGATAACCTTCGCTGATCAACTGCTCATAACTCTGAGTCACAGTCGCGCGCGAAACGCCCAGAGATTCGGCCAGATTTCGCGTCGAAGGCACGCGCTCGCCCGGCTTCAGTCGGCAGTTCAAAATCGCGCATCGCAATTCTTCGTAAAGCTGCCGATGCAAAGGAAGTTCGGATTTGTTATCCAGCGCGATTGCAAGTTCCATAATTACCTCTCCAAAAGTGGACTGGCATATCATCATAAAATTGGCTATTGGACAAGTCCACTTCTGATGCTATTAAATAACCTGGCCTGTCAAAAGGCGGAAGCAATCAAATGAAATTTGTTGAATTGACGTAACAAAGATATGACTGAATTTACCCAGACAGCGAAAACCACACTGAAACGATTGCCGCAACGCGGGGAATTCGACCGCCAGGCCGTTTATGGAATTCTGGACGAAGCTCTGGTTTGTCACGTGGGCTTTGTCGTTGACGGCCAGCCGTTCGTCATTCCGACCAGCTACGGGCGAATCGGCGACAAGCTTTATATTCACGGTTCGGCTGCCAGCCGCATGCTCAGGTCATTGCAAGGCGGCATTCCTGTCTGCGTAACCGTGACATTGATTGACGGATTGGTGCTGGCTCGGTCGGCTTTTCATCACTCAGTTAACTACCGCTCGGTGGTCATTTTCGGCAATGCGGAAATTGTCGAAGATGAGGAGGGGAAGTTGGCCGCGCTGGCGGCCCTCACTGAGCACGTCGTTCCTGGGCGTTGGGCGGAAGTCCGTCCACCAAACGCCCAGGAGTTGAAGGCGACATCTGTGCTGGTCGTACCTCTGGAAGAAGTTTCCGCCAAAATCCGCACAGGCCCGCCAATTGACGATGAAGAAGACATGGCGATTCCTGTTTGGGCTGGTCAGTTGCCGCTGCGATTGATGACCGGTTTGCCGGTTCGGGATTCGCTGCTTCCGGCGGAAATTGATACGCCTGATTACGTTCGCAACTACAAACGTCCTTGAATATCCGTTGAGCAAGCCAAAGGCTCAGTCTTTTACTTCCACTTTGTTCCTTTGCGGCTCAGCGGCTTTGCGTGAATTCGACTACCACTAAAAACTGAAATGCTCAAATTTGTTGTAGTGGTTTACAAACGCCCCGACTGGGACGTTGAACAATTTCGCGAATACTTCCAGAAAACGCACGGCGCGCTGGCTCTCAGGCTTCCAGGTTTGCGGCGATACGTGCAGAATTTTGCTGCCGCCGATCAAAAGCGAAAACATCCCGGCTGGGACGTGGTCAGCGAACTTTATTTCGACGACCGCGAAACAATGGAATCGGCCTGGGCTACGCCTGAAGGAAAAGCGGCGACTGAAGATTTGCTGGCTATCGCCGATATGCAACGCACAACCTGGTCGGTAGTCGAAGAGATAGTCGTCATCTAACCAGGCTTGTGCAAATTAAACTTGAATGAAGTAACAGGTTCACTCGCCAAGAGAAAAAAGAGGTATGGCAGACCTCTAATTGCCAGCGAGCAGCCTTCCCATATGACTTGAATTTATTTGCGTCTTCGCGGCTTTGCGTGAGATTCGAATCCGCGCGGGCTTCATCTAACCCGGAGTTTTTGACGTGTTGATGTTGGACGATCAGACGCGCGCTGAATTGTGGCCGCGCGTCGTTGAAACCATCGAAAAGTACTTGACTGAAATTGGAACCGCTCGCCCCGCGCCGGAATTGGACGTTGAAGGCATCAGGGAAAATTTGCGCGCTTGCGATTTCCGGCAACCGATGAGCGCTGTGGAAGCGGTTGATTTCGTTTCCGGCCAAATGTGGCAGCATCTGGTTCACAACGGGCATCCGCGATTTTTCGGCCTGTTCAATCCGGCAGCGACGACAATGGGAATCGTTGCCGACGCTTTGGTCGCCGCATTCAATCCGCAGCTTGCCGCCTGGGGTCACAGCCCTTTTCCCATCGAAGTCGAAAATCATTTGATACGGTCTTTCGGCGAACGATTCGGTTACGATTCGGCGAAAACCGACGGCACGTTTTGTTCCGGCGGTTCAGAAGCCAATCACACAGCACTGTTGACTGCGCTCAACAATGCTTTTCCCGAATTCAATGAACTTGGATTGCGCGTGGTTTCTTCCCAACCGGTCTTTTACATTTCCTCGCAAGGTCATCACTCGTTTTTGAAAGCCGCCAAAATGTCCGGCATCGGAACCGCCGCCGTTCGCGAAATTCCGGTCGGCGAAGATTTGCGAATGAATCTGAACTCGCTGACCGAGCGGATTGCCGCCGATAAAAGCGAAGGACTGAAACCTTTGATGATCGTCGGCACGGCAGGAACGACCAGCGCCGGAATCGTTGATCCGCTGATTGAATTGGCCGAAATTTCCGAACGAGAAAAGCTGTGGTTTCACGTTGACGCAGCCTGGGGCGGCGGAGCGGCTTTTGTGCCGGGTTTGCGGCAGAAGGCTTTGAACGGAATCCAGCGCGCGGATTCAATCACCTTCGACGCTCACAAATGGCTTTCGGCGCCGATGGGGGCGGGAGTTTATCTGACTCAACACACTGAAATTCTGGAACGGACTTTCGGCGTGGCGACCGGTTACATGCCGCGCGATGCCGCAGGCTTGGACGTGATTGACCCTTACACTCATTCGATTCAATGGTCGCGGCGATTCATCGGATTGAAAGTTTTTATGTCGCTGCTGGTTGCTGGGTGGGATGGTTACGCCGAAGTCATTGGCAAACAGATCGAGCTTGGCGACAGACTGCGCCAGCGGTTGGCCGAATCCGGCTGGCGAGTAATCAATCCAACTCCGTTGCCAGTCATCTGTTTTGTTGATGAGCAAAATGCTTCACCGGAATTTATTGAAACTGTCGTCAACTCAATCGTCCGCTCCGGCGAAGCCTGGATTTCAGTCGCGCGCATAGGGCAACAAGCTGAGCCGGTGATTCGCGCGGGCATCACCAGTTACCGCACGACTGAAAATGAAGTTGACGCGCTGGTTGATTCGCTCAACCGTGCGCGCCAGGAAGTTTTGGAGAATCAATTGTGATACACAGGATGATTCATTCAGATCGCATTCGTACGTTCTGAACCAATAAAGCTGATTGTGTTGTCGGGCAGGATGCCCGCGACACTGTGCGAGCAGGATGCTCGCGCTCCCATATTTCGACACCGTGCGAGCAGGATGCTCGCGTTCCCACTTCCAGGAGGGAGAAAATGAATCAGGAAGAAAGACAAGCATTGATAGCCAAATACGCCGCCGGTTACGACGAAGTCGTCAACGCGCTGAAAGACTTCACGGCTGAAATGTTGACCGCGCATCCGTTACAAGGCAAATGGAGCGCGGCGGAAATCGTTCAGCATCTGGCCGACAGCGAAATGACCAGCGCAATTCGATTGCGACGATTGCTGGTCGAAGATAATCCGGTCATTCAGGGTTACGATCAGGATTTGTTCGCGACCAGATTGTTGTACAACCTGCGCGACATCAAATCGGCGCTTGAGGCTTTTCGCGCGGCCCGTGCGACGACGTCGCAATTGCTGAATCTGATGACCGAAGCGGACTGGCAACGCGAAGGCACTCACAGCGAAAGCGGCAAATACGGCGCGGAAGATTGGCTGCGGATTTACGCCGCGCACGCTCACGGTCACGCCGATCAGATTCGACGTTTGCGAAAAGAACTGTAAAAAGTTCAGAGTAGCGTCTTTAGGCGGAATGGGCTTGATAGCCAATTGCTCCCGCTTAAAAGCGGTAGTCTGAACACTATAAATCATCGAAGCACAACAACATTGGGACACCGAAATCTAACCACGGGGGACACGGGGCACACGGGGAATTTGTCAGGCTTATGTTTCCCCGTGATCCCCATTATCCCCGTGGTTGAAACTTCTTCACTCTATCTGTGCTTTGATTTAGGAGAAAATCATGACCAAACCAGAAGAAACGGAATACGCTCCATATTACGGCAAATACATTTCGCTGATCGAAGACGGCGACATCGTCGGAACGCTCGGCAAACAGATCGGCGATACGCTTGCCGCCTGGCGAGCCGTTCCCGCCGACAAGGCCGATCATCGTTACGCGCCCGGCAAATGGTCAACGAAGGAAATGATGGCTCACGTGATTGATACCGAACGAGTCATGGCTTATCGCGCTTTGAGAATTGCTCGCGGCGACAAAACCGCTCTGCCAGGATTTGAGCAGGACGATTTCGTGGCCAACACCGACTTGTCATCCAGAACCATCGCCGATCTGGCCGATGAATTCGAAGCCGTTCGCAAATCCAATCTGCATCTGTTCCGCAGCCTTAATGACGCGGCCTGGAAACAGGTCGGCACGGCCAGCGAAAACCCGATCAGCGCACGAGCGCTGGCTTACATCATCGCCGGTCACGAACTTTATCACCTGAACATTCTGCGCGAGCGGTATCTGAGCTAAGGTGATCTAAATGGCTAAAGTAATTGACGGCACGACGGCTGAAGTTCGCGGCGAATGGGCGCACATCGGTTTAACGCCAGCATTTGAACGACTGTCGGAAGCCACGCCGGCAAGATCGGTTGCGCTGTTCGAGCACGGCTCGCTGCAGGTCAAACTTTACGTCCCTCGTGGATCGAACGGCGAATTGATTGATCCGCAATCTCCGCACGCGCGCGATGAGCTTTACGTCGTCGCGCGCGGCAGTGGAGTTTTCTTCAACGGCGAAACTCGCCGCAAAGCCGAAGTTGGCGATTTGATTTTCGCGCCAGCAGGCAAGGCGCATCGCTTTGAAGACTTCAAGGAAGATTTTGCTGTTTGGGTGATGTTTTACGGTCCGGAAGGCGGAGAAGCGGCGAGTTAATGCCGCTTCACATTTCAGAAAAGTTTTTCAGCAACTTCAGCCCGGCGGCCTGGCTTTTTTCAGGATGGAACTGGACGCCGATGATGTTGTCCCGCCCACAGATCGAAGCGTAGCGCATTCCGTAATCGGTCACGCCCAACACATTGGATTCGTCATTGGCTTCGACATAATAAGAATGCACGAAGTAAAAAAACGTCTGGCTGGGCAAGCCGCTGAAAATCGGATGATCCTTTTTGAATTCGACCTGATTCCAGCCGATGTGCGGAACTCGCAGCTTGTCAGGAAATTTGACGACGCGTCCGGGCATCAAACCCAACCCACGGTGAACGCCAAACTCGTGACCTTCCTCAAACATCATCTGCAAACCTACGCATAATCCTATGATCGGTTTGCCTGCTGCGGCGGATTCCAGAACCAGTTGATCGAAGCCGCGAGCTTTCAATCCATCCATGCAGGCTTTGAACGCGCCGACTCCGGGCAGCGCCAGTTTGTCAGCCTTCTGCAAAATCTTTTCGTCGCTGGTGACGACGGCTTCGATGTCTTGCGAAGTGAAAGCTTTTTCGACGCTGCGCAGATTGCCGACGCCGTAATCAATAATTGCTATGCTCATCAGATAACGCCTTTGGTAGACATCACGCCTTCAATTCGATCATCCAGCCGCACGGCTTGAGACAAAGCGCGCGTCGCAGATTTGAAAATAGCTTCGATAATGTGGTGCTGGTTGCGACCGTAAAAAACTTCTATGTGCAGATTGC
>CAYRQB010000094.1:0-18997 GCA_964426025.1 uncultured Heliomicrobium sp.
GAAGACGCCGTGCTGAACGCCGACGGCAAAATGGAATGGGTGCTGCGGCGGCAAACGAAATATCATTTGATTCGATAATCCGTTTTGTGATCGCCGATAGTTAAGCTTGAAATTGAATGATGGGAAAGCTGGTAAATTTCTTTTGCGGCTCTGCCGCCCGATGTGTGGAAGGCCTGTGGCCTTCCGTTAGGCAGTTGATTTCTTTATGGGGCTGCGCCCCAACGGTCTGGGGCGCAGCCCTTGGAAGTAAAAGCGAGTTCCCCGGCAAGTCGGAGACTTGCCGCACATCGGGCGGCAGAGCCGCGAAACTGAGACGATTGAATCTCAGTGTTTTTCAATTGCTCTGTGGATTGTTTTTCTTCACTGTCGCTCAGGCTCAGGTTTCCAGCCTACAACCCACGCAGCCGCGTTGGGGGCAGACGCTGATAATCACTTACGACTCGGCTGTCGCAGGCGCAAAGTTTTCAGCGGATGATGAAGTTTATCTTTGCGCCAAACTGACTTTTCCCGATCACACAGAAAACCTTTCAGTTCGGATGACGAAAGTTGGCAAACAACATCGCGCCGAATTGAAGTTGAAAGAAAACCTGGCCGAAGTCGGCGCTCACTTCATTACTTTGAGCGGCGGTTGGGATGAGTGGGCTTACACGACCTCGGCGATTTATCGCGCGGACGGTCAACCGGCTCGCGGCGCGCTGGTCGGCAAAATTTCCTCGGCTCGTTACCTGGAATTTTTCAAACAGGAAATTGCGCTTTACCCGGACAATTATTCTGCTTATCGAATGAAGTGGGAAACGGCTGCGTTGTTGGATGAAGGCAAGGCCGCGCGCACGATCAATGACGACATCAAAAGATTGAACCGTTTGCCGGACAGCGCCGAACTGCTTTACGCGCTTGCGTTCGGGAATTTGCTGCTTGGCCGCGAAGCTGAAAGCCGCGATGCGATCAGGCGATTGGCTACGAACTTCACCGCTTCGCCTTTTGCCGGGCTGGCGATCAAAGATTACGAACAGCAGATTGTCAATTTCGTTGTTGGCAGCGACGCAAAGAATGAAGTCGCGCGGATGAAAATGGACTTCATTCGCTCGAATCCGTCCGGCGATTTTGCTCGCGTGAGTATGCGGGCGTTGGCGGCGGACAATCGAACGCCGCTGGAGTTGATCGAAAGCATCGCCGGTTATTGGCAGAAATCCGAACCTGAAAATCCTTTGCCGCATTTCAATCTGGCAGCGGCCTGTTTGAATCGTTATCAAAGCTACGGGCGAGTCAGACCTTCGCTTGAACGCGCGATTGAATTGTTGCTGGCTGGCAAGCTGCGGTTGCACGGCGACATCAACGGCAAACAAACCGAGACGATGTTGCCGGAAGCTTATCGAATGAGCGCCGATCTGGCTTTTCGTCAGCAACAATTCGACGATGCTCTGGTGGCGGTGGAAACCGCAATCGCCTTCGAACTAGAAAGCGATTTCGGCGGTCACTTATTGCAAGCGAAAATTTTGCAAGCCAATGGCAAAAAGGCTTTTGCCGAAACCGCCTTCATCGAAGCCTGGCGGCGAGGTTCGACTGAAGCCGAAGAACGCTTGAAAGAGATTTATCGAAGCGCGCGTGGAAACCTGAATGGTTTTGACGAATATCTGCTCGCCGCGACGAAAAGCAAAAGCGCGAACAAGGAATGGAAACAGGCCGCGCCATCAATCAAACTGACTTCGCTTGACGGACAGCGATTCGATCTGAGCGCGATGAGTGGAAAAGTCGTCGTCATCAATTTGTGGTTCATCGGATGCAGTCCGTGTCGCAAAGAGATTCCGAAGCTCAACGAACTGGTCAGGGAATTCAGCGCCAAGCCGGTTGTCTTTTTAGCTCCGACTTTCGACAGCGCCGAAAGTCTTCGCGAATTTTTGAAGAAAACGGCTTTTGATTATCGGATCATCGCCGACGCCGAAGATGTCATCAATGGCGTCTTCAATGCTTCTTCGTTTCCGACTCACATTGTCATTGATCAGAACGGATTGATCGAAGCGACATTGGTTGGCGCTTCGGAACGCAGACCGGAAGAAGTTCGGCGGTTGATTTTGCGATTGCTCAATGTTCCGGCGAAGTGAATTTGGAGTGCGGCGACTCGTCGCAGCTTTGCGTTCGTTGGCGTGCGCTGAGCCTGAAGAGATGTCCTTGATCGCGACCGAAATGGGGTGCCGAGTCGCCGCACTCCATACCGGAAAGAAGGGAAAACTCATGACTCAAAAATTACCCAAGCTGTTTTTCTCGTTGTCGGTTTGTCTGGTTTTTGTCACGACGGCGCTGGCTCAGAAATACGACACGCCGGGAATTGACGCGGCGATGAACGACGCCGTGAAGTTCTGGCAAACTCCCGGCGCAGCCATCGTCGTCGTCAAAGACGATCAAGTCATCTTCATCAAAGGTTACGGCCTGCGCGATGTGAAAACCAAAGAAGCTGTCACGCCCGACACGGTGTTTGCCATCGGTTCGACGACCAAGGCTTTCGTCACCGGCGCGATGGCGATGTTGGTGGACGACGGCAAAATGAATTGGGACGATCCGGTCAGAAAGCATGTTCAATACTTCCGCCTGGGCGATCCGCTGGCCAACGAAAACGTGACGATGCGTGACATCGTCACGCATCGAACCGGTCTGGTTCGGCACGATCTTCTTTGGTACGCATCGCCGTGGAGCCGGGAAGAGATCGTTCGCAAAATAGGTTTCGTGCCGTTGAATTATGGGTTTCGCACTACGTTCCAGTATCAGAACATCATGTTTCTGACGGCTGGCGTCGCAGTCGGCAACACAGCCGGTTCCAGTTGGGAAGAGTTCACTCAGCGGCGCATCTTCGATCCGTTGGGCATGAAGTCGGCCAGCCTGAGCACAAACGTCGCCGAAAAATCTGCCGACCACGCGACGCCGCATCAGAAGAAAGGTTCGGGCATTGAAACGATGCCGTGGCGGAACATTGATAACGTAGGCCCGGCGGGTTCGATCAACGCCAGCGTGCGCGATTTGTCGAACTGGATTCGCTTGCACCTGAACGAAGGCGAGCTTGACGGCAAACGATTGATTTCCGCCGAAAACGTCCGCGAAATGCACGCGCCGCAAATGGTCGTTCGCAACGAAGGACGTTGGCAGTTGTTCTTTCCGCCTACTGAAACTTCGCAATTGAGTTACGGACTCGGCTGGTTCATCAACGATTACCGCGGTCACAAGCTGGTCATGCACGGCGGAACGATTGACGGTTTTCGAGCCAGCATCGTGCTTGTGCCGAAATCGAAGCTGGGCGTTGCGGTGCTGGCGAATTTGAATGGAACTCAAATGCCTGAAGCGGTTTGTTACAACGTGGTTGATCTGCTGCTTGGTTTGCCAAAGAAAGATTGGAACGCATCTATTGCCGCAAGCGCCAAACAGCTTGAAACCGAAACCAACAAAGCCGTCCTGGCTCGTATTGGAGCCAGAAAGAAAGACACTAAAACTTCGCGCGAACTTGCGGCGTATGTCGGCTCGTATGAAGATGCAGGTTACGGCAAAGCTGAAATTTCGCTGGTTGACGGAAATCTGATGCTTGGCTGGAGCAGTTTCAAAAGCAAACTCGATCATTTTCACTTCGACACTTTCACGGCCAAAGACGACCGGCTGGCGACTGAACAGGTTCTATTCACACTCGGCGCTGACGGCGAAGTGAGCGCAATGAACTTTTTAGGAGTCAGTTTCAGAAAGAAATCGAAGTGATTAAACCATTGGAGGGACGTTATGCGCAGGATAAAAAACATTACTCAGTTGCTGATCGTTGTTGGATTATGCATTTTTTGCAATGCCGCGATGGCTTCTGATGAAGGGAAGATCACCATGGAAGAGCGAGCGAAGGTCATCAAGATGTTGACGGAAACGCGTGCAGAGACTTTGGAATCGCTGGAAAAGCTCAGCGACGAGCAGTTGAAATTCAAACCCGCGCCCGACAAATGGTCGGTTCTGGAAACTGCCGAACACATCATGATGGCTGAAAGCCTGTTGTTCGGCGCTGTGCAGGGAGCGATTGCATCAAAAGCAAATCCGGATTGGGAAGCCAAGACCAAAGAGAAGGCTGCGTTTCTGGAAAAAGTATTGCCGGATCGCAGCGGCAAAGCCCAGGCGCCGGAAAGCATAGTTCCCAGCGGCAAGCTCACTCGACAGGAAGTGATAGCGAAGTTCAAGGAAGCCCGCGCCAAAACAATGAAGTTCGCGGAGGAAACTCAATTGCCTTTGAAAGTTCACACCCTGGATCATCCATTTCCGGTTTTTGGAACGCTCAATGCTTATCAGTGGCTGATTTATATTCCGCTGCACAATGTTCGCCACAACAAACAGATTGCGGAAGTGAAGGCGAGTCCGAACTTCCCGAAGAAGTAAGAAACCAGGACGGGATTTTCATGATTCTTCATGATTGATTTCATCCTGTTCAATCGTGTGAATCCTGTCCATTCCAATTCATTGGAGGAGACCCCGATGCCTTTTACCCGCATGGATCAAAGTTCCGCTGAGGATTGGATGAGAATCGGCAACGAAGTCGCCAGGCGTCAATCGCAAATGCCCGCGATGATCAAATCCATGCTGAAACAACTGGAAGATCAGGTTGACGGTTTTTCTATGAATCAGCTTCAGCACGGATTGCAGACCGCCACGCGCGCCGTGCGCGACGGAGCTTCGGAAGAGTTGATCGTCGCCGCGCTCTGCCACGACATCGGCAAAGTCATTTCGGTCATCAACCATCCGGCGATTGCCGCTGAGATTCTGAAGCCTTACGTGTCGCCCGAAACTTATGAAATTGTCCGCACGCATCAGGATTTTCAAGGCAAGCATTATTACGAGCATTTCGGAATGAATCCGAATTTGCGCGAACAACACGAAAACCAGCCTTGGTTTGAACTCGCCAAAAAGTTTACCGACGAATGGGATCAGTTGGCGTTCGATCCGAATTACGAAACTCTGCCGATGGAATATTTCGAGCCGATGATTGATCGTGTGTTTTCAAAGGAACTTGTTAAAGTCGCTAACAGGTGAAAGCCATTCGCCGAAAGATGCAAATTCAGAGTTCAGCTTTCAGCGCAACTGTTTGAAAAAAAAATCAAAGCCGAGGCCTGTGCTCTGATCTCAAAGATTTTCCACTATTCTCAAACGCTCACCCATCATCCTCGGAATTCTCGCCTTTTCGTTTCCCAAGATAATTTTTCAAAAAGATAAAACCGATTCGGCCACTTCTTACGGATAAGCCATTGAACGGTGATTGAGAAGAGATAATCAAGCGGAGAAGGAGGGAGATGCGCTCTCTGTCCAGGACAATCGAAAAGACCAATGGAGTTTAGACAAGTACGGTCGAATTCATGCGCCGATATTAAATAGGAGTTTCGGCGCGCTCATGGACTTTTATATTCCCAACGTCTGACATGGAAATGCGCGTCTATCTTCCTGCTACTCTCCTCATTCAACAGAACATTCAACCTGTAACCCAATAAACAACGCGCAGAGCCTTTGCGGCTTATCAGGAGGGGACTGTCCAAATGAAGACGAATAGCAATAACACACTGCTTAAAATCGCTTTTGTATTGAGCCTGGCCGTCTTGCTCAACTTGCTTATATTGTCGGTCAGCGGTTTATTCTCTCGCGCCGCCAGCGCAAACAGTCTTTCACCGGTCACGGAGATGGAGGGAACTGTTTATGCCGTGACTTCAGGAAACAATCTGATCAACTTCAACGCGATTACGCCAGGAGCGGTTATCCGCACTGTGGCTATCAGCGGACTCGGGCAGGGCGAAAACATACTCGGAATTGATTTTCGTCCGCGCACAGGCCAGCTTTACGCAGTCAGCAGTGCCAGCCGCATTTACACAATCAACACTTCCACTGGCGCGGCAACCGTCATCGGCTCATCCGCATTCACGCCTGCGCTGGCTGGCACATCATTCGGTTTCGATTTCAATCCCGTGCCGGATCGCATTCGTCTGGTCAGCGATGCCGATCAGGATTTGCGATTGCATCCCGACACCGGCGCGGTTGCGGCGACGGACGGAACTCTGGCTTACGCGGCGGGCGATCCGAATGTGGCTGCCAATCCGAATGTTGTGGCGTCGGGTTATACAAACAGTTTTAATGGGACTACAAGCACGACGCTTTACGGTATTGATTCCAGCCTGGACATTCTGGTTAGGCAGGGTTCGATCAACGGATCGCCGGTTTCCCCGAACTCCGGGCAGTTGTTCACCGTCGGCGCGCTTGGCGTGGACACGAACGATCAGGTCGGTTTGGACATCGCCGCGCCCGGAGATGTGGCGCTGGCTTCTTTGACGGCTTCGGGAGCGGCCACATCTTCGCTTTACTCGATCAATTTGACGACCGGCGCGGCAACGATGATAGGCGCAATCGGCGGCGCTGAGGTCGTGCGCGACATCGCCGTCGTCACTCGCGTCGAAACGATTTTTGCCGTCAACACCAACAATCAATTGTTGAGCTTCAACAGCGGAACGCCGGGCAACGTCACAACCCGGACGATCAGCGGTTTGCAGGGCGGGGAATCCGTCGTCGGCATTGATTTCCGTCCGGCCACAGGGCAGTTGTTTGCCCTGACGAACGGCAGCCGACTTTACACAATCAATACAACCACAGCGGTTGCCATCGCGGTCAGCGGCATTCCATTCACCCCGGCGCTCAACGGAAATTTCTTCGGCTTCGATTTCAATCCAGTGCCTGATCGCATTCGTCTGGTCAGCGACAACGAACAGAATTTGCGATTGAATCCGAACAACGGAGCGCTGGCGGCGATTGACGGCACGCTGGCTTATGCGGCGGGCGACGCGAATGCCAATGCCAATCCGAACATTGTCGGCGCGGCCTATACCAACAGCATGGCCGGAGCGACGAGCACGACCCTTTATGTGATTGATTCGAACCTGGACGCGTTGGTGTCACAGGGGTCCATCGGCAGCGCGCCGGTTTCGCCCAACAGCGGACAGTTGTTCACGGTCGGCTCGCTGGGCGTCAATACCACGGATCAAGTGGGCTTCGACATAGCGGCGCAAACCGGAGCGGCTTTTGCCTCGATGACTTTGCAGGGCGCGGGCAGTTCAGGGCTTTATGCGATCAATACGACTTCGGGTGCGGCTACTTCACTTGGGGAAATCGGCGGCGGCGCGCCGATTGTTGACATCACAATCGCCGTGAGGGTCGAAACGGTTTATGCCGTCACAGCCGGCAATACATTGGTTAGTTTCAACAGCCTGACGCCGGGAACAATACTAAGCACAGTGCCGATCACAGGGCTGAGCGCAGGCGAAAACATTCTCGGCATTGATTTCCGTCCGGCCACCGGGCAGTTGTTCGCGCTCAGCAGCGCCAGCCGCGTTTACACGATCAACACCATCAGCGGAGCGGCAACACCGGCAGGTCCGGCTTTCACTCCGGCATTGAATGGAACGGCTTTCGGTTTCGATTTCAATCCCGTGCCTGATCGCATTCGCGTTGTCAGCGACGCCAATCAGGATTTGCGATTGAATCCGAACAACGGGGCGCTGGCGGCGGTTGACGGGGCGCTAGCGTTTGCGACTGGCGATCCGAACGCTGGCGGCGATCCGAATGTTGTCGCAGTCGCTTACACCAACAGCGTTGCAGGAACGCCTTCGACGACCTTGTTCGGCATAGATTCAAATCTGGACATCATGGTCAGGCAGGGTTCGCCGGGCGGATCGCCCGTGTCGCCGAATTCCGGTCAGTTGTTTACCGTCGGCGCATTGGGCGTCAACACGACGAACGACGCCGGATTCGATGTGTCCGATTGCAGCGGAACCGGTTACGCGTCGTTGACGGCGATGGGCGCGGCGCAAACGCAGTTTTACACGATCAATCTGATGAACGGCGCTGCCACTGCGGTCGGCAACATCGGTGTCAATGAAATCGTCCGCGACATTGCGGTTGCCACGACCTTTATACCGTCGGCGCAGCAGGCCGGTCTGGCAGCGGTCAACGCCGCCAGCTTTGTCGGCTTTACGCTGGCGCCTGACACGATCACGGCGATGTTCGGTGTTTTCCAAACGCAGAACGGCCAATCCTTCGTGGCGAATTCGCTGCCTTTGCCGACCACGCTCGGCGGAGTCAAAGTCAGCATCAACGGCGTGGACGCCAGTCTTTATTACACCAGCAACACGCAGATCAATTTCCGAGTTCCGGGTTCAGTGTCGGACGGTCAGGCGGTCATTACCGTCACCAATGCCAATGGCACTACTCGTTCGGGAATGATTTCGATCAACCGCACAGCGCCTGGAATATTCACCGCCAATTCCAGCGGAAGCGGCACGGCTGCGGCAGTGGTGACCACTGACGGCGTTACCTTTCAATCAATCAGCAATCCTGATGGTTCTGAGCGGGCGATTGATCCGGGAACACCTGCCCGACAAACTTTTCTGGTTCTGTTCCTGACAGGCCTGCGAAATACGCCGGCGGCGAATCCGAACGATGCGAACGGCGTTGCCGAATCGGTGCAGGTGACTATTCAGGGCATTCCCGCAATCGTCACATACGCGGGCAGACAGCCGGATTGGGAAGGTCTGGATCAAGTCAACCTGATCATCCCGCCGCAATTGGCGGGCGCGGGTAAAGTCAACATTCAGGTAACGGCCAACGGCCAGGTCTCGAATTCCGTGACCATGACCATCGGCGGAACAGCGCCTGCAATCAGCTTCCAGGACATCGGCATCGGTCAAACGATTGGCGGCGCTCTGTCGCCGGATGACCAGGTATTGCTCGGTCCCAACTTCCGCACTTACTTTTTCGACGCTTACAGGTTTTCGGCAGCGTCGGGCACAAGCCTGGCAATTGATCTTCGCTCTTCGTCCTTCGATCCGACGATAGTCGTTTACAGGCGAGCGGCAGATGGCAGGTTGACGCCTGTGGCGGTGGACGACGATCTGGGCGGACTTGGCGACGGCGACATCGTCAACAACAACGCGCTGTTGTTGACCACAATCGAACAAAGCGGCGATTACGTGTTGTTCGTCACCAGCGCCGACGACAACCCGAACGGCACAGGCGGTTATACCCTGCGCATAATCGGCAACGCCATGCAGAACATAAATTACGGTGCGGCAATCAGCGGACAGATTGCCGCGGGCGATCTGCAAACGGCTGCGGGCGATTATCTGGACGCTTACTGGTTCGCCGGTGCGGCGGGAGATCAGGTTCAAATCAGAATGAGTTCTCTCAGCTTCGATTCGCTGCTGATTCTGAACAGAAACAACGGCTTGCTGGTTGACGCCGACGACAACAGCGGAGGCGGACAGGATTCGTTGATTTCTGTGACTCTGCCACAAACAGGCATTTACGTGATTGTCGCCACGCCTTTTGCGCCAAACCGGTTTGGCAATTACACGCTGACTTTGACGCGCACGAACGGTTTGGCGGGCAACGATCCGGCATTGGCCTTGAAAGCAGAGCCTGGTCGCGAAGCAAAGCTGAACCGCGAAGCCAAAGGCGAGAACGACGAAAGCAGGTTCGAGCGTTACGCCGCGCGCCGCGTCATAAAGCGGTAAGACGAAACGTAATCGTAAACCACAACCTGGGAACACAGGCGGGGCTTGCTTTGTGCTTGAGGAGGCACGACAGAACCCGGCAGGCCGCACGCCTGCGTTCCCTGGGCTATCAGCAGGAGCGACAAATTATGCGACATTGGATTGGTTTTGGTTTGTTGGCGATTTTGATGATGGCGGGGAGCGCCTGTCGTTCGACCGGCAGCGCTGCTACAAACAACCTGCAACCGTGCGAGATCGCATTGGCCGCACAGAACGGCGATGGTCGGCTTGAGCGCGAGATTCGCCAGCTTCAACAAAAGATTCGCGTCAGCCCTCAGCCATTGCCGCTGATCGAAAAATTGGGCTGGAGCTACGTCGAAAAAGCCCGCGCGAGTTTCGATCCAGGCTATTACAAACTGGCCGAGCAATGCGCTGCCTGCCTGGAAGCGAAACAGGCTGAGATGAAAAAGAATGGCCAACAATCGTCAGCCAACGGCTCAACTCTCAATGCTCAATCCGAACAATCAGCTAAATCGGCTTCGTTATTATTACGCGGTCACGCGTTGCACAACCTGCATCGTTTTGCCGAAGCCGAACAACTTGCGCGCGAACTGAC
Organism: uncultured Heliomicrobium sp.; assembly: GCA_964426025.1. Classification (GTDB taxonomy): domain Bacteria; phylum Acidobacteriota; class Blastocatellia; order RBC074; family RBC074; genus RBC074. Next base: position 10,153 of record CAYRQB010000094.1, read on the forward strand.
AAAGATGCGCGGGCTGGCTTTCGATTACGGATTGCTGGGCGATGTCCTGATGGAGCAGGGAAAGCTGGACGAAGCGATCGAGGCCTATCAAAAGATGATGGAACTCAAACCCGGCCCGCAAGCTTACAGCCGAGCGGCTCACGTCCATTGGATGAAAGGCGATCTGAAGGGCGCGCGGGTTTTGATGCAAATGGCGGCGCAGGCTTTCGGTCAATCAGGCAGCGGCGATGCCGAATCAGCGGCTTGGGCATGGAGCAAGCTGGCAATGTACGAATTGCAAGCCGGAAATTTGAAGAAGGCGGATGAGGTTGGCGAATTGGCTTTGCAGATTCAACCCGAATACGCCCCGGCATTGCTGGCTCGCGGACGAATTCTGATGGCGGAAAACAACTTCGCCGAAGCCGCATCAATTCTTGAACGTGCCGCAAAAATCAATCCGTTGCCGGAATATCGCTGGGCGTTGACCGAAGCTTTGCGCTCTGCCGGCGATGATGCAAAAGCCAAAACCGTCGAAGCCGATTTGGTCGCTCGCGGCGTCGGCGATGATCCGCGAACCTTTTCAATTTATCTTTCCACTCGCGGCGAACAATCCGCAACAGCTCTCAAGCTGGCCGAAGAAGAACTGCAACATCGCCGCGACGTCTTCACGTTGGATGCATTGGCATGGGCGCAGATGGCTGCGGGCAAAAACTCAGAAGCCTGGCAGATGATGCAAACAGCCCTGGCCACCGGCACCAAAGACGCGCGACTGTTTCTGCACGCCGCTGTGATTGCGGCGAAAGCCAATCAAACAGCCGAAGCTCGAAAATATTCCAAACAAGCTTTGGCATTTAAAACAACTCTTTTGCCCAGCGAGAAAGAACGCCTGCGGCAACTGAATCTATAAAAGTTCCCTCGATAAACGCACGATGAATCCGAGCCTAATCGGCGGCTCCGGGGTTGTTGTGTGTCTTTTGCAACGTTAATCCGGCTCAACCCGAAGAGCCGAAAACTTGAAACCAAAGTTTCAAGAAGGAGAAATCTGAAATGATCAAACTTTTGAAGCAATTCAAACGAGGCACGACGCTGGCCCTGGTCGCAATGATCGCGTTGCTGCCAAGCCTGTCTCTTCCGGCATATGCCTCCAGCCACATGGATGCGCCGTTGATCACGCGCGATCCATCGGCCAACACGACAGACGTTTACGCGTTCGTCACAGTTCGCAACAACGTCAAGTTTCTGAACCTGGCTTTGGGCGTTTACCCGCATCAGAATCCGGGCATTGGCCCCAACAAATATAACTTCGATGAAAACGTGCGATATGAAATTCACGTGGCTCAAGGCGGCGATATGGCCGCCGGGCGAGCGACGATCACTTATCGTTTCGAATTCCAGACGAAGTTCAAAAACACGAAAACCATCCTTCAATCTTATCTGGGCGTGGTCAACGACATTGACGATGCGGCTCAGAATCTGACGCAGACTTACACCGTGACGAAGGTTGACAACCGACTTGGCTCGGCCACAGTGCTGGGAAAGGGCATTGTTCCTCCGAACAATCAGGGCAATGCCACGCCGTTCTACAATCGCGGCGACAACGGCGAAATGCCTGCCAAAATGGGCGTCGCGACGAACGATCAACTGGACAAATACACGCGACAGGCGATTACCAATCTGGACAACGGTTACGTCGCTTTCGCCGGACAACGCGATGATGGTTTTTTCGCCGACGTGCAATCGGTTTTCGATCTGCTGAAATTGCGCAATCCGGGCAAAGACGCTCAGGGCGGTTTCAATCTGCATCTGATGGCTTTGGCCGTGCCGGTCAGCGACATTGGCGGCGATCAGCAGGCAGTCGGAGTTTATGCGACGACCAGCCGTTTGATGATGCCGGTTTCCACACTGACCGGGCGCGGAATTCTGGACATCATTCGCCGTCCGACTTACGTGCAGGTCGCTCGCCAGGGCAATCCGCTGTTCAACGAAGTGCTGGTTGCGCTGGAAGACAAGGACACTTACAGCCGCACCAGCCCATCGGTTGATTCGCAAACTTTCCGCAAATACGCAGAAAGTCCTGAGCCGGCGGCTTTGATCAATCTGTTGATCGGTGGCGGTCAGCAACTGGCGATTCCAACCGGACGCGCGGACATCGCCGCCATTTACATTCCTGACTTGATCAAGGTTGATCTTTCGACTGACGGCGCGCGTCTGGCAGGCAATGGACCGAACGACGCCAACAATCCCGACGATCCGGGCTTTTCGCGTTTGAGCATTTTCGGCGGGGACATTCTGGAAAGCCGGGCCGCCGGTCATCCGTTCCGTTTGCCCAGCCAGTTACTGGGCTTGCCCGCTGGCAAATTCTTCGTGCCGGGCGGATGGCCGAACGGACGACGTTTCGGCGAAGACGTTGTTGACATCGCTTTGATCGCATTGCTCAGCGATTTGCGCGATCCGGCCAATCTGAAAATCAACGATCCGTTCCGCGGCAATTACGACGGCGTGACTTCAAACGAACTGGGTTTCAACAAAACCTTCCCGTATGAAGCAACTCCGCAAAATGGCCGCAACATCATCTTCCCGATGTTCGGCAACTAAACCTTAGAACTGATCAGCCCGATTCATCGGGCTTTCCCGATAGGGCAGTTAGGCCAGCCAGTTTACGGCTGGTAGGTAGGTTTATAGCAGCTTCAGCGCGCTTCAGCGTGCTTGTCAAAAGGCTTTAGCCAGAATTGGCTAAAGCCACCGGCAAGCCCGTTGGAAACGGGCTAAACATTTGCTGCCCGCCGAACCAGCGATCAGATCGCTGGCCTACCAGCCCTTTGGGAAAGCCGCCCGGAAGGCGGCTGAGCAGTTACAACCCTTATCCTTCTGCGGCAGCGCAGGCTGAATTGCGTGCGCTGCCGGATTGCCAGAGCTTTTCGCGCGTCAGGAGAATGACAGTGAACGTCAAATCATCAAAAAGTTTAGTCCGGTTGATTCCCGCAGCATGTTTGATCCTGGTCTTTCTGATTGTCGTTGTGGCCAGCGTCTTTGCGCACGATCCGGGTTTGAGCGCGGCGGTATTGAAACCTGTTGGCGACCGCATCGAAGCGCATCTGACTTTCGCTCGCGCCGACATTGAATCTCTGATTCCTGTTGACGCTGATCGTGACGGCAAAATCACTCAGGCGGAATTCGCGCAGATCAAACCGCAGTTGTTGGCGTTGGCGAAAGAATCCATAGCGGTTTTCGCGGCGGGGCATTCGATACAGACGGAAGTAAGCAATGTCGAACTCGACGACAGCGAAGGCATTCACTTCAAATTGTCATTCGCCAAACCTGAAGGCGAGGCTTTTACTTTTCAGTCAAAACTTCTGGATCGTTTGCCGCGAGGCCATAAGCAATATCTGGAGTTGTTGAGTGACGGAAATAAGCTGATCGGATCGCGATTGCTGGAAACAGGGTCGAATCTTTATGAGCCGTCCGCCGCGCTGTTGGCCGAAACCGCCGAACGTCCGCAATCGTTTTGGGAATTTTTCAAACTCGGAATCGAACACATCGTCACAGGTTTCGATCATCTGGCTTTTCTGTTGGCGCTGCTGTTGGCCGGAAGCAGTTTGCGCGAAGCCGCGAAGATCATCACTTCGTTCACCATCGCACATTCGATCACGCTGGGGCTGGCGACTTTCGATGTCGTCAATCTGCCATCCGGCATCGTCGAACCGATCATCGCCGTTTCGATTGTTTACGTCGGATTGGAAAACATCCTGCGCCGCGAAGTCAAAAAACGCTGGCTGATCACTTTCGCTTTCGGTTTGATTCACGGTTTCGGTTTTGCGTCGGTGTTGCGCGAACTTGGCATCGCAGATCAGGGAAGCGCCGCCATCGTGCCGTTGTTTTCCTTCAACCTGGGAGTTGAAATCGGGCAGATTGCGATTGCCGCGCTTGTTCTGCCTTTGATTTGGAAACTGAGACGGCAACCGAGCTTCGCCGTTCGCTATGCGCCTGCCTGCTCGCTGCTGATTGTGCTGGCTGGCGGCTGGTGGTTGCTGGAAAGAACCTTGCTGTAATTTCCCACTCGGAGACGAGATGAAGAACAGGTACCTGACGCTTATTTTTCTGCTGATTCTGTCTTGCACTCAATTGTTGGCTCAGACGAATTCGCGCGCGCTTTCAGGCGCGGTTGTGACATCAAAAGGCGAAGCCGTAGCCGGAGCAGTCGTCACAGCAAAAACTTCGGCGGGAGACCGAACGGCGACTACAAACATCGAAGGTCGCTTCACGCTGAATGTTCCGCGCGAAGCCGTTGCCATAACCGTCAGCGGAAAAAACATCGCCGCTCAGAATTTGACAATCGGCGATTCCGACCCGGCGGAAAACCTGCGTATCGAAATCTCATACATCATTCCAAAGATTCACGACGGCCTTGTCATTTCGGCTTCGCAGCTTGATCCGACGATTGATCGCCGCAACGAAGCCATTTACCGCGACACTTTGTTTTCGCGCGACGATCAGGTCTTCCACGCGCTGGACGCAGGCATCAGCGCCGGTCAGCACGAAGGCGGAGGCAAGTCGCTGGAAATTCGCCGCTTCGGTTACAACCTGGATCACGGTGGAGTCAACGGCGGTTTGAAAGTTCTGGTGGATAACTTCCAGCAGAATCAGGGAACGCAAGGTCACGGACAGGGTTATCTTGGCCAGTTGAAATCGCTGACGCCGGAACTGGTGCAGGATGTCGAAATCCTGAACGGCCCTTTCAGCGCGCAGTACGGGGATTTTTCCGGGCTTGGCGTGGTTCACATCAGGTTGAAGGAATCCATGCCCGAACAATTGACCGCGCGTTTTCAGGGCGGTTCATTCGGCACATTCCGATCGTTTCTGGCTTACAGCCCGGAACTGAAAACCGGCGACGCCTTGATAGCTTACGAAGCTTCGCGCACGGATGGGCCGTTCAAAAATCCGCTCGATTACAAACGCGACAACATCACGGGCAATTACGTTCACAACCTCAACGAAAGGTCTAAACTCGGTTTCAAACTCAATCTGGGGAGAAACGATTTCACTTCGTCAGGTCAGATTCCGCTGGATGAAGTTTACGCCGGGCGTTTGGATCGTTTCGGTTTCATTGATCCGCACAACAGCGGAAGAATTCGCACAGGAGTTCTCAACGTTTATTACCGCAACGAATCGGAGAAAGGCGTAGTCTTCAAACTCGACGGATTTCTGGCTCGTTCGCTATTCGATCTTTATTCCAACTTCACCTTCTTCTTGAATGACGAAGCGAATGGCGACGAAATCACCCAGCACGATTCCCGTTTGCAGCAGGGCGCGAACGTTCAATATCTGCGCCCGTACAAGCTGTTTGGCCGACACGCACTGTTTGTTGCCGGAGCGAATTTCCACGACAATCAGATCAACGTCGGTTTGGACAACTCGATCAATCGTTCGCCTATCAGCGTCGTCACCAAAGCCAACGCCCGCGTCACCAACACCGCCGGTTACGTACAACATGGAATTGATCTGCTGCACGGACACGTTCATCTGGAAGCCGGATTGAGGTTCGATCATTTTCGATTCCGAGTTGACGACAAAGTCTTGCCAGAGTTTTCAGGCGCGCAGGGCGCTTCGCGCCTTCAGCCGAAGTTCAATTTGTCTGTGACTCCAACGGACCGCATACCGCTGACGGTTTACTTCAATTACGGGCGAGGCATTTCCAGTCAGGACGCGCGCGGAGTCGTTCAAAAACCCGGCGGAGAGAGAATTTCGACTACGGATTTTTACCAGCTTGGAACTTCGCACAACTTCAAACGCCTGAGCCTGAGCGCTGACTTGTTCCTGATTGACCGGTCGAATGAACAGGTTTACATCCCCGACGATGGCAGCTTTGAATTTCTGGGGCCAACGCGGTCATACGGTTTTGAGGCGAAGACTTCCGTCAAACTGACTCGTCATCTGTCGTTTAACGGCGGACTGACCAGAGTGATGAACTCATTTTATCGCGACGCTCAACCCAGGGTTTACGTGGACAGCGCGCCGCATTTCATCAGCAACGCGGCGCTGACTTTGAGCGGTTTGCGCGGATTCAGCGGTTCGCTGCGCTATCGCCACATCGGCAATTACCGTCTGGACGGTGGAGACCCCTCGATTCGCGCGTCAGGTTTTGACGTGCTCGATGTGAGCATCAATAAACAGATTCGGCGCGGTGTTGAATTCAACCTCTCCGTGGACAACCTGACCAACAAGCGTTATTTCGAGACGCAGAATTATTTTGAATCACGCCTCAAACCCGGCGATCCAATCATATCTCGTATTCACGCCACGCCCGGTTATCCGCTGACGGTGACAGTGGGCGTGACCTTCCGATTGTTTGGAAAACAATGAGACCTTTCAATTCACAGATGTGTTTTTGACATGAACCGCAAATGGTTTCTGGCTAGCAGAGACTAACTGAGTAAAAATGCCTAAGATGTTATATTGCGTTGTGCGGTCAAAAATCACTATCTCAAACGAAAGGAAATATAGATGACTCAACCACAGGAAATGCCGCCGCAGGCAAAGATGTTGGAAATCATCACAGGGTTCTGGCTGTCGCGCATGATTTGCGAAACGGCCAGATTGGGTTTGGCCGATCTGGTCAAAGACGGTCCGAAATCCGTCGCTGAATTGGCTGCCGCATCCGGCGTTCACGAACGCTCGCTTTATCGTGTGCTACGCGTGTTGTCCAGCGTAGGCATATTCGCTGAAGTCGAAGCAGGAAGATACGGCGCGACGCCGATGTCTGACACTTTGCGCCGAGACGTGCCCGGATCGTTGCGCGCTTTTGTGATGGCCGAATTAGGACAGGAACATTTCGTCGCCTGGGGAAATCTGATGCACAGCATCAAAACCGGCGAGATCGCTTTCGATAATCATTACGGCGAATCGGCCTGGGAGTATTACGCCAAAAACTCCGAACACGCCGCAGTTTTCAACGACGCGATGACAGGGATGACTGAGATGGTCAACGCGGCGATTGTCGCGGCTTATGATTTTTCAGGCATCAGCAAGCTGATTGACATCGGCGGCAGCCACGGAGCGATGATGTCCGCGATTCTGAAAGCCTATCCTTCGATGCGTGGAGTCGTTTTTGATTTGCCGCATGTCGCCGAAGGCGCAGGATCGCGATTGGCCGCTGAAGGCCTGGCCGATCGTTGCGAAGTTGTCAGCGGAGATTTTTTCAAGGAAGTGACTCCGGGCGGCGACGCTTACATCATGAAGTTCATCATTCACGATTGGGACGACGAAAAATCAATCGCGATCATGAAAAACATCCATCGGGCAATGGCCGACGGCGGTAAATTGATGTTGGTTGAACAGATTGTCGCCGCGGGCAATGAACCGTCTTTCGCCAAATTCATTGACATCAACATGCTGGTGATGACCGGCGGTTGCGAACGAACCGAAGCGGAATTTGCCGGATTGTTCGACGCTTCCGGTTTCAAATTGACGCGTGTTGTGCCGACCGAATCGCCATTCTGCGTGATCGAAGCCAGCAAGGTTTAATCAATTTCACAGACCTGAATTTTGCGCGAGCGCCAAAGAGCGGTAAACGCCGATTGGCGCTCGCGTACTTTTGCCTCGTGTGGTAAACATTCGCGCGTGAACACAGACGACACTGCCCTCAAACATCCTCTCAAACGAATCGGCGTGCTGGGCGACATTCATTGCGAAAACGCCAGACTCGCCGCCGCATTGCAATTTTTCCAAACTCAAAACCTGGATATGATTTGCGCCGTCGGCGACATGGTTGATGGGCCGGGCGATCCAAACCAGACAATCGAATTGCTGCAACAACATCGGGTTGTCGCCGTCAGAGGCAATCACGAACGCTGGCTGCTGAAAAACGAAATGCGCGGTTTGACTGATGCGCAAACGCGCTTCGATTTCAGCGCGCTCAGTTGGGTTTACCTCAACAACCTGCCTTTGCGATTGAAATTTGAAACCGTCGCCGGGCGAATGCTGCTTTGTCACGGGCTTGGCGCTGATGATATGGCCGGCGTCTGGCCTTTTGATGACACCCTGACGCTGCACTCAAACCTTGCGCTGTGGCAATTGGTCAATTCCGAAGAGTTTGCTTTCGTCGTCAATGGACACACGCATCATCGTTTGGTCATCAGCTTCGGTGAAATGACCATCATCAATGCCGGAACGCTTTACCGAAAACACAAACCATGTTTCTGCATCGCCGATTTCGAGCAAAGCTCAGCGCAATATTTCAACGTTGACGCCGAAGGTGGAATCGAAACCGCCGAAGTTTTTCCGCTTCCGCCAAAGTCAAATTTCCAATGAAAATGTGGGAACGCGAGCGTCTTGCTTGCCAAACCAAAACCTTCTCAACTCTTTCTACAACTAAACGCCCTGGAGGATTCGGGTGAAGAAAATCAACCGACTTGTTTCATTGCTTCTGATCGTCAGCCTGACGGTCGTCCAATCGCTGGCTCAACAAACCGCGCAAACCGCGAAACCGCAAACGCTGGCCGAATTGCAGGAACGCATCGCTGCCTTGCTCGATCAACCGAAATTCGCTGCGGCTCGCTGGGGTATTTTGATCAAGGCCGGACAGGACAAAATCATTTTCGAGCGCGACGCCGACAAAGCTTTCATGCCCGCGTCGAACATGAAGCTGTACACAACATCGGCTACGCTGGATGCTTTCGGCCCTGATTTCAAAATCAAAACTTCGGTGTTTGCGACAAAGCCTGTCAAAGGCGGCAGGCTGCGCGGCGATTTGATTTTGTACGGACGCGGCGATCCGAATCTGTCACCGCGTTTCGACGGCGACAACCCTGACCGTTACAGCGATCACGTTCCGGCTGACAGAATCGCGGCGATCGAATCGCTGGCCGAT
>CAYRQB010000095.1:0-18148 GCA_964426025.1 uncultured Heliomicrobium sp.
GACGAACTGTATTATTCGTCAGCCACAATCTGGCAGCGGTCAGACATCTGTGCCAGCGCGGGATCGTGCTGGCTGCGGGCAAAATAGTTTTTGACGGAACGGCGGACGACGCCGTGCGCCATTATCTTTCCAGCGCTCAAACCGCAGCGCAAAAAACAACCGACGGTTTCAGCTTTTCAAATCCGCATCCGGACGTTCAGCGACGTTTTGAAATTGTCAGAGTGGAAGCTCTTGACCGCGATGGCAGCGTCAAACAATCACTGGCGACGGGCGATTACGTTCGCTTCCGCATTGAATGGCGAGCCGATGAATCAGTTGATAAAGGCGGCGTCGAATTAGGCATTCACACGATGGAAGGCGTGCAGGTGATTCAATATTCCACCCGGCCAGTGTCGGATGTTGACGTGCGCATCGAACGCGGGATCAATTCAATCGAATGCGAATTCCCGCAATTCCCGCTTGCCGCCGGGCGGTATTACCTTTCAGTTGGTTTGACGCGTCCGATGATCGAATGGCTTTACCGCGACGACCAATTCGCCATGTTCGATGTCGAAGCCAGCGATGTTTTCCGCAGCGGAACGCCGTTGACTGCTTCGCGTTCATTGATTGCGACGCCTCACCATTGGCTGGCAACCGACAGCCAATCGGCAATGGCTGAAAAGAAATGAGCTTCAAACTGACGGCCATCACCGCCACTTACAATCGAAAAGATTTTCTGCCGCGTTGTCTGGACAGCGTGACGATGCAGGTTTACGCGGACAAGGAACACATCATCATTGACGGAGCTTCAACCGATGGCACTGTTGAGTTGTTGGCCCGTTACGCCGAACGGCATCCGCACGTGAAATGGATTTCCGAACCTGATCGCGGCATTTCCGATGCTCTGAACAAGGGATTGGCGCTGGCGACTGGCGACGCCATCGGAGTCATCGGCGACGATGATTTTTACAGGCCGGGCGTTTTCGGTTTGATTGCCGAAGAATTCAAGAGCCATCCGTCGGCGGGCGTCGTCAGCGGTCATTGCGACGTGATGAACAACGACGACGAAATCATCACGACCGAAAAGGCCGGTTTCACATCGCGCCGCGATTTGATCGAATGCTGGCGCTGTTGGGGACGCAGCGTGATGTTGCCCGCTCCCAGCAGCTTCATACGCCGCCGGGTGATCGAAACCGTGGGCGGTTTTGACGAAGCGGATCGTTACGCGATGGATTACCGTCACTGGATCAAAATCACCGAACGATTCCCCGTGCGGATTTTGGATCGCACTCTGGCCGCTTTTCGCCACGACGCCGGAACGACTTCGTTTTCATACAACCGGCAACAGTGGGAAGAAACGCTGGCCATCAGCCGCCAATACTGGGGATCGAAACTCAGCCCGGATTTTTACTCGCTGTGGTTTTCTTACTGGCGGCATTTTCAATATCCGCAATGGCGAGGGCGGCTGGCCGCGATGTTGAAATGAAATTGCTGATGATATTGCCATCGCTGGCGCGCGGCGGAGCCGAAGAGCAAAGCCTGACCATCGCGCGAGCGGCAATCAATCAAGGGTGGGAAGTGCATGCAGTTATTCCGGATTCGCCTGGAACCGGTTCGCTGATCGTAGATTTCAATTCATCAGGCGTAACCGTTCACACGTCTGCGATTGCCGAATCGCCTTCGCGTTGGCCTGTCGCGTCGGAATTGAAGCGCGCACTGCGAACGTTGACAAAGCTGTTGATCGTCAAACCGGATGTCGCGATGATTGCTTTGCCAAGCCCGATTGCGGGCGGGAGCAGCATTCCGGCTTGCGCGCTGTTGCGCGTTCCCACAGCCGTCGTCTTTCATTCGACTCCTGTGCGGTTGAGTTTCGGCGGCAAAAGATTGAAAGCCTACGCCTGGGCCAGACGGCGCGCTCAGCAATGGATAACGGTTTCAGAATACAGCCGCAAACTTATCAGCCAATCATTCGAAGTTTCGCCCGAAGAAATTCTGCGCATTTACAACGGCGCAAAAACGACAAACGAAAACGGCGAACGTTCATCGGCGCGACAAAATCTCTGTCGTGAACTTGGATTGCGGGAAGATGACCGTTTGATCCTGACCGTCGGGCGATTGCATCCCGACAAAGGTTATCGCGAATTGCTGCACACGATTCCGCATCTGTTGGCCGAATTTCCCAACGCCAGGTTTTTGTGGGCGGGCGAAGGCGAAGATCGCGAGGAGCTTTACCGGCAGATTGAACTGTATGGAATCGCCGATGCCGTGCGAATGCTCGGCCATCGCGCTGACGCGCGGCAATTGATGCTGGCCGCCGATCTGCTGGCTTTTCCTTCGCACGTTGAATCAATGTCTCTGGTGCTGTTGGAAGCGATGGCAGCCGGTTTACCGATTGTGACTTCGCGAGCGGGGGGAACGCCGGAATTGATCAGCGATCAAATTCACGGGTTGTTGTGTCACGTCGGCGACAGTTGCGACTTGCTGGCCAAATTGCGCTGGGCGCTCGATCACACAGAGCAAATGCGTGCGATGGCCGAATCAGCGCGCACGCGCGTCAAAGAGTTTTCAGAAGAGAAGATGATCGCCGAAACATTGGCCGTGCTGGAAAGATTGCGCGAAGGAGCGGTTGGCTGTGGCGAAGAAAGTTCTGTTCTTTTTCCCTCATAACCCATATCCGCCGCGCAGCGGAGCGCATCAGCGATGCCTGGAAATGCTTTCAGGATTGCGCTCGCTCGGTTGCCGGACGACCTTGGCCAGCGCCAGTCTGTTTTCAGAAACGCGATGGGATTCAGCCAGCCTGCAGGCGTTGGAAAGCGAATGGGTTGATCAAGCGATGGTTTACGAAACCACCGCCTTTGATCGTTACTTTCGCGCGGCGCTGTCGAGAGCGAACAAACTGCTGAACCGCCGCGAGCCGCTAGATTCCGCGCTTTACTCTCCGCCAGGGTTCCGCCGTTGGATGGCGCAAGTTTGCGATCATACCGAACCTGATCTGATCGTCATCAACTACGCTTACTGGAACAAACTTTTGCCGCGCGGCATCCAGGCAGTCACGGCAATGGAAACGCACGATCTGTTGACGCTCAACCGGCGAATGCGGGCAATGCTGCAACAGCGATTGCCCGCGCCGCCGATTGATCACAACCAGGTTGACGAAGCTCTGCTCCGAGAAGATTTTTTCGACCGGTTCGATCTGAAAGCCGACGCTGAAGAATTTCGCATTTACGACCGGTACGATTACACGATTGCCATTTCATTGAAAGAAGCCGAAACCATTCGAGCAAACACAAGTCGAACCGAAACCCTGTTGATACCGATGACGCAAGCAGTGAAAAACGCTCGGCCAGGTTACGACGGAGCAGCGATTTTCGTGACGGGACCGAATCCGTTCAACCTGCAAGCCTATCTTTACTTCGTCCGTCGGGTGTTGCCGATGATTCGTCGTCATTCGCAATCTTTTTCGTTGCGTGTGACGGGCGCTTGTTGTCAGTCGGTGACGGCTGAGGACGGAATTCGTTTGAGCGGTTTCGTGCCGGATTTACAGGCCGTTTACGAAACAGCGCCTTTTGCCATTTGTCCCGTCTTCGGCGGAACAGGCCAACAGGTGAAAGTGATAGAAGCGATGAGTTACGGCGTCCCTGTCGTCGCTTTGCGCGCGGCGGCGGAAAGTTCGCCCATCAAACATGGCGTCAACGGATTGGTGGCGAACGATGCCCAGGAGTTCGCCGAACACTGTTTGCGGTTATGGCAGGATCGCGAGCTTTGCCGTCAACTGGGTCGGGCCGCACAAGAAACCATCGCGGCGGATTATTCTCGGTCGCGATTGTTGGAAGGATTGTCCAGGCTCATCCAATCGAAACCTGCATCCGAATTGTCTTCAGCGAATATCGCATTTGATCGAAGGTGAAAAGAGCTTGCTGACATTCGCTTCGCACATAGCCAATTGGCTGACTTCGCCGCAACTGGCTTTCCATTTCGGCGAACCGTTTTTCAAATTGGCGGGACGACGCAAAATTGCGCCCGCCGACATTTTGCCGGAAGTTCAACGCGTGCTGGTCGTGAGGCTGGACGAAATCGGGGACGTGGTTCTGACAATTCCCATGCTTAGAGAATTGCGGCGAAATCTTCCCGGCGCGCGTATCACGCTGCTGGTTGCGCCACACGTCGCCAACCTGGTGGAAACCTGCCCTTACGTCAACGAAGTTCTGACTTACGAATGCCGGACGGAGCATCGGCGATGGCAACGATTCTGGCAGCATCTTTCGGCGATCAAATTCGCCCGGCGGCATTTGTGGAATCGCCGGTTTGATCTGGCCGTGTTGCCGCGCTGGGACCTGGATCAGGATCATGCCGTTTTCCTGGCTTACTTCGGCGGCGCTGTTTGGCGCGCGGCTTATTCCGAAAACGTCAACGAGCGAAAGAAACGATTGAATCAATCGCAGGACTTGTTGTTGACGCACGCGCTGCAAGACACAACGCACAGACACGAAGTCGAATTCGGTTTGGAAATGATCAGCGAGCTTGGCGGTAAAGTTCGTGAAACTCATCTGGAGTTATGGCCTGATGCTGAAGACGCGCGCTTTGCCAGCGACGCCTTGCAAATGGCCGGTGTCGGCGCGAATGAAACCGTCGTTGCATTGTGTCCATCGGGCGGAACGTCGCCGCTGAAACAATGGCCGGTCGTCAATTTCGTTCAACTGTGCCGCTGGCTTCGTGAAGAACACCGCGCTCGTTTGATTCTGGTTGGCGGCAAGGGAGAAGAAGCTCTTGGCGAGGAAATTCAGCGCGGGCTTGGCAAAGCGGCCATCAATCTGATTGGGCAAACGACATTGCGGCAATTGGCCGCAGTGTTGAGCCGATGCAAGCTTTTCGTCGGCAACGACACGGGGCCGATGCACATTGCGGCTGCGATTGGCGTTCCGGTCGCGGCAATTTTCGGTTCAAGCTGTCATCATCGCTTTCACCCGTGGAGCGAAAATCATCGAGTCGTCGTCAACGAATTGCCTTGCAGCCCATGCGCGAATCAGCCGCATAGCGATCGTTGCGTTCAGTGCGTTTTCGATCAACCAAAATGTTTGCACGAATTGCCGCCGGAACGAGTCATGACGGCGATCAATGAAATGCTGACCCAATCCGGCGGAGTGAAATCTATTTCCGGCGAAAGCGTCAATGCCTGAACTTTATCTGCTGTTGCCGATTCATAACCGTCGCGAAACCACTCGCCGATTTCTGGAATGCCTGAAAGCGCAAACTTTCAGCGATTATCATTTGCTGCTGATTGACGATGGTTCAACCGACGGCACGGCGGAAATGGCTCGCGAACTGATTCCCGATCTGACGTTGATCAGCGGCAACGGCGATTGGTGGTGGGCGGGCAGTCTGCAACAAGGTTTTGACTGGCTGAACAGGCAAAAGATTTCCGATGAGGCGTCGGTGCTGATGATCAACGACGATGTGACCTACGGTGAAGATTTTCTGGAACGCGGAGTGAAGCTATTGCAAAGCATGCCTCGAACATTGTTGCTGGTAGAGGCCGTCAGCGCGCAAACCGGACGACCGCTGGTTTCAGGCGTCGAAGCCGATTTGAAAAAATGGAGCTTCCGCCCCGCCGCATCAGAAGACAGAATCAATTGCCTGACGACCAACGGGCTGTTCCTGCGATTGGGAGATTTTCGACAGATCGGCGGCTTTCATCCGCGCCTGTTGCCGCATTACAACGCCGATTACGAATTCACCATGCGCGCGCATCGCAAAGGATTCCGATTGCGCGTCAGCCAGGAATTGCGCCTGGTCTGGGATGAAACCACCACAGGCTTTCATCGTTTCGATCAAATGCCTTTCAAGACTTTCCTGCGGCAATACTTTTCCAAAAAATCGCTGGGCAATCCGCTTTATCATTCGTCGTTCGTCTTGCTCGCCTGTCCTGCGCTTTGGATCCCGATTCATTTATTCAAAATCTGGATTGGAGCTTTGCTGACCATTGGCCGCCGCGCCACACAAAGCGGCAAATCGCAATGAACCGAATTTCTGTTTCAGTCATCGTTCCGACGCGCAATCGCCCTGATGCTTTGCGTCAATGCCTGGATGCGCTGTCAGCGCAGGATTTTCCGCTCGATCAATTTGAAGTGCTGGTTTGCGACGACGGTTCGGAAGAAGACGTCCGCTCAGTTGCGGAACAAGCTCGCCAATCCGGTTTGCAAGTTCATTATTTGCGCCAGCAACCGCGCGGTCCCGCTGCGGCTCGCAACCTGGGGATTGGCAATGCGATTGCGCCGATCGTTGCGATGACCGACAGCGATACGTTGCCTGACAAAGCCTGGCTGAAAAATCTGTTTGAAATGCTCAACGCGCATCCTGAAGCCGTCGGCGTCGAAGGCAAGGTATTCGCTGAAAACGACGGCGAGTTCGAACCGTTGGGCGAAGGGCCGACCAATCTGACCGGCGGAGTTTATCTGACCTGCAATTGCGCTTACCGCCGCGAAGCGCTGATTCAGATCGGCGGTTTTGACGAAACATTTCCCTATCCGGCCTACGAAGACACCGAACTGGCGGCACGCGCTTCTCAATTGGGGACGATCTTGTGGCAACCGGAAGCAATCGTGCTGCACCCGCAACGACCGCTGACCGCTCGCGCCGTTTGGCGAAAGCTGCATCATTGGCAATACATTCAATTGATGGGTTACCGGTATGGTTATCTGGGTTGGAAACAATACCCTGTCAATCATCCGCGATTGCGCGTCGCGGCGCTGGCGCTGATCGCACTGCCGTTGGCAAAGCTGAAAACGGCGGCGCAATGGGCTGGACGCAAACCTGTTGCAGCGCTGAAGCTGGCGGCGTTTGCTTTGTTGGAATCAGTCGGCGCGCTGTTGCTGGTCGTTCCGCAATCTCTGTTTGGACGGCACGGCGATAAAGTTATTCGACGATCTTACCTGGATGACAATCCTGCAAATAATCCTTCTCTGCCCTGAAAAATGAACGACGAATCGAGTTTCGATCAGCGACTAAAACCCGAACCAACACTGCGCGAAGTTTTTCTGCTGATGCTGATGATTTCGCTTGTCTTCATCGCGGTGGTTGCAACGCTGGACGATTACGGCAGCCGCGCAACTCAGGCGGGCGACAATCGTGTTTATGCTGAATTGTCATCGCTGATACGGCATTGGGATTGGCGGCAGGTGAAAATCACTCCGCAATTCTGGGGGTTGTCGTATGCGGCTGCGGCGTTGGCGGCAATAACTTCGGTCGGCGATGTGACGGCAATCGTCATCATTTCAATCGCGTCGTCTTTTGTGACGCTGGCGCTGGCCTTTCGTTTGTGGGGCGGATGGGTGGCGGCTTTTTTCGCCGTCATCAGTTGGGACTGGATGCAACGTTCTTTGCTGGGCGGCGCTGAGCCTTTGTTTATGGCTGGTCTGCTCGGCGCGTTTGTGGCCGTGCGGAAAGAACGCTGGTTGACATCGGCTCTGCTGGCTTCGCTGGCGACGACGGTCAGACCGCTGGGGTTGTTTGCATTGATTGCTCTGGCCGTTGAGCTTGCCCGCCGTCGCAAATTTTCCACGCTTGGATTTGCCGTCGCCATCGGGCTGATCGTCGGCGGGCTTTACGCGCTGCCTTTTTTTTACGCTTACGGAAATCCGCTGGTCAATGTGCAGGCTTACAGGTCTGAAGCTTGGGCGGGGCAATCGCCAATCAGTTGGCCGCTGTTATCGCTGCTGAAAGGTTTGGCGAGCAATGCCAACGAACCGTTGGCGAATATGTTGAAAATCGCCGCCTGGGTTTTATTCACTCTGGTCGGCGTTGTGGCGATGATTTGCTCGACCAGCTTTCGCCGCTTTGCGCGCGAATATGCGATGGAAGCGGTATTCGCGGCAATCTATCTGCTCTTTCTTTTTTCCTACAATTCGCCGCGCTGGGCCTGGGCGGAATTTCCGCGTTTCGTCATACCGGTCGTCCCGTTGCTGCTGGTCGCATTGAATGATTGGTTGCCGAAACGCCGCGCTCTGTTGTGGAGCGCCGGAGCGATTTCGGCTTTGCTGGCCGCTGCTTCGGCCATCAACGCCCGCCACGCTTTGCGTGAATTTGGACGATTGATCGGCAAGGCCTGGTGATGAATAAACCGTCAGTGTTCGTCATCGTGCTGACTTACAACATGCGCGAAGTCGCGCGGCGATGTCTCAATTCATTGAGCGAGTTGCGATACTCAAACTTCTTCATCGTCGTCATTGACAACGCTTCCGACGACGGCACTGAAACAATGATCCGCCGCGAATTTTCCGAACTGGCGTTTATTCAAACCGGCGTCAATTCCGGTTACACGGGCGGCAACAATCGCGGCATTGAATACGCGCTGGCACGCGGAGCCGATTACGTGCTTCTGCTCAATCCTGATACAGAGATTGTCAATCCGGATTTTCTGGACGAGATGGTCGAGCACATGGAAAAAAATCCGCGCGTCGGCATCGCCGGTCCGCGCGTATTTTTTCGGGAAAAGGGAGTCGTGCAAAACACAGTGCTTTATCCGCCGGGTTTTTGGCGCAGCCTGTTGCATTGGGTTCGTTACCGCATCAATCCGCGCTTCGCGGAAAAATCAGGCGACACCGAACTCTATGCCAGCGTGCTGAACGGAGTTTGCGTGTTGCTGCGCGCCGATTGCCTGAAGCAAATCGGATTGTTCGACGAAAACATTTTCATGTACATCGAAGACGCCGATCTGGATTTCCGCGCGCATCTGCACGGTTGGCGCGTTCAGTACCTGCCGATCAACAGCGTCATACACCACCAGAAAGCCGACGGTTATCACATGACCAGTCTGGTCAGTTTTCTGCTCAAACGAAACTCGGTTTATTACCTGAACAAAATCGGCAAGACGGTGGACGCCTGGGGCTATGCGATACTTTCCCTGTTGATGATGGCGGCGCGCGGACTGTTGAGTTTCAATCGGTGTTCGGCGCGTGAACATCTGGCGTTTTGTCGCAAGCTGGCGGCGGCTTACAGGCAAATCCTGTTGCGGCAAAAACCCGACGCCACTTTTGGACCTCCGTTCGGACAATGGGAACTATGAAAAAATCTTTGCTGGCATTTTGTTTGTGTCTGATTCTGCTGGCTCCGATTCCGGCGCAGACGCGATCCGATGTTGTGCAAAACATTCGCGCGGAAGCTTTGCGAAACAATGCCGCCAACTTTCACCCATTGCCGTTGATCGGTCATTGGAACATGGGATTGCACGACGGTTTCACCCCCGATCACCAGATGCGAATGATTGACGACGGCCATCATTTGTTGCCGTGGTTTCAATTTCCCGAAATCAAAATCTCGCCCGACGATCCACGCTGGCAGAAATATTACGAAAGCGCATTCAAGCGCGCGGCGCGGTTGAAATTGCCAATTTCGCTGGTTGGAACTCAATGGGAAATGCTGCTGAGTTTTTCGGACGAATATTTCAATTTGCCGCCGGATAAAAACCCGAACGTCGTTTCAGCCGATGGAGTGGTCAAACGACAGGTTTCGCCTTTTGGCCCGGTGGATGTCTGGCGCGAAGCGGGCAAACGTTGGGCGGAAAGCTCGATGATGAAGAAGCTGCAAGCGTGGTATCCGAACCCGCCGCTGGCGCTGCTGATTTCCAATCACGAGCACTGGAAGCTGGAATGGAAAAAGGCCGAAGACGATTTCCGTTTTGTGAAGCTGTACGGCAAAGGACGCGATGATGATTTCAAACGCAAGGCCGTCGGCGACGGATGGATCGCTCGTTACCGCGCATTGCAACAAGGGATGCGCGAAGGATTGAGCCGCAGTTGGCGCGAGAAAGTTCGCTTCATCGCCTACGACGCTTTCGGCCCGCCGCATTTCGCGCGCTGGGAAGGATGGCTTGAACATTCGCTTTACACCGCCGGACGCATTGATCCCTGGCCGTCGGCCTGGGATGGAGCATCGCCGTCGTTTTATCTTTTCAATTGGAGCGGGATAAACGATTTCAGCGTCTTCAGTTCGCAAATCGAAGCGATGAACTGGCGATTTATGCTGACTGAAGTCGAGCGAGAGAATCCGCAGTTCTGGTTCGAACTGGGAATCTGGGACGGCCACGAACCGGAGATGGCCAACGACAAAAGAAAATTTTACGAGCGATTGGGGCAGCCATTCACGCCGGAACGTTATGCAGGGATGGCGCAGTTCGGAATGTGGTTGATGCGTCCGCGCGTCGTGCGAGAATTTCGCGGTTATCGCGACACGGTCGCAAAGATGGAGCCGTATTTCCTGCCTCTGGTCGCAGCGGTTGATCGAGTGCATAACAACACGACTCTGCGCGAGTTTTGGCGCAGCGGAAAACTGGTCGCCAATCGCGCTCATCAACATCCTTATCAAACTCGCGTGCCTGAGGAGTATCAAAAAGTTGATCGCTGGTTTCTGCTGGACACTTCGCTGGATGCGCCGCGTCCGTGGGGATTGAACACGCAGATTTCGGTTTTCGCGCTGGCGCTGGTTAAAGGGCAGGCTCCGCAACGACAATGGTTGATTTACGGCCACGCGCCGACCGGCGAAAGAAAAGACGTTCGGTTGACCATTCCAGAATTTCGATCAGTCACCGCAGACATCGTCGTCAAAGGTTCGTTTTATCTGGTGGACGAAAAAACCGGGCGGGCGCAACCGGTGAATTGAATTATGCGCGTGCTGTTGCTGAACAATGTGCCGGCGCCTTACTTCGACCCGCTGTTTGAATCGCTGGCGCAGGAATCGGGCTGGGAATTGACTGTTTGTTATTCCGCCAACTGGAATCAGGATGTCGGATGGAAAGAGAAAGCCATTCACTTCAACCACTCGCATAAAACGATCATTCTGGATCAGCAAAATCCCGGATTGAAATCCCTGTCTGGTTCGGCAATCGCGGCATCGGCAACTCTGTTTCAATTGCTTCGGCAAGAGCGTCCTGATTATCTGCTGATTTATGGTTACACTTTGTTGCCGCAACTGACGGCGATTTTGTGGGCGATGATCGGCGGAACTCCATTTGGCGTGGCAGGCGACGCCAACTTTTATCTGGACGCGGCAAAAGGATTGAAACGTTCGATCAAAACTTTCTGGCTGCGGATGGTCGCTCGGCGCGCGGCTGCGCTGATTTGCAACGGCACAGCCAATCGTTTGTTCTGGCAATCGTATGGCGCGCGGCCTGAACAAATGTTTGAAGCGCGTTTTGCCGTTGATAACGATTTCTTCGCTCAAACGAGCGAAGCGCGCAAAGAAGACGCGAAAGATTTGCGGCATAGATTGGGAATCGAAGATAAAATCGTCTTCCTCTTCGTTGGCCGTTTGGTCAAACGCAAGAACGTTGATTTGATCATTCGCGCCGTCCGGCAAACTGATGATGAACGCATTGCGATCGTCATTGCCGGTTCGGGCGAAGAACGAGAGGCTTTGGAAAAACTGGCGGCGGACGATCCGCGCATATTTTTTTCCGGCAATGTTCCGCAAAATGAATTGCCTTTATATTACGCAATGGCCGATGCGCTGTTGCTGCCCGCGACGAACGAACCGTGGGGATTGGTCGTCAACGAAGCGATGGCCTGCGGTTTGGCCGTCATCGCTCACAAACATTGCGGAGCGGCGATTGACCTGGTCGGCAAAGACAATGGCGTCGCGCTGGAAAGTTTTTCCGCCGACGAACTGGCTGACGCGATGAAATTGATTACATTCGACGACATGCTCAGGCCTTCAATGCAGAAACGCTCGCGCGAAAAAATCGCGGACTGGACAATCGCCGAGGCTGCGCGCGGCATCATTCGCGCTGTTGAAGCTTCGGCGCAAAAACGGCCCGTCGAAATTTCAATCCCGCAAGGTGAAAACGAACGATGAGTCCGACAATCATCATTATCACAATTGTCGCCAGCTTTTTATTGCTGCTGCGATACCGTTTTCAGGATAACTTCCTGCGAGCTTACGGATTGTTTTTCCTGATTCTGGTCGTGTACGCGACGAACAAAGCCTATTACGGAATTTCGGCGGACATGTCCGAATCCATGCTCAGCCCTTTGAGCCTGGTGCGTTGGGGAATGCTGTTTGTCTTCGCCTGGTTTGCGTGGCGGGCGAAAATGCCCGGCGCTTTTCGTTCGGATGCGGTGCTGGTTGCACTGGCCGTTCTGTTGCTGGCTGACATGCTCGCTTCGGCTTTTTACGCGGCAGATTTCAATTATTCGTTTTTGCGCGCGATCAGTTTCGTCTTGCTGGCCTTTGCGATCATGAAAGGCATGACCTTGCACCTGTTCAGCAGCGTCAATTGCCTGCGACTGTTTCAACTGAAATATTACACGGCCTGGATCATGATCGCTCCCGCCCTGTTGATATTGCTTTCCGGATTGGGTTTCGGCATCACGATCATCGCCAATCAGTACGCGGGTTTTTTCGGCAATCAAAATATGTACGGCGCGTTTTCGGCGCTCATCGTTCCATACGTTTTGTTTCATTGGCGCGCGGTCGCGCAAAAGAAATGGGAAAAGTGGGCGGACGGGACATTGCTGGTGATGATCTTCATCGGTGTCTGGTTTTCCAATTCGCGCAACGGAATGCTTTCGACAGTCATCGCCGTCTCCACTTACTTTTTCGTCATCAACCTGCAAAGCCGCATCAAGATCATCGCCGCGGCGATTTGTGTTGTGCTGGCGCTGGCGATTTCTCCGACGCTGCAAAACGACATGCTTGGGTTCGTCCGCAAGGGAATGGACAAAACCAGACAGGTTGAAGACCTCTCAACACAATTGACTCAGGAAGAGCGCGTCAAAATGTGGCGCGGGGTATTGCCGGAATTCTGGAAACGAAAACTGACCGGTTACGGTTTCGCCGCTTCGCATTTGCTGGTTTTCCCCTTCACGCGCGATGAAGAAGCCGGGCGAATGCTGCACAACAGTTATCTGGAAGTTTTCGGCGATCTGGGATTGCCCGGATTTATTTTGTTATTTCTGATCATCCTTCGCATCGGCGCAAAGGCAACAGGTTTGACTCAAACGCGCGGCGAACCATTTGAACGTCACATCAACGCCGTTTTCATTTCGGTGTTTGTCGCCGGAACAATCAACGCATTTTTTGAAAGCTGGATGTTTTCGGTCGGCAATCTGACTTCGCTGATGTATTGGACTCCGGTGGCGGGCATTGTGGCGCGTTGGGCATGGCAACCTGCCATTACGCGCGAAACATTGATGGACACAATCCCTCGCCCGGCATCGCCTATCGGAAAATTACAACCACAACTCGGTCGAAAGTGAGCATTGGCGCGTGGCTCGAATCCTGATCAATGCGCTCGCTTCGACTGCAGGCGGCGGCATCACATACCTGCGAAACGTTTTGCCGCGGCTGACGCGGTTCGACTCAGACAACCGCTATCTGGTGATCGTGCCTCCTCAACTCATCAATGATTATTCACGCTTTGCCAACGACAGAGTCGAAATCGAAACCATCGGAGCAGCCAGCCGCACCGCCACGCGAATGATGATGGAACAAACCGGACTCCGAGCTTTGATCAAACGGCGTCGAATGCAGGCGCTGATTTCGCTGGGCAATTTCGCAATGCTGGCTTCCCCCGTTCCTCAGATTTTGTTCAATCGCAACGATCTGCTTTTCTCCTCCTACTTCGAAAGCGATTTGCGGCAACGCAAACTGATTGGCGCATTGCTGGCTCACAAAATGAAAAGCTGGCTGGCTCGGCAATCAATCAAACGTGCGACGATCAACGTCACGCCGACTGCGGCATTTGCTGAGCGCATCAAATCACACAGCGAATTGCGTCACATCGCATTTGAAACCTTGCGGTTCGGGTTCGACAGCGCCAGCTTCACGTCGAATCAGAAACCGCTGCCTGAATCCATAACCGCCAAATTGAATTTGAGCAGCGATTGTCGTCGCGTGCTGTTCGTCAGCCATTACAATTACTTTCGAAATTTCGAGACGCTGATTCGCGCTCTGCCAATTATCAAAGCCGGATTGAAACTCCAAACCGGCGAAACCGTGCAACTGGTTTTGACGACTGACATCAAGCGCGGAGCCGTGTACGGCGGATACGATGCGACGGCGGCGGCGGAGTTGATTGACAGGCTCGGCGTTCGCGAAAACATAGCCATGCTCGGCGCGGTCGAATACGACAGGCTTCATCAACTTTACCGGCTGTGCGATGTTTTCGCCTGCCCATCGTATTCCGAAAGCTTCGGGCATCCGCTGGTTGAAGCGATGGCTTCGGGCGTGCCGGTCGTTTCGGCTGATTTGCCCGTTCATCGCGAAATTTGCGGCAAAGCGGCGCTTTATTTTGATGTCTTCGATGAAAACGATTTGGCCGATCAATGCCTGAGGGTTCTGGCCGAACGCGATTTGCGTGAACGGATAAAAGCTGACGGCCTTGCTCGCAGCCGTAATTTTTCGTGGGACCAACACGTTCGGCAATTGATCGCTTTGATCAATCGCGTAATCGCGACAGCCTGAAGCAAAAAACAATGACAGCGCATCAAGACAAACTTCCCATCTCCGTCATCGTTCCCGTCAAAAACGAAGAGCGCAATATTGCCGCTTGTCTGGAAAGCGTCGCCTGGGCGGATGAAATCTGGCTGGTTGATTCGCGCAGCGCCGATCGCACCTGCGAAATTGCCGAAGGCTGCGGAGCCAAAATCATTCAGTTCGATTACGCCGGAGGTTTTCCGAAAAAGAAAAACTGGGCGCTTCAGAATCTGCCGCTCAAACACGAATGGGTTTTGTTGCTGGACGCCGACGAACGCGTGACGCCGGAATTACATACCGAAATCGCAGAAATCCTGAACAACTCCGAAAAGGCGGATGGTTATTACATCAACCGGCGGCTGATTTTTCTTGGCCGCTGGATCAAACATTGCGGATGGTATCCGAGCTGGAATTTGCGATTGTTCAAACATCGGTTGGGGCGCTTTGAAAAGCTGGAAGTGGAAGACGTCGAAAACGCCGGAGATGTCGAAGTCCACGAACACGTTTTGCTGAATGGGCGGACGGAGTATTTGAAACACGATTTGCTGCACGAAGATTTCAAGAGCGTTTACCATTTCATCGAACGCCATAATCGTTACTCGAATTGGGACGCGCGCGTTTACGCCAATCTGGCCGGCGGACAGGCCGGGTCGCAAAGCATGAACGCTTCGCTGTTCGGTTCCCCGCTGGAACGCAAACGATTCATCAAACGAATGTGGGCGCGGTTTCCTTTTCGCCCCGCGCTGCGCTTTCTGTGGATGTACATCATCAAGCTGGGTTTTCTGGATGGCCGACCGGGTTTGATTTTCTGCACGCTGATGACCATGCACGAAGCTGTTATTTCAGCCAAAATTTACGAGGCCAGGCAATCAAATCAGTCAGGGCAGTTAGAAAAACGTGTCACAACGACAAGGCCGCTATAGTCATTTTTTGTTATGCTGTGAGGCAATTGCAAGAATTGGAGGTTATCAAGATGAGCAACTTCTCTGAATCGGCCGTCGCCAGAAAGACGATCGCACAAAATTACCTGGAATTGGACGAAGACGGACGCGCCTGGATCAAAGGAACAAACACAAAGGTTATTGAGGTCGCGCTTGATTGGATCGCCTATCGCTGGAACGCCGAGGAGATTCATCGCCAGCATCCTGATTTGGCGCTCTCTCAAATCCACGCGGCATTGGCCTATTACTTCGATCATCAACGCGAAATGGATGAACAGATAGAGCAAAGTCGCCGGAGAATAGAACGGATGAGAGCCGATTCCGGCGAAGCATTTTCGCGCGATCAATTGATTGAAAGGCTCGGGCAAAATTGAGCCTCAAACTTTACATGGATGTTCATGTCCACCGAGCAATAACAGTTGGGTTGCGGCAGCGGGGTGTTGATGTTTTGACGGCACAGGAAGACGGCTCCGACAGATTCGATGACAGAGCGTTGCTAAATCGCGCCACCGCAATTGGGCGAGTGTTATTTACGCAGGATGAAGACTTTCTGTCTGAAGCTGCAGACAGGCAACAAAGAGGCGAATCGTTTGTGGGAGTTATTTTCGGACGCCAAAGCGAAGTCACTATTGCTCAATATATCGCTGATCTGGAATTGCTGGCCAAGGCCTGTGAACCTGAAGAAATGATTGATCGTTTGCAGTATCTGCCATTGAGATAATCTCTGTCCGAATCTTATCTTCTTCCCATCATAAAAATAATGTGTGGAATTTGCGGCATCGTTGGCAATGTTGAACCTGGCGTCATCGAAAGAATGACGCGCAGTTTGACGCATCGCGGGCCGGATGATGGCGGAACGGAAATTTTCCCCCGCCACAAACTGGCGCTCGGCCATAGGCGATTGAGCATCATTGATCTTTCACCGTCAGGTCGTCAGCCAATGGGCAATTGGCGCTGCGCTGGCAGCGAAGACAGTTCGGTTTGGCTCAGCTTCAACGGCGAAATTTACAACTACCGCGAATTGAAAGCCGGACTCGATCCGCAACGCCATCAATTCGCTTCGCAAACCGATAGCGAAGTTCTGCTGCATCTTTACGAAGAACACGGCGCCGAAGCGTTCAGGCAATTGAACGGTATGTTCGCTTTTGCGCTTTATGATGCCCAGCGAGAACGGCTGTTCCTGGTTCGCGATCATCTGGGCGTCAAACCGCTTTATTACATCGAAGCCAACGGCAAATTGTTGTTCGGTTCGGAAATCAAAGCGATTCTGGCGGCGGGGATTTATTCGCCGGAAATTGATTGGCAATCGGCGCACGATTTCTTTTCCTTCCTTTACGTGCCCGCGCCGCAAACCATCTTTCGCGGAATTTGCGCGCTGCCTGCGGCTCATTGGTTGGAATACGATCTGCGCTCGCGGCGAATTGTGAAGATAGAACGTTATTGGAATGTCGCCGATTGGGGACGCGCTGGCGCTGGTGATGAAGTTGAATTGTCAGTCGAACTGCGCCGGTTGATGAGCGATGCGGTTGAAAAACAAATGGTCGCCGATGTGCCGCTCGGAGCTTTTCTTTCAGGCGGAATTGATTCCAACGTCATAGTCGGTTTGATGGCTCAGCATTCGCAGAAAGTCAAAACCTTCACCGTGCTGTTCGACGAACCGGAGATGACCTATTACGACGAACGCGTTGAAGCCCGGCGCGTCGCCGACAAATTCGCAACCGAACATCACGAATTGACGATTGATCTTTCGCGTCCCGAAGAGATGCTGGATTTGATCGAACATTTCGATCAGCCGTTCGGCAACACGACGTTCTTTCTGACTTATTTGCTGTCGCGGTACACGCGCGAATCGGTGACGGTGGCTTTGTCCGGCGCGGGCGGCGATGAATTGTTCGGCGGCTATCCGCGTTACCGCGCTGTGCAGGCAATGAAGTATTTGCGGTTGGTTCCGCGCGTGGCGGCAAAAGCTGCGCTGGCTGCATTGTCGTTGCGGCAAGATGATTTCAACGACCGGCGTTTGCACCGTGCGCGAGCTTTGCTGGCCGGGCTGGACAACGATCCGGCTCGGCAATATCTGAAATGGGTTTATTACCTGGACGAAGAGCGCAAGGCGAAATTGTTTGGCAAAACGAATGACAATCTGGCTTCGCATCGAGTGTTGCAAAATCACCTGGACGGAATTCCCAACAGTTGGGATGAAGGCAATCGTTTTTCTTATCTGGATGTAGAAACTTTTCTGCCGGACAATCTGCTGGAATACTCCGACAAGATGAGCATGGCTTGGGCGTTGGAATTGCGCGTGCCTTTTCTTGATCCTCGCGTGGTTGAGTTGGCGTTTCAGATTCCGTTTTCGATGAAGCTGAACCGCGCGGGCAGCAAAGCGATTTTGCGAAAGACGTTTGCCGATCTGATTCCGCCGGAAAATCTGCGCGCGCCAAAGAAAGGCTTCAACGTGCCGCTGGGCGGCTGGATGCGAACGAAGCTGGATCGTTTTTTTGACGAACTGTTGCCGCGCGATTACGTTCGCCGCGAAGGCATTTTTGATTACGAATACATTCAGCAACTACGCGAAGAGCATAGACGAGGCCGTCGTGACAACGCTTATGAACTATTCGCAATTCTGATTTTCGATACCTGGTATCGGAAGTACATAACGCAGACGCTGCCGATGAAATCCGCAGGACAAGCCGGCAGCTTATCCTACGCTTTGAATAAATGAAGCAAGTAATTATTACTGGTGATCGTGGCTTTGTCGGCAGATA
>CAYRQB010000095.1:18158-18938 GCA_964426025.1 uncultured Heliomicrobium sp.
CGCCCTGCACTTTGAACCAATGAAACAAGTCATTCAAAACTTTCGCTCCGGCGTGTTGAAAGTTGATGAAGTGCCGGAAACCATTTGCCGCAACGGAGGCATTCTGGTTGATAACGTCGCTTCGCTGATCAGCGCGGGCACTGAAAAGATGACTATTGATCTGGCTCAGAAATCCCTGGCCGGCAAAGCGGCGGAGCGTCCAGACCTAGTCAAACAAGTCTGGGGAAAGTTACGGCGCGACGGCGTGATGGCCACGCTGCGTACAGTCAAAGCGAAGCTCGATACGCCGCTGGCGCTCGGTTACAGTTGCGCGGGCGTGGTGCGCGAAGTCGGCGCGGGCGTGGATGATTTTCAGGTTGGCGACCGCGTGGCTTGCGCCGGTATGAATTACGCTTCGCACGCCGAAACCGTTTTCGTGCCGAAAAATCTGGCGGTAAAAATTCCTGACGGAGTCAGTTTTGATGAAGCCGCATTCGTCACGTTGGGAGCGATTGCATTGCAAGGCGTGCGAACGGCGGAGGTGAAACTCGGCGACGCTGTAGCGGTCATCGGGCTTGGTTTGCTTGGCCAATTGACCGTCCAGATTTTGAAAGCCGCCGGTTGTCGCGTGATTGGCATTGATCTGGAGGCAAGCAAGGTTGATTTGGCGCGCGAGTTCGGTTGCGATTACGGAGTGTTACGAGGCGATGACGTTGAATCAGCCATCAAACAATTCACGGATTCGTTTGGCGCAGACGCGGTGATTGTGACTGCGGCGGCGGACACCAATGATCCGATTGA
>CAYRQB010000096.1:0-18708 GCA_964426025.1 uncultured Heliomicrobium sp.
TTCATCGAAATTGTAATAATCGTCAATCAGCGAGCTGACCGGAACCAGGCCTTCGATGAAAAACTCGTCCAGTTCGACGAAAAAGCCGAAATCCTTGACGTTGGTTATCATCCCTTCAAACTCTTCGCCCAATCGTTCAGCCATGAAAACGGCTTTGCGCCATTCGTCAACTTCGTTTTCGGCGGCATCGGCTGCGCGTTCGCGTTCGCTGGATTCCTCGGCAATCAATTCCAATTCGCCAAGCGGAATTGGTTTAGGCGCGTTGCGTAGCGTGTTGTGCGCAGTACGGGAAGCGGTAGCGCCCCGGTTGGCGCTTAGTGCGCTTTCCGAATCTGCCAGATCGCCACCGCTACCATTAATGAAACGGTCTCCAGCTTTCAGCAATGCCCTCAAAACGCGATGAACGATCAGATCGGGATAACGGCGAATCGGCGAGGTGAAGTGCGTGTAAACCGGCGCGGCCAGTCCGAAATGTCCTTCGTTGTGCGCAGAATACCGCGCGCGTTGCAACGAACGCAGCATGGCATAAGCCAGCACTCGCTCTTCCGGTTTGCCTTCCAATTGTTTCGACAACCGTTGGTAATCTTTTGAAGCGACTTCGCCGTAAGGAAAGCTGTAACCATAAGCCTGAGCCAATTGCGCGAATTCGATCACGCGTTGAGCTTCAGGTTCTTCGTGAATGCGGTAAAGCGACGGGACGCCGAGTTTCTGGAAATGCCCGGCGACGGTTTCGTTCGCCAACAGCATGAACTCTTCGATAATGCGATGAGCGATGTTACGATCGGCTTTCAGAACTCCGGCGATGCGACCTTCGTCGTCGAATTCAAAAACGGATTCGGGCAGGTTGAAATCAATCGCGCCGCGCTGGGTACGCATCTTGATCAGGATGCGCGCCAGTTCTTCCATCGTTTTGAATAGATCGAGCAAATCGGCGTATCGCATTGCCAATTGCGGTTCGGCGTGAGTCAGCAACTTGTTGACGTCGGTGTAAGTCATGCGCTCGTTGCTGCGTATGACGGTTTCGCGCAGTTCGTATCCGACCACTTTGCCGCGACGATCAACTTCCATCAGCGCGGACATCGTCAGGCGATCAACCTTCGGATTCAGCGAGCAGATGCCGTTCGACAGATGTTCCGGCAACATGGGGATCGCCCGTTCGGGGAAGTAAACGGAAGTGCCGCGCAATCGCGCTTCGACATCCAGCGGCGTTGCTTCGCGGACGTAATAACTGACATCGGCGATGTGAACGCCCAGATGAAAATTGCCGTTGTCCAGTTTTTTCAAACTGATGGCATCGTCGAAATCGCGAGCCGTTTCTCCGTCAATCGTCACCGTCGGAACTTCGCGCCAATCCAATCGCCCGGCCAATTGATCTTCGGTGACGACGGGAGAAACCGCTTCAGCCTCGGCCAGAACTTCGGGCGGAAAAATGTGCGGCAGGTCGTGTTTGTAAATGACGACGTTGATGTCCATTCCCGGCTCGGCGCTCGAAGCCCCCAACTTTTCGATGATCCGTCCGCGCGGATTCTGGCGATGATGAGCGCCGCTTCGTTTGGTTGAACCGCTGGGATAGCTAGTGACTTCGACCTGCACTATCCATCCTTCTTCCAATTCCGCCGCTTCGCCTCCGCCGATTTCAATGTCGAAGGGAAACTTTTCATCCAGAGATTCGACCCACGATTGGCGGAATCCGTGGTGCAATCGCCCGATGATGCAAAGCTGGCCGCGCTTCAAAATCATTTCGACTTTGGCTTCGCGGTCTTTCCCGCGAGCGGTGCGCGCCAGATTGACAATCACGCGGTCGCCGTCAAAAGCTCCGTTCGAATCTTCCGGCGCAATGCGAATGCGACCGCGAGCGCGTTCGTAATCCTCGTCCGGTATGAAGTTGATTGTTTTGCGCCGTCGCTGGCGAATAGTTCCAAGCAATGCGCGATTGGAATCCGCCCAGCGAAAATGTTGCCCGTAACGGCGAAGCAATCCCAGGCCTTGAAGCTGGTTCAGCAATTGCGCGACGGATTTCTGATCGGCGCGGCTGAGTTCCAGCAAATCGGCAAGTTCTGCGGGGGACAATCCGTCCTCGTCTTCGCGAATAGCTTTGATCGCTTCGTCAACATCGAACGCGGCTGCGGTTTGATTGGTTTGTTTCTTTCGACTCATACGCCGTGAAGCATACGGAAGAATCGGCAATAACGAAACTTGACCGGGGTGGTCACATTATGCGGCTCTGGTTTATGATTTGCGCTCATTCAACATCACCCGTTCAATCAAATGGCAATCCATCATCCCAAACGGAGCGACAGCTATGTCTGAAACAAAAACGCGTCGCGATTTTTTGAAGCACGCAAGCATCGGCGCCGCGGCAATCACAAACCTTTCGGTTTCGGCAAAAAATGTTTTCGCCAATGAAAGCCTGCCAGCCTTTGCGACTGGCCGAGCGCTGGGAGCCAACGACCGCATCAACGTCGGATTCGTCGGCTGCGGCGGACGAATGAACACTCACATTGATTACGTGGTCAAACGCGCCAAAGAAAAAGGCGACGTGCAGGCTGTGGCCGTTTGCGATATTTACGACAAACGCAAACTAAAGGCTCGCGAGCGCTCCGGAGTCGAAGAGAAAAGCGTTCATCACGATTTTCGCGAACTCTGCGCGCGCAAAGACATTGACGTTGTCGTCATCGCTTCGCCCGATCATTGGCACCACGCGCACGCAATGGCCGCATTGAAAAACGGCAAGGACGTTTACCTGGAAAAACCCTTCACCTACACGATTGACGAAGCAAGAGAGATTGCCGAAACGGTCAAAGCCGGTAAGCGAGTTTTGCAGGTCGGCAGCCAGTACACTTCATTCGATCATTTCCACAAAGCCCACAAAGCCATCAAGGACGGTTTGATCGGACAGGTTGTCTGGGCGACTGCCGGTTACGGACGCAACGCGAACAAGGAAGGCGGCGAATGGAATTACGAAATTGACGCCGATGCCAACGACAAGAACATTGATTGGAAAGCCTTCCTGGGCAATGCGCCCAAGCGAGCTTTCAGCGCCGAGCGTTATTTCCGCTGGCGCAAGTATTGGGATTATTCCGGCGGCATTGCGACCGATTTGTTTTATCACGCGCTGGCTCCGTACGTGATGATCACAGGTCAGCAATTCCCCGAACGCGTAACGGCTTCGGGCGGCATATATGTTCAGAAAGACCGCGAAGTGCCGGACACGCTTTTGATGAACGTTGATTACTCCAACTTCACCGTGAACCTGTCTTGTTCGGTCGCCAGCGGAGCTTCGCCGCTGCTGGCCGTCAACGGAACCGAAGGCCGCATCATCCTGGCTCAGAAAGGCGAAGACTTCACTCATACCTTCATCGAAGTTCTGCCCGACCGCGAATACCGCAAGGAGTTCAAAGCCAAAACCGGCGAAGAGAAATTGACCATCGAATGCAAACCGAATCTGCGCGGCGATCATCCGCATATGGATAACTTTCTTGATTGCGTTCGCTCGCGCCAGGAACCGAATCTCGGCGCTGAACTCGGTTACAAGGTGATGGCCGCGATTCGCATGGGAGTTGACGCTTACCGCCAGCAAACAACCATTCGCTGGGACGCCCGCAAAGAAAAGGCGTTAGTTGCGAAAACCTAAAAGGGAGAAATGAATGGCTGAATCAATCGAACGACGCATCGTTCAGGAATTTCCCTGTTATTACGATCTGCACATTCCCGCAAGCGGCAAACCCAAGCCGCTGCTGATCGCGATGCATGGATACGGTGGCGACAAAAGCTCGATGATGAAACTGGCTCGGCGAATCAACGAAAAGGATTTCGTTATCGCCGCGTTGCAGGGGCCGCATCAGCATCTGGTCATGCCGACCAAAGAATCGCCAACGCTCGGTTACGGTTTCGGCTGGCTGAGCAATTTCAAACCCGAAGAATCTGTCGCGCTGCATCACCGGCTGGTCAATCAGGTGATTGACGAACTCGGCCAATCGGGCGAAGCAGACACTTCAACGGTTTTCCTGATGGGATTTTCTCAAGCCTGCGGCGTGAACTTCCGTTACGCTTTCACCAATGCCGAGCGAGTGCGCGGCGTCGTTGCCATCTGCGGAGGCATTCCCGGCGATTGGGAAACCGAAGGCAAATATTCCGGCAAGCAACTTGACGTGCTTTACGTCGCCGCCGAACGCGATGAGTTTTACACGCCGGAGCGAATGCGCTTAGCCGCCGAAACTTTGCGCCGCCGCGCGCATTCGGTTGAATTGAAATTCTTCGACGCCGGACACGAAGTCCCGCGCGAAGCTTACCCGGTAATTGACGAATGGCTGCGCCGAATGGCCGCCGAAAAATAAAAGAGGAATCAACGTGTCTGAAGTTTGGCCTTATGTCGCCAGCGTGCTTTTGCTGATTGCTTTGCTGTTTGCATTCGCCATCGGCATGCATTTTCTGCGAAAGCTGCTGCAAAAACGCAATCAGCAAAATCCGCCTTCGGACGATCAAAGCACTTTATGACAACCGCAAACCTGGAATCACAAATCGAAAAACTCTTTGCGCTGCCTGCCGCCGAACTGACAGGCGATTTGCGGCAGCAGGCTTTAACCGCTTTCAACGAATTCAAAACCGCGCTCAATCGCGGCGAAGTCCGCGCCGCCAGCCGCAATGCCAGCGGCAATTGGCAGGTTCATCAATGGGTCAAACGCGGCATACTGCTCGGTTTCCGTTTGGGCGGGATAGTGGATTATTCGATTGACGAAAACTTTCGCTACTTCGACAAGGAAACTTATCCGACCAAACGCCTGACGATCTCGGACGGCGTTCGCATCGTGCCGGGCGGAACTTCGGTTCGCGAAGGAGCTTATCTGGCAGCGGGCGTGACGATCATGCCGCCAGCTTACATTAACGTCGGCGCTTATGTTGACGAAGGCACGATGGTGGATTCGCATGCGCTGGTCGGCAGTTGCGCTCAGGTCGGCAAACGTTGCCACATCAGCGCGGCGGCGCAAATCGGCGGAGTGTTGGAACCGGTTGGCGCGTTGCCTGTCATCATCGAAGACGAAGTTCTGGTCGGGGGCAATTGCGGAGTTTACGAAGGCACGATTGTCCGCGAACGCGCAATTCTGGCTTCTGGCGTGACGCTGACCGGTTCGACGCCGTTGTTTGACGCGGTCAAAGGCGCTGTTTACCGCCGCGATGGCGACAGTCCGCTGGAAGTCCCCGCCGGAGCAGTCGTCGTACCCGGCGCGCGAGCCATCACCGTCGGCGCAGCGAAAGATTGGGGCTTGTCGGTTTACGCACCGATCATCATCAAATACCGCGACGACAAAACTGAAGCTTCGGTCAAACTGGAAGATTTTCTGCGGTGAAGAATTGGACAGGATAAACAGGATTTTCAGGATTACCTGAAGGTCGAAATTGTTGGTTTCAATCCTGTTGAATCCTGTCTATTTCCGGTTGTTTGTGATGCCAAGCGAATTCGAATTCATCAAACAGATTCAACGCAAAGCCGCCGCGCAATCGGCGGCTGATCTGGTTTTGGGCATCGGCGACGACGCCGCCGCCTGGAGCGAACAGTCAGGGCGCGAAGCGCTGATCACGGTTGATCTGCTGGTAGAAGATGTTGATTTCAAACTGGAGTACGCGCCGCCGCGCCGGCTTGGACACAAAGCACTGGCTGTAAGTTTGAGCGACATCGCTGCAATGGGAGGCCTACCGACTTACTCGTTACTTAGCTTGGCGATTCCGCAATCCGCAATTCGCAACTCGCAATTCTGGGAGGAATTTTTCGCCGGATATTTTGAACTTGCGGTAAAACATGGTGTGAGTTTGATCGGCGGCGATATTTCCTTGGCCCCTGATCGGCTGACGATTGATTCGATAGTTATCGGCCATTGCCAAGACGGAAAAGCCGTGCGGCGCAGCGGCGCGAAGGCTGGCGACGCAATTTACGTCACAGGTTCGATTGGCGCTTCGGCCACCGGATTGAAACTTTTGCTCAGCGGCGAATGGGTTGAAGAAAGTTTTTTTCACCGCAGAGACGCGGAAAACGCAGAGAAAACGCAGAGTGTGGGCAAAATCTCCGCGTTGCCTCTGCGATCTCTGCGCCTCAGCGGTAAAGAGGAAAACATTTCTGACGAACAATCCAAGCAGTCGGCAATTCACGCTCACCTCTGCCCCGAACCGCGTGTTGAATTCGGACGGCAATTGGGCGAGTCAGGTTTGGCGAACGCGATGATTGATGTCAGCGACGGGCTGGCGCAGGATTTGGCTCACATCTGCGAAGACAGCGCGGTTGGCGCAATTGTTGATTTCGACTCCGTGCCGGTGGCGGAAGAAGTCGGCCTTGTTACCGACAACGCCGACGAAGCCTTTGAATTCGCCGTCAGCGGCGGAGAAGACTTTGAATTGCTGTTTACTGCCGATCAAAGCAATGAAGCTGAGTTGATGAGTGTCGCCAGCGTTTGCCAAATCAAGCTGACGCGTATCGGCGAGATTGTTGCGACGGATCAAGCTCGCTCCTTGCCAATCAAAGTACTGACTCGCGACGGCAAAGTAAAAACTTTGTCAATTCGCGGCTACGATCATTTCGCAGGCCGATAGCGGTTTGACCTTGCCGCAAGCCGTAGCCTAATCTTGCGCTTCGTCGGATACGGTAGCTTGCGCTACTAAACGGAGAAACAATCAACTTTCATGCAACGAGGCGATTATTTACAGAAGATTTTGCTGCGCCGGATGGGCGAAGCGATTAGCGATTTCGGAATGATTTCCGACGGCGACAAAATCATGGTTTGTTTGAGCGGCGGCAAGGACAGTTATTCGCTGCTCAATCTGTTGATGGATTTGCAACGCCGTGCGCCGGTCAATTTTGAATTGCTGGCCGTCAATCTGGATCAGAAACAACCGAACTTTCCGGCTCACGTTTTGCCGGAATATCTTTCCAGCATTGGCATTCCGTTTCGCATCATCGAACGCGACACTTATTCGGTGGTCAAACGCCTGGTTCCGGAAGGCAAAACTTATTGTTCGGTTTGTTCGCGATTGCGGCGAGGCATTTTGTACGACGTGGCGGTTGAAGAAGGCTGCACGAAAATCGCGCTTGGGCATCACGCCGATGACATTCTGCAAACTTTCCTGCTCAACCTGTTTTACATCGGCACGATGAAAGCAATGCCGCCCGTGCTGCGTTCGGACGACGGCCGCAACACAGTCATACGCCCGATGGCATATGTCTGGGAAAAGGATTTGGCCGAATTCGCCGCGACCCAGAACTTCCCCATCATCCCGTGCGATTTGTGCGGTTCGCAGGAAAATCTGAAACGCAAACGCATGAAGCGGCTGATTGATGAATTGCAACAGGAAATTCCGAAGGTTCGCCAATCCATGCTGACGGCGCTGGGCAATGTCGTGAACACGCATATGCTGGATTCAAATTTGTTCGATTTCAAATCTCTGTCATCAGGCGTTGGAAATATTGCCGCCGAGCTTGACGCCGCCATCGGCGTTCACGATGAACAGGGCGAACCAATGGCTATGCCTGCGCTGGTTTCCCTGACCCGCTAAAACCAAAACCTTTTCAAAATTATCAACCACTTTTTCAAGTATGAAAGAAATCAACATAGGAGCCGCAGTCGTCAGCGGTGAAAAGGAAGTCGGGATTGTCGAGCGCGTGGTATTGAATTGCGACGATTATGAAGCTTCGCATCTGGTCGTCAAACATGGCACTGCGCTTCAATCTCGGCTTCGGTTAATGCCAATCAATTGGGTGCTCGGCGCCGATCACGAACAGGTTCGCATCGGCCAATCGGAATCGGATTTGTCCGCCCTGCCAACTTTCGAGATCAAACATTATGTCCAACTCGATCAACTGGATCAGGAGCAGTTGGAACATCCGCGATCGAAGATCAAACCTTCGGATTGGATCAATTACGTTGTTCCGTTGGTGGCTCATGCGCTGGGCGATCCATACGATCCGCCGGGAATCCGGGTCACAGACCAAATGCTGTCGCCGACCGAAAGCGCCATCAAACGCGGTTTGCCGGTCGAATCAAGCGACGGTCATAAAATCGGCGAAGTTCAGGAAATTTTGTTCAGCGAACCCGATTGGCGATTGAGCGGCGTGATCATCGCGCGCGGATTTATCATCACGCATCCAATGAAGGTTCCAGCCGATTGGATCACCAGAATCAATTCGGACAAGATTCAACTTAACCGCACAAAATCTCAGGTCGAAGACTGGGAAAAGCAGAATTGAATCCACGAAAGTTTTGCGCTTTATGAAAAGACGAAATTTTCTGACACAA
This sequence comes from uncultured Heliomicrobium sp., assembly GCA_964426025.1. Lineage (GTDB taxonomy): Bacteria > Acidobacteriota > Blastocatellia > RBC074 > RBC074 > RBC074. The sequence goes on from CAYRQB010000096.1 coordinate 8,283, forward strand.
GGCTTGCTGGCAACCGGCGCAGCAACAACCGTGAGATTATGGCCGAAGCAGTTCAATGCTGCTCCGGCCATAATCGTTTCTGAAACCCAGCGTCCGCAGATTCCATTCGGGGTTCAATGCGGCGATGTTTCACAGGAACGCGCCATCATCTGGAGCCGCTGCGACCGTCCGGCTCGGATGATTGTCGAATTCTCCACTACCGAATCCTTTCAAAACTCTCAGCGTATGGTCGGCCCGGCGGCGATTGAACCGACGGATTTCACAGCTCGAGTTGATCTGGCAGGTTTGCCCGAAGGACAAAAGATTTTCTATCGCGTCAGTTTTCAGGATTTGGAAAACACAAAAATCGCCAGCCAGCCGGTCGCAGGAAGTTTCAACACTCCGTCAAATGCACGGCGCGATGTCGGTTTTGTTTTCGGCGGAGATGTCTGCGGACAAGGTTGGGGAATCAACGATGAATTCGGCGGGATGAAAATTTACGAGGAAATGCGCCAACTACAACCGGATTTTTTCATTCATTCGGGCGATACGATTTACGCCGACGGAGTGATTCCAGCCGAAGTCAAACTTGACGACGGCACAATCTGGAAAAACCTGACGACGACGGAAAAATCCAAAGTCGCCGAAACACTGGACGAATTTCGCGGCAATTATCGTTACAACCTGATGGACGCCAATTTGCGCCGCTTCAATGCGGAAGTTCCGACGCTGGCGCAATGGGACGATCACGAAGTCCGCAACAACTGGTATCCGGGGCAAAGGCTGGAAGACGACAATCGTTACAAGGTCAAAAGCGTTGACCTGCTGGCGGCTCGCGGGCGCAGAGCTTTTCTGGATTACCTGCCGCTGCGATTCAACCCCGACGACCCGGAACAGATTTATCGCGGTTTCAATTACGGACCTCTGTTGGACGTGTTGATGCTGGACGAACGCAGTTATCGCGGGCCGAACACCGGCAACCGACAAACCGTGATCAACGACGAATCGGTCTTTCTGGGCGGCACGCAGATCAGTTGGATCAAACAACGATTGCTTCGTTCGCGGGCGACGTGGAAAGTGATTGCCAGCGACATGCCCATCGGCATCATCGTCGGCGATTCCGGCGGACGTTTTGAAGCTTTCGCCAACGGCAACGGCCCCGCGCTCGGTCGCGAACTGGAAATCGCCGAACTGATCAGCTTCATCAAACGCAACCGAATCAGAAACGTCGTCTGGGTGACGGCGGACGTGCATTACGCCGCTGCGCATCATTACAATCCGGCGAAAGCGCAATTCCGCGATTTCGATCCGTTCTGGGAATTCGTCGCCGGACCATTGAACGCAGGAACTTTCGGGCCGGGTCAGATGGACGACACCTTCGGGCCGGAAGTAAAGTTCACGGCGATTCCCAAAGGCATGAAACCCAACCGTTCGCCGAAAGACGGATTTCAATTTTTCGGCGCGGTCAAAATTGATGGTCGCTCGGCGGTAATGACTGTTGGCCTGCACGATCTGACCGGCAAACGGCTTTACAGTATTGACCTGCAACCACAGAGATAAAAACGATGCTTACACGAAAATCTACTTTTGCTTTACTGCTGATTTCTTCTCTGATCTTCATTGCTTTGACCATCAGCGTTCCGCCGGTTCGCGGATGGGGACAGAAAGGGCACGAAATTTCCGGACTGGTCGCGGCTAAAAAGCTTCCCGAAGAAATGCCCAGGTTCTTTCGCAGAGCGGCGGAACAGCTCAGTTATCTGAACCCTGAGCCTGATCGCTGGCGCAGTCGCGATGAATCGAATCTGGATCGGGCGATGGATTCCGCATACGCGCCGGATCATTTTCTGGATATGGAGCTGGTTCCCGAAGCCGCGATGAAAGCCGTCAATCGTTACGATTTCACCGCCGAAATGATCAAGGCCGGACAGAAGCCTACGACAGCGGGCTTTGTGCCTTATCGAATGCTGGAGCTTTTCCAGACTCTGCGCATCGAGTTTCGTTTGTGGCGTGCTGAAAAAGATTCAAACAAACGCAAATGGATCGAACAGCGCATCATCAACGACGCGGGCATTCTTGGCCATTACGTCAGTGACAGCGCGAACCCGCACCACACCACCATTCATTACAACGGTTGGTCGGGGCCGAATCCGAACGGTTACACGGTCTTTTCGCGCGAACGCGGAGTTCACTTCCGCTTTGAAGAAGAATTCGTCGGCGCAAAGATCAGCCTGAACGACATCCTGCCGCTGGTGAACGCCACTCCACGAGTTATCGAAAAACCGCGCGAAGAGTTGTGGGATTACCTGACAGCTTCAAACAAACTGGTCGAACCGCTTTACATTCTGGACAAGAAAGAACAGTTCAGCGCAACGAACAATTCGCCCGAACACAAGAAATTCGTCAGTGAAAGATTGGCTGTGGGATCGCAAATGCTTCGCGATTTGTGGTGGACGGCCTGGGTGACAAGCGCGCCGGCTGCGACTAACTGATCGGATAAATGAGCCTGCTCTTCTTTGTGCGCTTACTGCGAAGACTTAACACCGCTTTATCTGCCGCCAGCCGAAGACTATAATCAAACTTAATCAACCTAATCGTATATTGAATGGCAGAATAGTTGTTGGAGGAGTTAATGCCCAAGATTGCAGACATCGAATACACACCGAATCCGAACGCGGTGAAATTTATTTTGAAGGAGCCGGTCACTTCCGGTTCGTCACGTTCGTTTCAGAACGCAGATTCGGCAATGGCTGACCCGTTGGCCGATGCACTGTTCAAAGTCGGAAACGTCACATCGGTTTTTTACATGGATCGTTTTGTGACGGTGAACAAAGACGACGACGTAAGCTGGGAAGACATGCTGAAAAAGCTGGCTGAACCGATTCGTTCGGCTCCGTCAGCGACGGAAGCAGCCATCCAGGCCCCAGCCGCTAAAACCTTCACGCCGGGAGAAAATCCATTGCTCGATCAAATCAATCAAGTGTTGGATGAAAAAGTCCGTCCCGGCCTGGCTGGCGATGGCGGCGGATTGGAGATAATCGGATTGCACGACAAGAAGCTGATGATCAGTTATCAGGGCGCGTGCGGCAGTTGTCCAAGCTCAATCGGCGGCACTTTGATGGCCATCGAACATATGCTCAAGGAAGACGTTGACCCGGAGTTGGAAGTGATCTCCGTCTAGAATGATTTTAACCGGTGGTCGGTAAAACATCAGTCATCGGCCACCAGTTAAACCGGCAGATAAACACTCACCGTTGTGCCTTTTCCTTCCTCGCTGTCAATTTCAATCCTGCCGTTGTGTTTTTTGATGATCTCCTGAGTGATCATCATTCCGAGTCCAGTGCCGTTGCGCTTGGTCGTGTAAAAAGCTTCGAAGATTCGGCTCTTGGTTTCTTCGGACATCCCCGATCCCTGATCGGTGACGCTGACAACAATCGCGCCTCGACCGTTTTCTAGTCCAAAGACATTGGCAATCACAGATTGCGACAATGCAGCCGTCCGCAAAACAACCTGGCTGTTTGGCGGCGAAGCCTCGACCGCGTTGATCAACAGATTGAGGAAGACCTTGCGAAGTTGTTGAGGATCGAAATTGCCTTGAACCAGATCGCCGGCAAAATTGCGGACGACCTGCGCCCTGGCGCGTTCCAACCTGTCGCTGGCCAATTCGACGACTTCGTCCAACAGCTTGTTCAAATTTGTCGGCTTGCGTTCAGGGTCGCGCGGTCTGGTCAGGTACCGCAAATCCATGACGATGGTGGACAGATGATCTGCTCCGCGTTTGAGCCGCGCCACCGAATGCTTCACATCTTCATCGGCATCCGCAGTCTGCATTTCCAACAACTCTATGTTCAATTTGACCGCGCCGATCGGGTTATAAAGTTCGTGGGCGACTTGCGCGGTGATCTGGCCTACTGCGCTGAGCGTGCGATTGCGACGCAATTCTTCGCGCACCTGTTCGGCTTCAGTGACATCAACCATCACAACCACACGACCGCGCGTTGTCTGGCCAATTGTCAAAGGCGAAATATAAACGTCCAGCAAACGGCTTGCTGATGGAAAGCTCTGACTTTGCCGAAGCGCTCTTCTGGTTTTGACTTCGATTCGTTCCCGGTATGAAGCGTTTTTATCGGAAAGTTCCAGCGTCTTCTCAATGAAGGTGGCGACCTCCGGCAGATGAGCAAAAGCGCCGCGGTAATCCTGCAAAATCAATTCGGATGGAGTCAGATGATAATGTTTGAAGAACGCCTGGTTGACCGCCAACATCTCTCCATTTTCGGCCATAACCAGAATGTCGTTTGATTGACTGTCGAAAACCGAACGCGCGAAATCCTGCGCTTCCTGAGCCGAGAGAGTCGCACGGCGAAGTTCCAGAATCTGGCTGCGGGTGATCATCAAAACTATCATCGCCACAAACAGGCCAAACCCGAATGCTCCCCAACGAGTAACGCTGACTTCGGCAGCGGCTGATTTTTGCTGATCGGCAATGCGATTGAGAATCACCGTCTGATCTTTGACGATTGCATTTGAAAGTTTGGTGACCGCCCCGTCCAGCGCTTTACGCGAGTTTACAAAAGCGTCCTGATTGAGCTTGACGACATCAATCTTTTCCAGATTCTCGCCGCCTGATTTGTTCTTCTCAGGTTTTTCACCTTTTGCCAAAGCCAGATTTTCAACGGCGACAACGAAGTTTGGAATTGCCGCTTCGATTTCGTTCCAGGCGGCCAATTCATCCGGTGGGATGTACTGTTGTCTGTCAAGCTTCCCCCACAGATTCCTTCCTTCGTCAATCACCTTTGTGAAGTTATCTCTCGCCTCATTCAAATTTCTATCGAACGGAATGACGGGAACATAAAGGTATTCTGACACTCGAACCAATTTGGCTTGTGCGATGTAATTGACTTCCTCGTCGCGAATCTTTCCGGCCAGCGACAACCTGGCCTGGTAATTAGTGGACACTCTGTTGGCGGTTTCGCTGATGGCTTGAAGCTCGGCCACGCTTCGCGATCCGATCAGCCAGATCAGCGTCAAAAGAAAAACAAAACCAACAGTCAGCGCCGAATAAAACAGCACTATCTTCGGTTGATCAGGATTTGGAGTCGAACGATTCATTTTCGAAGCCTATAACCCCGCCGCCAGTTTTTGATGACGCTCTCGTTTGCACAAATAAAGTCTGCCATCAGCCACACGAATCAACCCGCCCGCCTCCGTGCCGTCATCAGGAAACGATGCGCATCCCCAACTGATTCCTATCGGTCTGGCCGATTCAACCAACTCAGGCATTGATTGCAGGTTTACATCCAATCGCTGCAAAACCGTTTTCATCGCCTGGCCGGATGTTTCTGGACAAATAGCCATGAATTCATCGCCGCCATATCGAAAAACAGCGTCGCTTTGTCTGAAGGATGATTGCAGGACGCCCGCAACCAACGCCAGAACCCGGTCGCCTGCCTGATGGCCAAAACCGTCATTGACCGATTTGAAATTATCCACATCAAACATGACTACGGACAAATCGCGCTGGTAACGTTGCGCTCGCGCTACCTCGGCAATCAAACGATCTTCAAAAGCGGCTCTGTTCATCAAACCCGTCAGCGAATCGCGACGCGCTTGCTCGTTGATGGCCTGTACTCGCCGCTCGTAAAGTTTCGCCAACAGCCGACCAATCTGATCGTCAAGCACAGAGTGCAACGATGATTGCAATTTGATCAGATCGTCATTGCTGAGAGTTTCAATGTGTCTTTGCAAAATCTCAGTCACCATTGCTCGCGACTGACTTGCCAGCGAAAACAAACCGGACGTATCAACTTCATCTGACGATAAACAGACCGGTTCAAACAATTCGGCTGTCTTGCGCAGCAATCGCGCGGATTCCTTTTCCAGAATTTGGGTCAATGCAAAAGTCATATTTGACGGAGAGCTTGCGACGATTTGCGCCAATTGGATTTTGCCAGGCGCGGTCATTATAGTCTGAGCGCCATAAATTGCGGCAACTACTCAAACATTTCGGAGAGAGAGAATGAACAAAAGCTATGACGCAGCGGTCATCGGCGCGGGCGTTTTCGGAGCGTGGACTGCTTTCCGCCTGCAAAGCGCAGGTTTGAAAGTCGCCCTGGTTGACGCTTACGGCGCAGCCAACAGCCGCGCAAGTTCGGGCGGAGAATCGCGGATTATCCGCATGGGTTACGGAGCCGAAGAAATTTACACGCGCTGGTCAAATCGCTCGCTTGATTTGTGGCTGGAGTTTTTCGCCAACGCCGGAAGACCGGAGCTTTTCCAAAAAACCGGCGTGCTGTGGATGGCGCGTGAAAACGATCCTTACACGCTGGCGACCATTGCCTCGCTGAAAAACGTCGGAGTCAGGTTCGAAGAATTGCAAAGGGAAGAACTTGAGCGGCGTTATCCTCAAATCAATTTCGGAGAAGTGACTTGGGCGATTTATGAACCTGACAGCGGCGCGCTGTTGGCCAGAAGAGCTGTTCAAACGGTCGTTGAGATGTTTGTAAATCAAGGCGGAAGCTTCCTGACCGAAGCTGTCGAGGCTCCTGGCGGCAAAGGCAATCTAACTTCCGTGGCGACACGAAGCGGCGAAAAGATCAACGCCGGAGCTTTCATTTTCGCCTGTGGCCCCTGGCTTCCGAAGCTGTTTCCTGACTTGCTTGCTGATCGCATACATCCGACTCGGCAGGAGGTTTTCTTCTTCGGCGTTACTGCCGGCGACAAACGATTCGCTCCGCCATTGATGCCGACGTGGATTGATTTCGGCGCTGAATTCTATGGCTTGCCGGATTTGGAAAATCGAGGTTTCAAGGTTGCGCTAGATCGTCACGGTTCGATCATTGACCCGGATGTCGCCGAACGTGAGGCGACGCCCGAACTGCTGGCCGAAGTGCGGAAGTTTTTGGCAGAACGATTCCCGGCGATGAAAGACACTCCGTTGGTTGAATCGCGCGTTTGCCAATACGAAAACACGTCGAACGGAGATTTTCTGATTGATCGTCATCCGGATTTTGACAACGTCTGGCTGGTCGGAGGCGGATCGGGACATGGTTTCAAACACGGCCCGGCGCTTGGCGAATACGTAACGGCGAAGATAATCGGAGGCGGCGAAATTGAAAAACGCTTCAGGCTGGAGACCAAGGAAGCTTCAAGATCACGGAACGTGTTCTGACAGCGCTATTTCTTATTGACTGATCAAAAACCAAAATCTTATTGACCATTGCACGTGATGCGGTTGGCGGCGTCTATGGTGAAAACATCGTTCGCCACTCCCGGCTGGCAAGGCGAAAAACTGACTCTACGATTGCCCAATCGGTCGTAGCCGAAATTTTGAGTGAACAGATTGTGACCACGCATTGGCTCTTCAATTAGGAATGTGAGTCAATAAAAAGTTCCCATTCATCGCAGCTATCTGAGAAGAACAACGGCGCAATTTGATTTCAGCCGTTTTCGTATCTGTGCGGTGAATGGGAACTCAGTATTGGACTAACTTTTACTTAGAGCTTTTCCCAGGCTTTACTGTTTTGCTCTTTTTAACTGCTTTGGCCTCGCCTTTGGTTTCCTTATCTTTTTCGCCGGAAGCCTTGCGAGTTCGTTTTGGTTTAATCGGTTCGGTGATCTGGTCAATTACTTCCGAAAGCGCGTCTGATGCCTTCTGAGCCATCTGCTCAACGCCTGTGACCAAGCCCTGAGCAAGCTCAGCGGCGCTTGCGCCAATTTCCGACTTCGCGTCCTGATTCAGCCATTTGAACCAGCGATGATAACCAATGGTTGGTTTGCCGTTTTTGGCATAATCCACCAGCAGATTGGCCATCGCGTCCGTTATCCAGTTGAAGTATGGTTCAGTCACCGACCAGATGTCGGCATCGGGCGCGGGATTGGTGAAATCAATTGCGTAAGGAATGCCGTCCTTGATTGCGAATTCGACGGTGTTCAGGTCGTACCCAAGAGCTTCATTGATCAGGAAGGTGTCGCGCTTGATTCGATCCAGCAGTTCCGGCGAGTAATGCTGCAAACTTTCCTGCGGCAGATAGCGGCGATTTTTCGGATCGTAAGGCATGACCAGCACGTCTTTTTTGCCCACGCAATAGCACCGGACGTAATCGGTGAAATCAATGAACTCCTGCAGCGTCATAGCCAGCGTGCCGGTTTGATCGTAATCCCGCCACAGTTCTTCAAGCGTGTCTACCTTGTAAACATCTCGCCAACCTCCGCCGTCGTGAGGCTTCAGAATTGCGGGCAAACCAACGTGTTCGATGATCGCTTCCCAGTCCAGCGGAAATTCCAGATTGCGCAAACTGGCATCGGTGACGCCTTTGATGTATCCCTTCTGTGGCAACAAAACCGTTTTCGGAACCGCCAGGCCAAGTTTGGTCGCCAATGAATATCCGAAGAACTTTTCGTCCGCCGACCACCAGAATGGATTGTTGACTACTATGGTTCCATTGAGGACAGCGTTTTTCAGATACGAACGATAGAACGGAATTTCGTGAGAGATTCGGTCGAAAATCACACGATACTCCGTAGCTTCGGCCATTTTGACGCCGCCAATTTTGACGTATTCGGCGGTGACGCCTGCGTCCATGCCGTTTATTTTCTCGATTAGGGCTGGCGGAAAGGTATTTTCCATTCCAACCAGAATGCCAATTTTCATTTATGTCTCCTTCTCAAATGTTTCTCAAGTTAGCGATTGGCTGAAATCACTGATACCGCTTGCCGCGATTCGAGCCTGTTTAATGAGGACGGAAAATTTATCAAGATGATTGCGCGTTTGCCGGATGCTGAACGTTCTAACTGTGTTCAGACCTGGCAACCCCTTTCAGCGCCGGGGGCTGGCGGTTGATGCTTATAGTGAGTTATCATTCGCCTAAATTAAATCGCAAAGTGTAGTTTTCGCTTTATGAGGTGTCAACTCAAATGACTTTTAAGAATACTTTCGGAAAAGCGCGAGTGGCGCTGCTTGTCTGCACGTTATCATTTTTGTTTTACGGATTTCTGTTTGGGCTTGCTGACAATGCTAATGCCGACAAGAATCCTAAACCCGAAGACATTGCCGAGCGCACTATTTTGGCATATGGCAGCCGCACAGCGGTATATGCCATTCAGCGCAATGGAACCTTGCGGGCGCTGGTCAAATTCATTTCTCCCGATGGCACGCGCGAAGGAAAGTCAGTTACACGATTCATTCGCAAGGAAAAGCTGAAGGACGATCTGCGAATGATTGATCTGGAATTTCCCGGCATGCGGTATATGCTGGGATTTGACGGTAAAGAAACCTGGAGCATCCTTGACGGTGAGATAATAAATAAGCCGAGAGAGGAAGCGATAAGAGCATTTCATTCGGCGCATCAGCACAGTTACGAAACTCTATTACGTTATAAAGAAAACGATGCCAGGCTTGAATATGTCTCGAACACCAAACTTGGCAATCTGGAAATGGACATCATTGATTTGATCTTGCCGGATGGCGCGCGCACAAAATATGAAATCAGCCGAAAATCTGGTCGAATTCTCTATCTAAATTACGAGGATAAACCGGCAGAACAATCCGAACCCATCAAATATCGTCTTTACTTCAAGGATTTTCGAATAATCCAAAATACACTGATCCCATATGAAACTATGGTTTATCAGGATGGGAAATTGATTGAAGAACGCAAAATCGTCGAGGCCATTTTCAATGTTCAGTTGGAGGAAAAAGCTTTTCTGGCGGAAAACGCCAACAAGCTTGCCGATACTGTTTCCAAACAATAACCTCACTGTCTGGCTGTTTTAAGCTTAACGGCAAACCCAAAACATCACGGCGAACATCTATCTGCCGTCTCGTTTCCCCATCGTAATAAGCGTGTTTTTGACAGCTTTCTCAGCTAGGGTGTAGCATTACGCCTTTGCTGACAGGCTTTATTATCAGTCTTGGCTCAGCACTTTTCCGGGTGGGCAACGTATTTCTATGGCGATTCGCGCGAAGCTGGTCATCATTTTTTTTGCATTTATCATCGTGCCGATGTTTTTGTTGTGGGCACGGTGGCAGGATACGGCGATTGGAAGCGTTAAATCCGTTCTTCGTCAGGGGCTGGCCGATCGCGCGCGCGAAATATCCGACCAAATTGATCGAAGCTTGCAAAACCGCAAGGAAACCATCCTGAAGCTGACACAACAACCTGTCTTGCAGGCATACGCGCGCGGCGCAACTCAAAGCAATCAAGTCGTCCCCGACAAGGGATTGCAGGTCCTGTTAAGCGCCTTTCTGCTGCAACATCATCCCGAATATTCCGCGTTGATAGGAGTCAATCGGCAAGGCTCGCCTCTTTTCAAGATTGAAATTCGCCCGGATTCAAATGGCGTCGTCCAACCGTTCATTGTTGAAAGAGATTTTTCCAGCGAAGACATAGTGCGAATGCCTGACGCCTTTGCCGATGCGGCTTCGCGCAGGCGGGGCGCGGCGCTCGAACGT